>JBJEBS010000034.1:0-3486 GCA_051870275.1 Candidatus Cryptobacteroides sp.
CGCCTTCCACGTGCAACCAGAGACGGACGTAGCAGATCTGGGAAGCAGTCCACACTCCGGCTCTCTCGAAAAGATCGTAACTGAAAACCTCACGCACATAGGCCGGATCATTATTAAACCACTTGAGATTCATCTTGCGGATACCGTGAATCTGATGCTCGTTATCCTTCACGAACTTCCTGAGATTCAGGCCGAAATGACAGTGATGCCAATCCTTGGTATCCTTCACGTGGTCTCCGCTGCCTCCCTCAGGTCTGCGTCTGGAAGTGTTACCGCGGAGTCGGATTCCGGCATCTTTAATCTCGAAGACATCCTCACCTTTCTTATATGTCACGTCGCACTTGACATACTCCTTAGTCTTGTTATCCTTATCGAACTTGGCCAGGAGGCTGTTCCACTGATCCAGACTGAATTCCAGATGTATCTCCGGAATGGCATCGAAATCCCAGACATAATCCAGACCCTCATTCGCAGTGTTTCCTCCATCCCCAGGCTTGTCATCTGGCTTATCATCAGGTTTATCATCCGGAGTATCATCTCCAGTTTCTTCTATACCAGGTACCCAAGAACCCAGTTCCTCACAAGAACCGAAAAGGAAAGTGCCAAGCAGGAGAGTAGTGGCCAACTTGATGAATTGTCTCTTCATACTAAATAAAGATCTGTAAATTAAAAATAATCTATCTCTCCCCCCCTAAATCCTCATTTTCTAAAGCTATGACTTCATCGAAACGAAAGCAAGTCCGTACTATTTAACAAAGACCGAACTCATACTCTTCAAATCTTCATAACAAACTCTGCAAAAATATAAAAGTGGAAGAAAAGAAAAGAAAAAATAAAAAAGAAAAAGGATGAACTGTAAATATAAATGGATGATTGACTATAAAAAACACGAAAAAGGGCCGAAGCCTCACGGCGATCGACCCTAAAATGTGTACTAAAACCTAAACCTACATTATAGATGCTGGAAGTTTAGGATTCGTTGCACTAAAAAAGAAAAATTTAGTGAAAAATATTACTTAGACTCTGCTACTGAAACTTTGCGGAACTCCTTAAGGTCCTTCATAAGCTCGAGAGCGGCCTTACGTGCGCGTGCACCAGCAGCTTTGTTACCCTTTTCTACCTGTGCCTGAGCATTAACGGTAAAAACCTCGATCTCAGCGCAAATCTTTTCAACAAGTTCTTTCATGACTTAGTGTTTTAATGGTTTATAATAAGTGATAATAGTAAACATTTTACGTAACGGCTTGCAAGATAAGGAACAAATGAGATTTATGCAAGAATTATTTTATTTATTTTTAGTATTCAGCACGTTCATGGCCCTTTCTGCACCGAGCCAGATCCAGTCTTTCACCCCTTGAATGACTTTTTCACTTAAGGCTTTCATCTCCTCAAGTTCTTCATCACTGAGTTTACCAAGAACATAGTCAGACTGAAAGCCTTCGGAAAAATCGTGACCCACTCCCATACGGATACGGGCATAGTTCTGGGTCTCTATGCACTCGGCTATATTCTTCAAACCGTTATGTCCCCCGTCACTTCCTCCCTTACGCATACGTAGAGTTCCGAAAGGCAGGTTGATATCGTCACAGATAACAATGAGCCTTTCCACTGGAATAGGAAGTTTCTGCAGATAGTAGCGGACTGCGTTCCCACTAAGATTCATATAAGTGGAAGGCTTCAAAAGATAGATATTCCTACCCTTCAGCTGCAGTTCCGCAAGATCTCCATAACGGAGGGTATTAAAAGAAGTATTGGACGTCTGAGCCCAGGCGTCCAATACTATGAATCCCATATTATGGCGGGTCAGAGCGTATTCAGGACCGATATTTCCGAGTCCCACTACCAAATAACTCTCCCCAGCCATAATTATGTTCCTAATTACTTGCTGTTACGTGTAGCACGTACCTGGCAGATAACGGTGTTCTTCTCAGTAACGACAGTAAGATTATCGTAGCTGAGGTCTCCAGCCTTAATCTTCTGAGCGATACCGAGATCTGAAATCTCGACATTTACGCTGTCAGGAAGATGCTCGATAAGAGCAGATACACGGAGAGAACGGGCATTCTGAACGAACTTTCCACCAAGCTGTACACCCTTGGAGTGTCCAGAGATGGTGATAGGAACGTCGATCTCTACAGGCTTCTTCTCATCTACTGCGAGGAAGTCCACGTGCAGGCACTCGTCGCTGATAGGATGGAACTGAAGCTGGTGAAGAACTGCCAAATACTTCTGATCCCCAAGAACGAGGTCCACGATAAAGGAATTAGGAGTATTTGTAAGAGCCTTAAGCTCCTTAGCATCTACTGTAAAAAGTACATTATTAACGCCGTTACCGTAAAGCACACAAGGAACAAGTCCCTGGCGACGGAAGGCTTTGATTGTGGCCTTTCCACCTACTTCGCGGAGCTGGCCTTTAAGTTCGAAATGTTGCATCTGATTCAAAAATTTTTAAGCTTTACTCAGCGACTACCTCTACCTTAAGTGTAGCGACTACGCCCCTATAAATCTTAGCGCTTGCCTCATACTCGCCCACTACCTTGATCTCAGGAAGAGTAATGTTACGCTTCTCGATCTCAACGCCTGCTGCAGCAAGAATCTCAGCAACCTGAGCGGTAGTGATACCGCCATAGAGCTTGCCTGAGTCACCAACCTTAGCGGCGATCTTGATTTCTACGGCTGAAGCCTTAGCTGCAAGAGCCTGTGCATCAGCTACAAGTTTAGCTTCCTTATGTGCTCTCTGACGAATAGTCTCCTCGTGCTGCTTGAGGGCAGACGGAGTACCTACTGTGGCGAAGCCCTGAGGTACGAGATAGTTGAGAGCATATCCTGTCTTGACGTTTACTACATCACCAGCCTCACCGAGACCGATAACTTCTTTTTTCAAAATGATCTTCATACTCTCAATTATTATTTAAGGAGGTCAGTAACAAATGGAAGGAGTGCAAGGGAGCGGGCTCTCTTGATAGCCTGAGCTACCTTTCTCTGGAACTTGAGAGAAGTACCGGTGATGCGGCGAGGAAGAATCTTACCCTGCTCATTCAGGAACTTCTTCAAGAACTCAGCGTCCTTGTAATCTACGTATTTGATGCCGGCTTTTTTGAAACGGCAATATTTCTTCTTGCGAACCTCTACGGTTGGAGGGTTCAGATAGCGGATCTCGCTGTTTTCTACATTAGCCATAAATTAGTCCTCCTTGATTTCTTCAGGTTCAACATCTTCTACTTCTTCTACCACTGCAGGAGCATCTTCAAACTTAGGAGCGGCAGCCTTGGCTGCACGTACCTGACGACGGTGCTCTGCATAAGCGACAGCGTGCTTGTCCATAGCTACGGTAAGGTAGCGGATGATACGCTCGTCACGGTGATACTGAGTCTCGAGAGTAGCGATAAACTCTGGAGCTGCTTTAAACTCGATCAGGTAATAGAATCCTGATGTCTTGTGCTGGATAGGGTAAGCAAGCTGCTTCAGACCCCAATCCTCTTCGTA
>JBJEBS010000035.1:0-12701 GCA_051870275.1 Candidatus Cryptobacteroides sp.
GATACGATTTAACGATATGCCAGGTGAATTTCACGAAGGGAATAGCTGCAGCAAAGGGGGGTAGAAGAGGAAGATGTACAGAGAGGAAGATGTACAGAGAGGAAGATGTACAGAGAGGAAGATGTACAGAGAGGAAGAAGAAGAAGAAGAAGATGGAGTAGAAGATGGAGAAGGAAATGGAGAAGGAAATGGAGAAGGAAATGGAGAAGGAAATGGAGAAATAGATCTTGAGGATGATGAAGAAGAGGGAGATGGACAGAGAGGGAGAAGAAGATTATGTTGAATATGGTTATGGTGAATGGCAAGGGGAATAACTATCCACCAGCACCGCAGCCGGAATGAACGAGTTCCAGTGTGCTAGGGACCACAGCTGCGGAAAACTATATGGAACACTAAACCGTCTGCTGCGTTAGGGAGACTCGGTAACGGGAAGGACTCATACCCTTGTTCTTATTAAAAAAGCGGCACATCACAGAGACATCCTGAAAGCCGACATTGTAACTTATCTCCTTGATGGTCAGATTCGTATTAGCAAGCTGATAACATATCTCCTTTAGAAGAGCCTGTTTAATCATCTCCGAAGCATTGCTGCCACCTTTCTCCTTACATAAGACGGAAAGATACTTGGAAGAAATGCACAACTTCTGAGCATACCAAGCCACTGTATGTCTGACAACGCCTTCTGTCCTCAGTAGTTCCAGGAAAGAATGCAAGATATAATCTCCTCTTTCTAAAATCTGATCCATCTGTTCCTCATCCGCCTGCACACGCGAATCCAAGGCACTCATTATCTCATATATAGCCGCATCGGCAAGGGATTTTATGATGCTGATTCGTTTCGTAGTCATCTTACGCTTGAATTGAATCGTAATGATATTGATATAAGATTCGAGCACTTCCAGTTCACCTTCGTCAGGTCTCGCGACGACATGCTCATCCACAAATTTCTGCTTCTCCCACCACAAGGCTTCCTTACGTAAGCAATCATATATCAAATGATTTGCCATCGCCTCGGAAATACGCAACAGAACAGCCTCTGTCTCATTATTCCTAAGAAAAACCGTAATCTTTTTTCCAGGAAGACAGATTAAAAACTCACCGCCCTCTATATCCCTGTCAACACCATCGACTTTAACCATTATACGTCCACGACGGCAATATAAAAACAGCATTTTCGAATCTGCCGACAAATCCTCCTTTTCTATCCTCGATATATCGTCTGTAAACAAGATGTCCTTATCCTGAAATTTCATAATACACAAAATTTCTCGCAATATATGCATTATTTCTTTTTTTCTAAAGAATACAGAAAAACTGGCAACATTAGAGGGAAAAATGCAAATTAAATTGACAATACCATATCCCATATTTGCATCCAAAAAAATGCATAGATTAAATTCAAGAAAAATGAAAAAAGAAACTTTGTTCATCGCTGCACTGATCGCCATAGGTAGTCTTCAATCCTGCAGCAAATATTCAGCAAGCTCCTTATCCGGAACTTATTCTTATAAAAAAACAGGCAATATAGAAGTCAGTCTGCCTTCAAGATACCTCAATCTTAATCAGGAAGATATCAGCCTGAACGAAATAGGTAGCCTGGATATCAGGAAGATGGCTGATACGGACAGCGTTATCCTGTTATTCAACCCGAGTGGAGACAAAATATACCATAGTAAAGCATATATCCAGGGAGACAGCCTGAAATTCGAAGATTTTCATAGAGAAATAGAATTCTACATCGACACCTTACGGATTATACACAAAGAGATAGCCATAGATACTCTCATTCTCAGCTACAACGATACCGTAAAGACAAGTGTGAAAGACAAGGCGGATATAATATACTCCGGATTTGGGCTTTTGTATGACGAACTGATAAAGATAGATCTGAGTTGCAAAGGAGAATCAGAGCAATATAAGGCAATCCTAAGTGGAGAAGACATTAACATTATAGCGAAAAAGAACTGATGAAAAAGAAAGTTTTGATACTCAGTCTATTGCTGCTGACATTCAGCTGCAAAGGTCCGGAGAATGAATATAAAAGAAGGCCCGTGGAGGTAAAGGTGATGGAATTGAAAAGGGAAGACAGAATCCTCTGCGAGCAATATGTAGGAGAAATCGAGGCCAGGAACAGCAGTCCTATCACTTCTCTTACAGGAGGTGAGATAGTGGAATTGGCAGTCAAAAATGGAGACTATGTCCTTAAAGGCCAAGTCATTCTCAAACTGGACGACGCTCAGGCGCGCAGTGCGCTCGCTTCAGCCGAAGCGACATACAGGCAAGCTCTGGATGCGTACAACAGAACGAAAAAGATCTATTCGAAAGGGGGAAGCACTGAAGTGCAGATGATAGAGATGGAGACCAAGTTGGAGCAGGCAAAGGCGATGAAAAGCATTGCCGAGAAGAAGTTGGCAGACTATACAGTCAAAGCGGCCTGCGAAGGAACGATAAATGGGATGGAGGTCGCAGAAGGGCAGAACATTCTGCCAGGAATCAGGATAGGCAGCATTATCGACCTGTCCGAAATGGATATGGTGATACAGGTTCCGGAGGCTAAAATCGCACAGATCCGTGAGGGCGACAGGGCTAAAGTCCGTTTTCCGGTGCACGGAGACAAGGAATTCAGCGCAGCAGTCAGGGAAAAGAGCCTGACAGCAGATAAAATTGGCCATCTATATAGACTCACTCTCAGCCTTCAGGAAAGTCCGGAGATAGAACTGATTCCAGGTATGATAGGGAAAGTCTATATGGAAAAAACTAAGAAATCGGGCTTCGTGGTGCCGCCGGAATGCATCAGCCGCTTCGGAAATTCACATACAGTCTGGATCGTAGAAGGAAATAGGGCAGAAAGGAGAGAAGTCAGTGTAGGTGAATATGCCCAGGGAGGAATCATTATCAAATCCGGCCTGAATGAAGGTGAAAAGATAATAGTGTCAGGCTCCTACAAGTTATATCATGGAGCAGAAATCAGAGTAGCAGAATGAAAACAAACAAATCCATAGAGGCCGCGATGAGACATCATTCGCTGGTGTTTTTCATAATGGCCATAATCTCCCTGATAGGTATCTGGAGTCTGTACAAGATGAACAAGGACGAATTTCCCCGTTTTACTATAAGACAGGGAGTTATCGCTGCCGTTTATCCGGGGGCAGATGCGGAAGAAATAGAAGCACAAGTCACAAAGGATCTGGAAGATTTCCTTTTTACCTACGAAGAAATAGACAAGACCAAAACTTACTCTATAACGGAGGACGGGATAGTTTACATCTTCGCGGAATTACACGAAAACGTGACTCGCAAAGATGAAGTCTGGTCAAAAATCCGTTCCGGACTGGAACTGTTTAAAAAGACCGACTTGCCCCCTGGAGTAGTTCAGATAGCAGTAATGGATGATTTCGGCAACACCTCCTCCATGCTGCTCGCCATAGAAAGTCCCACACACAGCCCGAAAGAATTGGAAGATTGTGCAGAAGAACTGGCTTCTGAGTTAAGAAGCATTCCTCAAATGGGAAGGATAAAAATACTTGGCAAGCAAAGGGAAGAAATAGCCCTTAACGTGGATGCTTCGGTTTTGGAAAGCTACGGAATAGAGAGAAGCGAGATTTTCGGAATCTTGGCTGCCAATGGACTTAAGACCCTCAGTGCCAAAGCGGGCGACAGTGCTGACGGAAGCAGCATCAAAGTCGCCGTTCCATACGACAATGCATACGAGATTGGAGAGCAGCTGATCCTTCTGAACCCTGAAGGATCGAAAACGCTGAAACTGAAAGAATTGGCAGAGATAGAAAGACGATACGAAAGGGGCAGCAATGTCTCCTATCACTCGGAGCAGACCGGCAAGGCATCGAGCCTGATAATCTCGATGGAGATGCTGCCTAACAATAACATAGTGGAATTCGGAAAGGAGGTGGACAAGGTGATCAAAAAAGTCTCCTGCGAGCTTCCCAAGGATATCAGGATGCACAGGATAAGCGACCAGCCTAAGGTAGTGGAATCTTCAGTACTATCTTTTCTCAGGGACATTCTTTTCAGTATGCTGGTCGTTATCCTGGTCATGCTGCTGCTCTTCCCTTTCAAAACCGCGATGGTGGCGGCTCTGGCCGTACCAGTATGCATATCCATCTGTTTTACAGCTATGTATGCCACGGGAATAGAACTTCATACCGTAACCCTTGCAGCCCTGATTGTAGTCTTGGGAATGATAGTGGATAACTCGGTGATAGTGGTGGACGGATATACCAATATGCTCGAAAGCGGCAAAACTCCTTGGAAAGCAGCCACGACAAGTTCAAGCGAACTCTTCGTGGCTACCCTCATCGCTACACTCAGCGTATCGGCTATGTTCTTCCCTCTGACAAAGATCATTACAGGACCGGTGGGCGAATTCGTTCAGGCCTTTCCATGGACCGTGACTTTCGCGCTGCTGGCAAGTTTCATCTTCGCATTCTATGTCACTCCTTACCTTTGTACCAAATATATAAAGGCCCCCCAAGTCAGGGTGAAAAGCCGTTTCGAAAAGGCCCAAGACAAATTCTTCACTTTCATTCAAAGAACATATAAATCCCTGCTTGTCAAAGTCTTCAGAAGGCCTTGGCTCACCATGGCCATAGCTCTTCTGCTCATCGCAGCCGGAATAATGATGTTCAGGGAACTGCCTATACAGATGATGCCCAAGGCCGACAGGGATAGCTTCGCAGTGGAGATTCATCTGCAGGACGGCAGCAGTCTTGAAAGGAGTGAAGAACTGGCCGATTCCCTGTCACGGATTCTCTGTGAGGATCCGAGAGTGCTAAGTACGACCTGCTTTGTCGGAATGTCATCTCCAAGATTTCACGCCACCTATGCTCCCCAGACACCTAAGGACAGTTATGCCCAGCTTATCGTGAACACCAAGTCTGCACAAAGCACCCTGGAGATTCTTTCAGAATACCCTGAAGTGTATGAAAACGCCTTTACGGATGCCTATGTCCGCTTTAAACAGATGGACTACCAGGCAGTAAGAAATCCTATAGAAGTCTTTTTTCAAGGGGATGACTATAAAAAGTTGGGGCTCAAAGCTGAGGAATTGAAAGCCTACTTGGCCGAAGAAGATAATCTGATGTGGATACATTCCGATTATGACCAGTCACGGCATCAGATAAAAGTCAAACTCCGTCCTGAAGAGGCCGCCCGACTGGGCATCACCCAGAGTTCGCTTTCCATTTTCTTAAGCGGCATGTTTGATGGTCAGACTCTTACGACTGTCTGGGAAGGAGACACAGAAGTGCCTGTCAGCCTGTATTGCCAGGATGCCGACGGCCTAAGCTATGAGGAAATCGCTAATGTCAAGGTTCCGACCATATACCCTGGGGTCAGCGTTCCGCTACAGGCTGTGGCTGATGTCGAAGCCAGCTGGCATCACAGCAGTCTGGGACACAGAAACGGCAAAAGGACAGTGACTGTGAGTTGCGACCTCCCCTCCGGCGTAAGTCAGAGCGATGTACAGAAACGCATCGAGTCTTGGATTTATGCCAATGTTCCTTCGGACAGTGGTATCTCCGTCCGATACGGCGGACTTCAGGAAGTCAATTCCCAGCTGGTTCCGGAGGTAGTGCTTTCCGTGCTGGCCGCCCTTTTGGTAATGTTCGCAGTGCTGCTTTATCACTTCAAAAAAGTATCTCTGTCTCTGCTTACCCTAAGCAGTTGTGCACTATGCCTTTTCGGATCCTTTGCCGGACTCTACGTCTTCGGGATGGACATATCCATCACTGCCGTATTGGGAATGATCTCACTTGTAGGTATAGTGGTAAGAAATGCCATCATCTTCTTCGAATATGCCGATGAACTTAGACTTCAAAATAATATGAGCGGAAGGGATGCCGCCTTCGAGGCCGGCCTTCGAAGGATGAAACCTATCTTCCTTACTTCTGCGACCACCGCTTTGGGAGTTGTTCCGATGATATTGGCCCGGACCACCTTGTGGATGCCTATGGGAGTGGTGATATGCTTCGGCACCCTGCTAACCCTTCCTTTAATAGTAACTGTATTACCTGTAGCTTATTGGAAATTATATGCGAAAAAATAACATACTCCTCATCCTAAGTTTGGGATTGGGGCTTCCCCTTTACGCCCAGAGCTATACCTTGCAGGAATGCAAGGAATTGGCCCTGAAGAACAACTTCTCTTTGGAATCTTCGAGGCTCGAAGTAATGAAAGCCGAGGAAATCAAGGACCAGGCCTTCACCAAATACTTCCCCGAGATCAAAGCAGAGTCCTTCGCCATGCAATTCCTGAATCCTGTCATCAATCTTAGCATAGATGACATTTCCAATGCCGGAACTCGGGATATGCTGAATCTGCTATATAACGAATACGGGATAGCTCTCGGAATGGATGACGAACTGTCTTTTATTGAGTCTGGAGAGATGTATTCTATCTCTTTGACTCAGCCGATTTTCGCAGGAGGTCAGATCGTGAATGCTAACAAATTAGCCGATTTAGGAATTAAAGCTGCCCAAGTCCAATCCGAAATTAGTGAACGGGATTTCCTGCTTGAATTGGAACAGACTTACTATCTCAGCTTAAGTCTCGGGGAGAAAAAAAGGCATTGGAATCTGCCATTAATACCTTGGACACCTTAAAATATACTGTGGAAACAGCCAAAGATGCAGGAGTGGCCATGTCCAATGACCTGATAAAAGTGGAGCTAAAAAGAAATGAGCTCATATCTTCAAGAATTCAATTGGATAATGCCATCAAATTAACATCCAAGGCTATATGTCAGATGACAGGACTAAATTATTCAGATTCCATCAAGTTCGAAGACTCTCTGGATCCTTACGGAATAGTCGAAGAAGAAGATCCTGCATTGGAGCTGAAACTTCTGGATTACGGCATAAGGGAGGCGAAACTACGTAAGAAGATGGAAATCGGGAAAAGCCTTCCACAGTTGGGATTAGGGGTAAACGCAAGCTTTAACAACATACTTTATGGGAACAGTTTCAATACCGGTATTTTCCTTAGTCTTAAGATTCCCTTAAGCGACTGGTGGGGTACTTCTCATAAGATCAAGGAATGCAATTACTCTGTCCGTCAGGCCGAACTCCAAAGAAAAGACTTGGGAGAAAAGCTAGAACTTCAGCACTTTCAAAGCGCTGGCAAGATAAACGAATGCCTTCAGATACTGACTCAGAAAGAGATGGCCGTAGATCTGGCAGAAGAAAACTACAGGCTATCGCTGCTGGGCTATGAGGCAGGTACTGTGAGCATATCTGATCTGCTGGAAGCACGCAGCATCCTGCTTCAAGCCGAATCAGAGTACACGGATGCCTGCATCCAATGCCTTATCCAACGTAAGCGTTACGCAAAAGGACTGTAAAACTTCCCGTGAGAGTATCTGCATAAGAACAAATTCTTCATAACCATGTCACTTATCTTCAACCTGTTACCAAGTTCCGCAGCAGATACTCTTTTATTCTGATTTCAACAAATAATACAGCTTACAGAAAGAATCATTGAAGCGCTATCAAAAGCCGATCACTCGAAGATGAAATTATCACAGATAAAATCGTAGTGGGAGGAGCTTGGGAAGCCGGTGGCAGGGTCGAGCTCGATACGAATCTTGGCATTATGCTTAAGTCCCTCGTCGAGCACATAGGTAAAATCCTGCACTGTCTTCCTGTCGGAATAGTTACCCAATGCAATCTGGACAGGATTAGACCAAGTGTTATCTCCGAACTCACAATAAGAGATGCTCGCCTTGATCCAGAACTCGGACATATAATACTGGAAACTAACTTTCGAGAGGCCCTCGATGAAAAACTCCATCTTCAGATGGCCGAACTGCTCCTTCTCATAATCCTCTTCCTCCTGATATATCCTAAGTTGTGCCGACTGGGCTCCTTCTATAGGATTCTGCCAAGAGAAAGAACCGTACCAGGTGCTCCACTGCAGGTTCTCCCTACCGGCTGTAATTCCATATTTGTAGTAGCTCGGTTTATCAGTCGTAGGGAAGCCCTCCTCGAAAGACTCAGTAAATGGCAGGCTGACACGAACAAGAGGTCCACACTCGAGGCTTGGCTGATAGAAATCAGATTCCACGAAACCACCCTTGTACTCTACCTTGATATAATCCATCTCCCAGCGACGGGACTGCTCGGTAGCCATACAATAGATACAGACCTCATCGCAATTCTCCGGTGCCTCGATGACATATCTATCCCCCGCCTCAAGTTCAGCATTCTCCGACTTGGCAGCTTTACCGTTCAGAGAATAGGCAAGAGTGGTCTTGCTGGCAGAACCGACAGTAAGCTTAAGCAGACTAGCTCCATTATGTGAACGGATACGAATATAGGATCCACCCTTGTTCGAGTTACTTCCCTGATAGAATCGGATATGGCCATTCTCCAAAACCAAAGGCCAAGCTGTTCCGTTACCCTGAGAGCAGACATAATCTATGTTCTCATACTCATCCAGCCAATCCTGAACAGGGTTGTAGAACTCATCGTATTCCACCTCGTGAAGAAGTTCCGGATGCTGCGGGGTAAAGGTCTGATTATCACCAGGCTTCTGCCCTGGATCTAAGACTTCGACTTTAATGTCCGGATCTGGGTTCGGGTCTGGATCAGGATCTGGTGTAGGATCTGGATCTGGTGTAGGATCTGGGTTAGGGTCAGGATCCTCGGTATTATTCTCGTCTTCCTTATCGTCAGGCTGCTCGATAGAGTCCTTGTCGTCAGGCGATTCCCCAGGGGTCTTCTCACAAGATACAGCCGAAAGCAAAGTCACACAGCATAGAGCTGTCAGAAGTCTATTAATGAATTTCATTATCAATCATGTGTTGTTCAAGACCACAAAGGTACGCATAATATCCGAGAATAGGGAATGGAATTACATCTGCTTAAGAATCACGAGTTTATCCCCTGCTTTAAGGATAGTGTCACCTTTAGGGATAATCTCCTGATCTGAGCGTCTTATCAGCAGAACCAGACTTCCAGGCTCGAAATCGCTGATACTAAGTCCGTCCCAGGGGCCACCCTCCCTGACTTTCTTCTCCAGCAGACAGGTCTTCGTATCCTCGAAGGTCTTGGTCACCATAATGGCCTTGTCACCCGCCCGCAAGACCGTGTCCCCACGCGCTATTATACGTTCTTCTCCCCTGAGTACCAGAGCGATAAGACTATTTCCAGGTAGGCCAAGTTCCATAACCATCTTCCCTTCCCAATTGCTTCCCTGCTCTATGTCTATGCATCCGAACTGCATCTCAGTCTTCTCACTGTAGTCATTAAAGGTTCTCAGCACATCACTCTCCGTATCTATCATCTTCAACTTCTTGGACACCAACGGGATAAGAGAACCCTGAATGGAGATGGACAGCAAGACTATACAGAAGACTATGTTAAAGAGGTCGTTTTCCAGCATCTCATTCCCGCTGATAGCCATAATGGCGAAGACTATGGAAGCAGCTCCTCTCAGCCCCACGAAAGAGACGAGCGCCTGCTGCCTGAAAGGATACTTCTTAAAAGGAATAAGTATTCCGCTCACAGCCAAAGGTCTGGCCACCAGCAAGATAAATGGATAGATGGTTGATGGCGACCGCTTTGATCCCAGTCTATAGAATCCAGCACTTTCACCGTGACAAAGTTTTCTCCCTTGACGTCTTTAAGCACCAGAGAGAACTTACAATAAGACTCGCTGTCAGCAAATACGACAGCCTCGTCGTCCACAGCATCTATGAAGGCCTTCCACTCGGAACGGGCTTCCTGCTCTGTGGTAAAATGTTTAGTATATCTGTCCCCGAGAGCATGGTCTATAGCAGAGACATCAGCTCCAGAATTAATCTTGTAATCCAGGTCAATAGTGTAAAACGCTACATCTGACAGCTGGTCCTTACTGCAAGACACCAGTCCCAAAGATAAAAGGGCACACAAGGCCCATAGCAAGTTTTTTATCTTTTTCATGGTCATTCGATTTATCGGAAGACAAATTTACAAATAATACAGAAATTCCGTACTTTTGCCCAAAATAAAATCTATGAAAAGGAAGGACTGGCGAAATGTCAGGCTTTTTTTCTATATTTGCAGCGCAAAAGGCGGAGTTCTAGGCCTGTCATCCTCCGCCATAGTATAAATTAAAACATAAAGGGCGATGAAACACATTATCACTTTAGCAGCGGCATTCCTACTGCTGATTGTGCCGGCGAGAGGCCAGGCCAATCTTCACATTCTACAAATAGCAAATGGGGCTTCTCAAACCCACATCATGGTGGACATTTCCAAAGCCGGCGAAACCTCCTTTAGTTATGCTCTGCTTAGCGATGACATCTCGAAAGAAGGAAACTTCGCGTACATCCAGCTCTTTCACGAGCACAAATTCTGGGAGGCTCCCCTCTTTCTTCACGCAGAGTTCCGCAGTTATGGTCTGGACGAGCACTGCGGGTATATAGGATTGGCATACGACTTCTTTACACCAAACGGCATGATAGCCATCGAACCTCTCATCCGAAACAACAGTTTATTTTCGGGAAACCATCTTCCTGTTTTGCGCGCAGACGGAAGTTCCCTTCAGCTCTCTGTTATCACTGGTCACGACTGGGGCTGGTGTAATCTCAACAGTTTCACCGACATCTGGACTGCGGCACGAGACGGCAGCAGAGCCGGCTGGTACAGCGAGGCCTGGCTTTACTTCCCGCTTAACGACTGGCTGCAGCTCGGCAGCATCACCTGCCTGGGTTGGGATTTCAGTTCAAAGCCGCAGCTGAGCATCTTCCTCGGGGCCAAGTTTAACATGTAAGTTTCTTTAAGCTATGCCAATAAAAACTTTTCTTCAGCGAGAATTTGATGACTACAAAGCGCTGTTCCGGAACATCCCATCCATCGTCGTAGCTCTCTTTTTCCTGAGCGTGGTAGCCATGAACCTGCTGGCTAACAAGGAACTATTCTCCACGGACTGGCTTGCCCTGGACTGCGGATTCACCCTCAGCTGGCTCTCTTTCCTGCTGATGGATATGATATGCAAACGTTTCGGAGCCAAGGCTGCTATGAAACTATCCATCGCTGCACTTGCCGTGAACCTCTGCGTATGCGGACTGTTCTACCTGCTCTCCCTCACCCCTGGGCATTGGGGAGAATATTACAGCTTCATCGACAGCGACCCCGCCGCTGCTCAGGCTGACAATCAAGCCCTTAACCGGACGGTCGGAGGCTCCTGGTACGTAGTGCTCGGCTCAGCCCTGGCAATGCTTATCTCCTCGCTCGTCAACTCTCTTAGCAATCATCTGATAGCCAAACATTTAAAGAAGGATAATTTCGGAACTTTCGCTCTTCGCTCCTTCAGTTCCACTGCTCTCGCGCAGTTCGTGGACAATTTTATCTTCGCCACCGTCGTAAGCCACGTCTTCTTCGGCTGGACCTGGACTCAGGTGATAGTATGCTCACTGACAGGAGCACTGATGGAACTGCTCTGCGAGGTCGTGTTCAGCCCGCTGGGTTACCGTATGGCACGCCAGTGGGAAAAAGAAAAAGTAGGACAAGACTATATAGATAAGAAAATATGAACATTCTGATTACTGGCACATCCAGCGGCATAGGCCGTGCGACCGCAAAGCTTTTCCTTGAGCGCGGACATAAGGTATTCGGCATTGATATTCAGGCAGCTACATTGCCAGAAGATGGTGCATATACTCATATCTTGGCAGACATAACGGGAGAATTGCCAGAACTTCCTCCTTGTGAAGTTATCATCGCAAATGCTGGAGTTCAATTAAGCGGACGGGACATAGATGTAAACCTTAAAGGCACTATCGCCACCGTGGAAAAATATGCTTTTCACGAGGATGTGCAGGCAGTACTTATTATGTGCAGCGCTTCTGCCCATAGCGGAGCCGAATTCCCAGAATATGCTGCTTCCAAAGGGGGCTTGCTCTCATATATGCGCAATGCTGCCCAAAGGCTGGCAGGCTATGGCGCCGTGTGCAACAGCCTTTCTCCTGGAGGTGTGACTACGGAACTGAACCGTCCGGTAATGGACGATCCTGCCCTCTGGGAACAGATTATGTCCTGCACGCCTCTGCGGCGATGGGCCTCCCCCGAAGAGATAGCCCAGTGGATATGGTTCCTGACCATGGAGAACCGCTTCTGCACCGGCCAGGACATCCTGGTAGATGGCGGCGAGAAAGACCTCAACACACATTTCGTTTGGCAGGAAAAATTGTATTAGAAGTTTTGGCATTCGTCCGAATTTATGTATATTTGCCGCTAAGATTCGTTTGAAATTTTGTTGATTTCACCTGTTTATTCGTCATAATTTGTGTAATATGAAACGAGAGATATATGCAAAACTACTTGAATGGCAATCTCGTAGAAACCATAAGCCTCTTGTCCTTGATGGAGCCCGCCAGGTTGGTAAAACATACATACTCAAAGAATTTGGTTCCAAGGAGTACAAAAGCGTCTCATATGTCAACCTGGATAAGGATGCCGTGGCTAAATCTATCTTTGAGCCAGACCACGACATCCAGAGAATTATACGCACTCTATCTGCCCATACAGGCGTTGATATTATCCCCAAGGATACACTGATTATCATCGATGAAATCCAGGAAAGTGTCGCTGCTCTAGGCTGCCTCAAATACTTTAAGGAAGACTTCCCTGAGTATGATGTAGCAGTGGCTGGCTCTCTCCTTGGCATCTCCATTCATGAGGACCAGTCCTTCCCTGTCGGGA
>JBJEBS010000036.1:0-3424 GCA_051870275.1 Candidatus Cryptobacteroides sp.
TAGCCCCCAGATCGAATCCTTCAGCATCAAGGGTCCTGACGGAACTCTCTATCAGTTCAGTGAGAAGGAGATGTCCACTCACGATGGCAGTAACGGGGGACAAACCGATCCCACCACAGGAGAGCAGGACATCTGGACGGCATGCACTGCCTGGTATGTCAGCTCCATATCCTCCAGAAGCCGCCACGAGACTGCCACCTTCACCTACCAGGACGGATACAATTGGAAGAGGATCACATCTTCAGTCTCTCAGACCAGAACCATCATCAGCGGACTCGATCCGAAGGATCTGCTGAACACTAACATCAAACGGGTAGTTGAGACCCACAGAACCAAACACCTGAGTGCCATTACGCTTAACTCAGAGACCGTATCCTTCAGCTACGAGAGGATCAAAGACAGAGTTACCCTTCACCAGGGAACTGAAGAGTACAACTATCCGGCCATGCTCCGCGCCGTGGTGGTAAAGAACCACTTGAGCCAGACTGTCCGCAGTTTTGTTCTTCAAACGCAAATCGCCTCGAATGACGGAAGGGTGATTCTCTCGGGCATCGACCGCAAGGACTCTTCAGGGAAGGTGGATGATTACTGGACTTTCGAGTATTACACGGAAAACGCTCCAGTATCCCATTTCAGTCAGGACTGGTACGGTTATTACAATGCTTCCAGCTTCCGTTCGGGAGTGGGCATCTGCCCTTTCAGCTATACCCCTGGACAGAACACTCAGGTCTATGGAGGAGCTGACCCGTCAAAGGCAGTGTATATGTCCTTGAAAAAGCTCAGCCATAACGGAGAGTGCAGTGTCATCCAGTACGAAGGGAGCAAGTATCAGTCGGGCAGCACGACATACAATATCGGCCTCAGGGTCAAGACCATAGCTTTCAGTGACGAGGACATTGATGCCAATATTCTCTCGACAGAGAGGAAGCGGATCTTCACTTACGAGGATGCAAAGCTTAGCGGACCGGCGGTTCCGACAAGGAATATGTACACCTCCGTCAAATCTCCGTTCTCTGCTGCCGATATGTCAAGCGGAAGCGGATCCGCTCTGTCCGGAGGCAGCACCACCTGGTCCTTCACCCTGCACGAGACTCCGGTGGGCTTCGGCCCTTCCATTCGGGATACCAGGGTCTATTATGCTCAGGTTAATGAGTCCTTCAGTCAGGGAATGACATTGAACAACCCCGATTATTGCAAGACTGTAAGATACTATGATACCTCCCTGGTAGGCCAAGAAGAGAGGGAAGTCTTCGGCTCTTTCCCTGAAAGTGTAAAGACCAACTACCAAAACCATCCTCCATATAATCAGACCATGGACCCCTATGTGGGGATACGGACATATTACACCGAGAGCGGGCCGTCGCGAGGGGTGGTTCTGCTGAAGCAGGAGGAATACGCTTCCGATGGAGAAGGAGGATATGATCTTCTCTCCTGTGAGTCGTATGAGTATAGCACTCCAGTGGGGCACAGCTACCTTCTTGCCTATTCCGCCGAGCAGGTCTGGCAGCCTATGGGCTATGGTAACATCCAATATGAGAACATCTACCACTACCCGATCTATGTGGATTCGTACTCCGGAAGAGTTCCCCTAAAAAAGACTACTATAAGGTATCACCAGAACAGGTTAGACAGCAGCACGGTAGTCTATACCTATAAAGGCAGGGACAATGCCCTGACCAAGCCATACCGTCTTTCAAGCTGGAGTCTTACGGAAGGAAGGATGACCCATAAGCTTCAGTGGAAGTACGCTGATGAGCTGAATGACTCGAGCCTTGTGGATGTACATTCCATCTCCAATGCCCTGCAGATCTTGTATTATGTCACCCAGGACAACGGTCCGGTAATTGTCAAACCGGATTTGGGAGGAGGCTTGTATTCAGGCTCGTATGTTATCCGACCCCCGATGTTCGAGGACGAGACGGTGCTGTGCAAGAAAGAGGAGATAGTCTTCGAATCACTTCTTCCTGTATCTCATAAGGAATACGCCAAGGGGGTACTGTCCTGGGAAGAGGAAGTGGTGGCAAGGGATTGTCTGTGGAACATATCTGAGATCAGACAGAGGGATAAGGCACAGAGTGCTCTGGTCTGGGGATATGGAGGGAGGTATCCGATAGCTCTAATCGAGAACAGCACGATAGCCCAGGTGCGGGAGAAATTGGCAGATATGAATCTCTCTGTGGATGAGATAACGCAGAGTGTGCTTCCAAGTGAAGCAGCTCTTGCAGGGTTGGATTCTCTCAGAAGCCTGCTGCCGGAGGCGCTGGTAAGGACTTTCGAGTATATTCCTGGAGTAGGGCTCAGCAGGATTAGGGATGAGAATGGCGTGACGCTTTATTATGAGTATGATGCCAGCGGAAGAGTCGTGTCGGTGAAGGATGCCGAAGGGAATGTGAGGGAATCGTATGAATATGATCTTCTGGCCCGTTCCGAGCAGGGTAACAGGTTGAGCATCAGGAAGAAGACTTACTCCAGCGAATTTGGGGACAGCTATATGGAGGATGTCAGCTGGTGGAGCGCGCTGGGGCTGAAGTTGCAGGACATATCGATAGGGGCCTCCACTTCCGGAAGGGACCTGGTAAGGGCCTACGAGTCGGATTTCCTGATGCATGACGATGCGAAGGTGTGGCTTCCGTATCCTGTGGAGGAGAGTCTGGGAGAGTACCAGACGGATGCCCCATCCCTGTCGGCCTTATATCACGAAGACCAAAGGGCATATTATGCGAAGAGTTATGAGAGGTCCCGAAGGGATAGGGACTTGAGTGCAGCGTTGCCAGGATATGCAGGAGAGTGGGAGAAGAGCAGGACAGAGACCATAGCATTGGCATTCCCAAACTATCTGTGGGAAGGAGAGAAGGTGGTGGATCGAGGTGAGTATTCGGCGAGGGAAGTGGTGAAGGAGAGCCTAAGGGATGAGGACGGCAGGGAGAGACATAGCTTCAGAGATCATTTGGGAAGGACATTGGCCACTTCCGTGGGGAGCGATGAGCCGACATATTATATCTATGACATTTATGGCCAATTGAGGGCTGTGAAGGGAAGTAGGATAGCTTTGAGCGACACCCTGAACATGTGGAGGTATGATTATGATTCCAGAGGAAGGCTTAGTGCCAGGGGCCTGCCTGGCTGCGCGAAGGAGTTCTACAGCTATGACGATAAGGACAGGCTCATATCCACGACCTATGTTGACCATATCAGGGAGTATGAGTACGATGAGCTGGGAAGACGGCTTAAGGTCTATGAGAAGACGGCGGCGGAGCAGGAGGAAAGAACCCTTGTGGAAGAGTATGCATACAGGGCTTCTCTTGTGGAGTGGGCCCGACTGGGAGAGTATGACGGAGAGGGAGAGATTTCGGGCTATTCTCTGGTAAGCTACCTCTATGATGAGAGGTCCAGACCCATCCGGAGCATCACTTCTTATTCCGAC
>JBJEBS010000037.1:0-3278 GCA_051870275.1 Candidatus Cryptobacteroides sp.
AGTCCTCTTCCTGAGGAAGAGGATTTAGGAGAAGGGTCAGATAAACATAGAGAAAAGTGCGTGGGGTTAAAAGTTTCGCAAGCAGCACAAATCTCTTAATGTTAAATAATTAGTTACTTGCGAAACTTGAGTAATAATGAAAACTAACAAAATCAACAAACTGCTGGCGCTGTGCCTGACGGCACTGCTCCCTCTGCTTAGTTCCTGCGAGAAACAGGAAGACTATGGCTACAAGATCAAAGACGGAAAGATCATCTACAACACTCCCCCGAGACCCTCTGACCAGCAATCCATGTTAGGCTACGCAGCCGAGCCCATAGACACCGTAAGGGTCGGATTCATTGGCCTGGGGATGAGAGGTCCTGGCGCCGTATCCCGATTCACATACCTGGAAGGAGTCAAGATCGTGGCTCTTTGTGACCTTTACGAGGACAGAGTAGAATTGGCCCAGGAAATCCTGGATGAAAGAGGCGTGGAGAGAGCCGCCGGCTATTGGGGCGAAGATGCCTGGAAGGGCGTGTGCGAGAGACAGGACATAGACCTCATCTACCTGGCCGTACCTTGGCAGTACCACACCCAGATGGCCGTATATGCAATGGAGCAGGGCAAGCACGTCGCAGTGGAAGTGCCCGCAGCCACAAGCATAAAAGAATGTTGGCAGTTAGTAAATACCTCGGAGAGAACCCGCAAGCACTGCATGATGCTGGAAAACTGCGTCTATGACGACTTCGAGCTCACCTCCCTGAACATGGCTCAGCAGGGGCTGTTCGGAGAAATCGTGCACGTGGAAGGGGCTTATATCCATAACCTGGACCCGTTCTGGGACAGGTACCAGGGGGATTGGCGCATGCTTTATAACAAGGCTCATCACGGAGATGTGTATCCGACCCACGGCATCGGGCCTATCGCCATGGTTCTGAACATCCACCGCGGAGACAAAATGGATTACCTCGTCTCCATGGACACGGATTCCTTCCACGGCAAGGAATTGAGCCGAGAGCGCTATGGCGATGAGGACTATGCCAATGGCGACCATACCGCTACCTATATCCGCACCCGCAAAGGCAAGACCATAGAAGTGCAGCACGATACCTATAACCCTCGGCCTTACAGCCGAATGTTCCAGATTACCGGAACCAAGGGTTTCGCTAACAAATACCCTAATGCAGGCTTCGCCCTGGGCGACACTCAGTTCGAAGGTGAGCCTGACATCTACAAGTTGGATGCGGAGCTCTATGTCTCAGATGAGATCAGAGACCGCCTGCTGAAAGAATACCAGCACCCTATCACCAAGGATGTATTGGCTCTGGCTAAAAAGGTGGGTGGTCATGGCGGAATGGATTTCATTATGGATTACCGCCTGATTTACTGCCTACGTAATGGTCTGCCACTTGATCAGGATGTCTATGATGCAGCCGAGTGGAGTTCTCTGGTGGAACTCTCGGAGCAATCCATCCTGCACGGCAGCGCTCCGGTCATTATGCCGGATTTTACCAGAGGCGAATGGGATAAACTTCAGGGAGTTAAGTTCGCGCTTTAGCGATGAACTCCCTCATCCTCTCTTCCTTGGAGCAGGAGCTCTGGAAGAGACGGAATTGGTTGCGGGCCCTTACCAGATTATGCTCCGGATAGGAGATTTTATAGTAAGTGTCCCCGTTCAGATAATCACAAAGGAACCTGACGGCTTGCATGAAAGGGAACAACTCCGCTGCAAACGGCAGGTTCTCTATTTCCAAGTCTGTCAGAAAAGCTCCGGCTCCGCTTAGATAGCCTTCGGTGAAAGCCTCGAAGATATCCATCCTGAAATCTACCTTGTCGTATTCAGGGCTATCTTCAGGGACTGAATTTGCCGCTGTCCTGAGGAAATCTCCGTAATCCGAGAACACGAAGGATGGCATCACAGTATCCAAGTCTATGACACACAGCACCTTGCCATCTCTGTCGAAGAGCATGTTGTTTACCTTCGTATCGCAGTGACAGATGCGTTTCGGAAGCCTTCCCTGCTCGTGCCACAGCTGTGCGCTGCACATTCTCTCCGCATTTTTCTCTGCCAATTCTACCAGCTCCACAAGTCCCCCGCCCTGCTCTGCACTTGGCGCGCTCTGGCTTATGGCTCTGCGGTATCTTCCTAGCGGATCCGCTGCCACTGCCTCTCGAAGCTGCTTTATTCTGAGGCTCATATTATGAAAGTCGGGGATAGTCTCGCCCAGGGGTTCCTGCAGATCTACCAGCATGGCCTCGAACTCTCCGAAAGATCTGCCTGCCACCTTAGAGTATTCAGGATTAACTGTCTGATAGGTATAGGAATCTTCTATGTAGAGAGAAAGCCTCCAGTAAGAGCCATTGCTGTCTTGAACGTAAGTCTTATCTAAATGGTATGGCTGGCTATCAAGTTCACTTCGTATCGGCAGGAAAGTAAGGACTTTTCTGTCTATATCTTCCTCTCCCCTTTCCTGAAGTTTATGTCTGATGTGGAAAGTGACAGCTGTGATGTTCTTCTGAAGGAGTTCCACATCCTTAAAGATAGAATCATTAATCCTCTGAAGGACATACTTTTTCTCTGTCGTTTTTGCTAAAAAAGTATCATTGATAAGCCCACTTCCCAGGGGCCTTACCTCTAAAATATCCCCTTCAATCTGAAAGGCGGATATCACTGGCACTAGTACCGAAAAATCCTGCATACTTGTCGTTTTTGTTTATTGACTAAAATTACTCACTTTCCCCGAGAAAAACAAAACTCCCCGCCCCAGCGGTCCCGACCCCTATTCTACATAGCTCCAAAGCACTCTCCCCGCACAGGTAAATTTCACGAAGAGCTTCACGGTGAGTAAATCCCGCAAATTACTCACGGAATATGCTGGTAAACCTGTTTCCTTTTCATTTTAGCGAAAAATCGGGCTTTATTCGCTAAGTTGGTGGCGGAGGCTGTACATTTGGAAAACTTTTGGCGAAGGCTGCTCGGCTCTTCGGGAGTTCTGATGCTGTCAGTACCGGCAGCCTCCGCCCTACCATTCACCATATCCATATTCAACATAATCTCCTTCTCCCTCTTTGTCCATCTCCCTCTTCTTTATCATCCTCAAGATCTCTTTCTCCATTTCCTTCTCCATCTTCTTCCTCTCTGTACATCTTCCTCACCATCTCCCTCTTCTTCCTCTCTGTCCATCTTTCTCTCTGTTCATCTCCCTCCCCATCTACACCTTCCTCCACATCTCCATCTTCTCCCCCCCCTTTGCTGCAGCTATTCCCTTCGTGAAATTCACCTGGCATATCGTCAA
>JBJEBS010000038.1:0-12039 GCA_051870275.1 Candidatus Cryptobacteroides sp.
TATTATTGCAATATCTGCTTTGCTCAACGCTTCATTTATTTTCGAGATTATTCTATTAGGTCTTGCTGTCTTAAACTCTATTGTTCTTCCATCGCTGGCAATTCCACTTATTCCATCGGCAAGTGAATAGTTGTCGAATCTCTGATACCCGGCAATATTATTCAGCATGCGGTCCATAAACCTAGGAAGAAGTATAATGTCCTGGTCAAGTAGCTTGGAAGCAATCTGCGCTGTCAAGAACTCCTTCTTCATCGGCATATCGTGCTTATCGTTCTTGAGTCCTTCCAGCATCAGTACGCCGTCGGCCACCTTTGCCTTGGGGTACTCATAGACAATGTCCTTTATGGCAGCAATCTCTTCAGATGTTGCATACTGCTTTCCGAATGCATTTTCAGTGAAATAATCCCTGTACTTTTCTGAGAGCTTTTCGATCGTGTCCTGGAACATCATGGTTGTGATAATGTTTTTGTTTGAAAGAGGAAGCCTAAGATGGGCCTCATCAGAAAAGATGTCATCAAGCACCAGACTTTCTGCAGGAATCCAGAAGTCAACTACTTCATCCCCATAGCCGACAATCTGTCCATCAGGCTTTGTAGAGAAGAACAATCCATCTTCCTTTGCAATCATTCTGTTGGTAGATCTGATTCTGTCCGCTGCTTCCTTGCTTGTCCTATGGAATACATGGATATATCCATTTTCGTCCACCTCGCCACCTACAGACTTAACTTCATCGATAAGGTACTGTGCATCGAGGAGTCTGTCTCCAGTTACTCTGTCCTGGAGCTTCTTCCTTGAGTCCTGTGTTACGACAGCCTTAGCTGATTCGGCGACAGGAACTCCTATATTTTCCAGCTCTGCCCTTAATGATGGAGTGACTGTATTTGAAGGGATAATAATGCCGGTCCCTTTAAGAATGGCTGCAATGTCGGAAGCTACTTCAGAGTCAGGTATCACCCTTACAATCTTGTTGTACCTGCTAAGAATCACTTTCCTGGGATTGCCGAGTTCTGCCAGCTTCGAGCTTACCGGTCCTGATTTCCACTCGACCTCTCCTACGGCATCCTTGGCCTTCTCGGCCTTATATCCGGAGGTCAGCTCGCTTTCAGGAATCTCGACTTCCACTGTTACAAGATTGTTTCTCTTATATGCGGAAGAAAACTGGTCGTTGAGTGGAGACCTGGAAGAGTGCCAGTATGGATTGTATGCTGCATTTACCTTGGTCAGGGATTTGCCTGTCTTGGGGTCCTTTCCTCCCTTGTCGAGAGTGAACTTGTATTTTGGATTGCCTTCAGAGTCGGTCTTCTGCTCTCCTGTCTTGTTGTCAATGTCCGGGATTGCAAGATCTGGATTCTCGTCAGCTCTGTACCATTTGCCTATTTCAGATGCCTGGACCCTCTCTCCTGCGACAACTGCAGCCATCGGCGGATATAGCTTTCCATCGATGAGCTGCATTGCCCTGTAAGCCTTGACGGTCTTTTCAGACTCTAACTTGTCTAACAGTTCCTTGTCCTCCACCAGCTGGAAGGCTACAGGATGAGACTCTACTTCACTGTTGCTGTACTCGGATTTTGACATGTCAGAGAAATCCGTATTATTGAAGCCCATCAGCTTGTCATAGGCGTCCGCTATGTCCTTGTTGAGACTGGAGTTCTGTCTAAGAGTCTGATATATGGAGTTCATGTACTGGGCAATCTTGCGAAGTACGGCCCTTATGCCTGATGAGAGGTTCTGGCTGGATGATGCATAGGAGCTCCTATACGCCTCATAGAGACGCGCAAGGTTCTCTTCCTGTGAAATTGTCCATGTAGGCTTTCCCGACTCGATGGTGGAAAGATTCTGCATGATGGAGTCGACATCTGCATCCTTGCCCCATATCTGGATTCTGTCCGCAATGAATTGCCTGAGCTGATTCTTGGACACTTCGTTGTCAAAGGCCTCACTTATCCTGGTTGAGAGCTCCTTGGATTCCTGGAGCCTCTGGGAAGTGGTGGCGTGGAAGAGCTCATGGATGAAAGTAGAGAAGTCTGAGTTCTGTCCTACATAGATCAAGGACCTGGCTTTGTCTGTAGCACCTCTTATCTCCTCCAGTCTTCTGCCCTGGAGCTGTGTTTCGCTCATGTCAGCTGTGTTGCCATAGCTGATTGTTCCCGTGCCTCTGTCAGCTATGGATGTAATCTTTGCAGCAAGCATGGCTTCACTGTCCGATATTCCTGGGATTGCCGACTTGATCATATCCTTGGTGGATGACAGATAGGCGTCGGAAGACTTGGATCTGAACTCATACCTCAGCCCCGCTTCTTTTCCTGCTGGATTGTTCTCTATCAAGGAGTCCCTTACTTTTGTGAGCCCTTCCGTCTTGGGGTTCCATACAACATCAGTCTCGCTGGTCTGTGTGGAATCCAAGGCGTCCAGGACCATCTCAGCTCTGATGCCTTCGTAGCCTGGTCTTACCCTCACCTGCTGGACTGTCTGGGTGGTTCCGTCGGAGGAGATCTCCACTGCACCATAGACAGCTCCGCTGTCCCTGTCTCCGAAGTAGACTACATCGTTTCCGGCTTCGGATCTGACTTCATAATAAAGTGAGCCTTTGTCTGTTCGGTAGACTTTTCCGTCCGGTTGCGGGGCTGTGTCTTCACCTGTCTCCGGATTGAATGTAGAGAAAAGCTCTTCTGCGGCAATGCTTTCACTTTCGACTACAGTTCCCTTTACAAGCTCATTTCTCTGCTGCACAGAAGTTTCATAGACTTTCCTTCTTGCATCGTCCCAGTCAGCCTGGCTAACGCCTTCAGGTTTCTCCATGCTGTTTGTCCTCTGAATGAACTCTGAGAATGAATGGGAGTCGTTTGCGGTACTTCTCAGCGCAAGCGACAGCGTCTTGTTCTTAATCATTGCCTTAGGCACGTTGAATGTGCCATATATCATGCCGACGACAAAACCGCTCCACACCTGTTCCTTCGCTTCTGCGAAACGCTCCTTGAAAGTCTTGGTGTCCTCTATGTCATTGGCGTTCATATAGAGGGCGTCCATAGCTTCTGCAAGGAAATACTCCGGAAGCTCGTTCAGGAAGGCTTCGTCAAGGCCTCCTGTAACCCACTCAAGAACCGCATTGGCCATGTTGCTCAGAGCACCCTTATTGTTGATTCTTGCGATTGCGTTCAGACCTACGGAAGAGGTCAGGCCTCCGGTAGCCAGCCCCAAGGCTCTGGATGATACACCGTCCAGGAGTGTCTCTATGATGCCGACTACTCTTCCGCCAAACTCCGACATGACATAGGCAAGAGGCTTGTCCTTCTTGTCGTAGTTGTGCATGTAGTCCCAGTACATCTCGCCACGCTCATACCTTGTCATCTCATCCATGGATACCACTGTTCCAGCCATGACGGATGTTGCTGTAACTATTCCCATGGCGCTTGCGGCCGCAATCGGATTCAGCGCCATCGCTCCTACGATCGCTGAACCTATGGCTGTCGTAGAGACGCTGGCAAGTCCGCCCTTCACCGCAGGGGCGAAGGTATATCCCAGATTCTCAAGGGCCCATGTGGAGAACTTGTCCAGGGTATTCTTAGGCAGTGCTGATGAGACGTCTCCGAGCTCCTGCTCCATCTTGAGTATCTCCGCTTCAAGTGCTTCAGCTTCTTCGGTCTTTCCCTCGAAGTCCAGTGTCCTCCACTGGTCCTTCAGCTTCATGATGTCAAGGCGTGCAAAACCGTTGTGAATCTTCTGGGCAAAACTGATGTCCTTCGCTTCAAACTTTGAGCCGTTCCAATATTCGCTTATTTCGTCAAGGTTTGCATATGCGGTCTGAATGTCCATTCCTGTAAGTGCATTGATGCCTTTCGCAGAAACGAAACGAGAGACTGCATCCGCCGGGTCTTCCGAGTTGATTACAAGTGCATGGAGTGCGTCAGCCTCCCTCTTGGTGAACTGATAGTCATCTCCCAGCCATACCCTTACAGAATTGAGGGCCGTCTCGATGGCCGATGCCGACTCATTCCTTCTTCCGCCCGTTCCGGTATCAGTCACTTCACGTGATACCATGTTGTCGTTGGAGCCATCCTGTTGGCTTCTGATTTCCGAAGGTTTGATGATTTCGGGATTTTGCTTTTTCGTCTCTTCTGAAGAAAGCTGCACCTTGCCTAATGAAGATGCAGCCGACCTGTTGTTGCTTCTTGTCTGAAGCATGTTGTATATATCACCTGTCAATGCTGCCATGACGCTATGATGCCACATTGACGGCATGCCATCATTCCTGACGGATACTCTCAGAACTTCTCCATATTTGCAGGCTTCAGATTGCCTCCTCTGAGAATAGGTGGAGTCCATCTTTCAAAAGTGCTGTTATATTTTGCTTCTTTCCTTTCTGCGTGTTGCCTGAGCTGTTCCTCGTAGGTTCTTGGCGGATTCTCTTCCTGCTTTTCCCGTATCTTCTGTACGTACATTTCACCCTCGGATTCAGCTATATCGTATCCGGTATCCTCCCATCCGGAGCCTTCGTTGTAGAGGATGTTCTCGTCCCTTATCCTGTAGGTCACTCCGTCGACTATGATGTCAGGAACAAGGACGGGTTCTCCGTTTTCGGTTCCGATTATAGGAACCATCTGCGTATCCGATTTTCCTAGGAGATAGTTCAGCTGGTTCATCTCGAACTCTGCAAGTTCATTGAATGTCTGCATTGCTCCGGCGCTATTTATTATCCAGAGCGGAACATCACTGTCCGGTTCTCCATCTCCATCCGCATCGGTTCCAGCCACCTTGTTCACGCGGACAAAAGCCCCGCTGGAGCCGCCTTCAGCAGTGAGCGACTGCTCCAGGTCGTTGAATGTGTCGATAGTAGCTGCAGCTGTCGTATCGGTAGCGAACGGATTTCCTTCTTGTACCTTCGTCCAGCTTTTAGAGCCATACCCTACGGCAATGTTGGATGCAGTGGTCCTGCAGAAGTCAAGCATCTCATCTGCGGAGGCTGTAGCTCCATTCTGGTAGATGTAGTCTGCGACTCTTCCATAATAGATGCTCTGGAGTTCCGCCAGCTGATACTGCTCCTCCTCGGTCATGGTCGCATTCGTCTTATTCAGTCCTAGCGCAGCCTTCAGACCGCTGAACCCTGCTTCCACTTGTGTCTTGTACTTGCTGGGCACATAGTTGTCCAGGAGCTTGTCTATAAATGAGCATGCAGTCACATTGGCCTTCTCCGACCAAAGCGAAGTTGATGTCTTTCCGCCCTCGGAGAGGCTGTCTGAAAGAGCAATGGCATTCTGCTGGAACATGGATACGGCCGTCTTTCCGTCGATGATGCCCGCATCAAACTTCTTCATGACAAGATCCTGAGACTTCTCATAGTCTGACAGGAGCTTGCTGTTGGCAGATTCTATCTGTGTGACGTTTGCATTGATCTCGTCCGCTATCTGCTTCTTGGCGGAATATATCGCAGAGTCATACTGCGATATGTACTGTTCCTTTAGGCTGTCAAGATTATAGAAGGTATCATCCAGCTGACCGCTTGTAAGCATATCGTATGTCTCCTGAAGGGCGGATAATCCTTGTCTGCGGTCCTCTGAGTATGTCTGGGAGGCAGCAATGGAGACAAGCTCCGTCTGCTTGTCCTTGAGGGTATCAGATACAAAAGAGACTATCTCCTTTCCTTCGGATCCATATTTCTGTACGACCTGCTCTATCACCTGCTTCGGAGTAGCCGTTCCGTTGACTATGGCATCCTCCATATAATACTCGACTTCCCCTTTTATCGCACTGGTCCTCTGGGTTACAGCATTTGATGCAGTTCTATATGCAGACTGTTTCTCATCTTCAGTCATATAGCTTCTTGACCTGATCCAGTCATATGAGGCTTCAAGCCCATCGTTCAAAGCTATGGAAGATGCTATCTGTCTGTCCCCTTCTGCCTGGACATCAAGCATGTACTGAGTTATCTGCGCCTGCTTGGCATTGTCGCTCCAGTCGTTCCTTGCAGTGATTGTATTGACGCCCTGAATCGGTGAACTGCTCCATAGGTCAAGGTCTCCGCCAGCCTGAACATACGATGCGATGTCTGCTCTTTTGGCTATATCCATCGAAGATGCAAAGGAAGAGTTGAGGTCTGCATAGCTTTGTTTGATTGCATTTCCGAAAGCCTGAGTCTTCAAGCTCTCATAATTCAGGTCGAAGCTCTGCAGAAGTGAATCCTTGACGGACTTCATGTAGTTTCCGTTCTCTATGCTTAACCTGGCATTGTTTCTCCATTCCTCAAGCTCGGGGGAGAGTACAAGTGTCGCTTCTCCGGTCTCGGGGTCCGTTCCGAAATATGTAGTGCCGTCATATATGCTCTTTGTGAGGATGCGGCTGCCTTCCTCGAAAGAGCTTGCCATAGCGCCACTGCCTTCGCTCATCTGCGACTGCTCGACCAATCCATACATATCACTGGCAAAGTTTATAACTTGTTTTGTTATATCGAGCCCCAAGTTCAAACCGTTGTAAAACTGCATCTTCTTCAGGTACTCGTTCTGGTTCTCCAGTTGCTTGTCGGTGTACTCCCTGCTGGTGTCGGCAGTTATAGCGGCGGTCTTCTGCTGGCTCAAAGCCATTGCCTGCTTTCTTGCATTGCTCTCATTTGTATGGTCCCTGTATAACGTCCTGGCTGCCATTGTCATTCCTCCTAAGCGAATATTTCATCAAGCATAGACTTCAACTCTTCATTGACTTCTGCGCCGTCATACTTGTTATTCAGTGCTTCAAGCTCCTTCTTGATTTCCTGATTGGATTTGCCTCCAGCCTTAGCATTTTCTCGATAGCTTTTCAGGGCGTTGATGGCGTTTGCCTTATAGAGTTTTATGTTTGATTTTGCGAGCTCTAAATTCTGCCTCTGCTGTTCAAGAGCCTTCTGGTTGGATTTAAGGGAGCCCGTATCTCCCGTCACTTTATTGTATTTAGATTCGAGGCTCTCCATCTGTGTATCCAAGTCGCCCTGCGCTTTGGTTTTCTCCATCTCGGATTGCTGTTTGCTCACTTCCAAGAGTTGAATATCCTCGTTGTTGGCGTTTATCTGGGCGTTTATCTGGTTCTGGAGGAGTATATATTTGCTTAAGAAAGAACCGCCTTCACCGTCCGTGTTGAACTTAGCATCCACTCCGATGTAATCCATCAGCTTGTTCTGTTGCCTCAATGCTGCAGAGGAATAGGCACCTCTTATGGCGCCGGTGGATGATGCCATGACGTTGGACATGGAGCGCTGCTTCATCATATCGGAATATTCAGACAATCCAGTGTTTACGGCTTCCGTCTTTTCGATTGCAGACTGTGTCAGATAATTCTTAGCATTTGTCTCCGCAAGCTGTTTCTGTCTTTTGTAGGCTTCGATCTTGCTGGCTGCAATGGAGATATTGTTCTCGAGAGTCGCTATACCCCTAGCCTCTTCGCTTCCTGTCCTGTCTCCAGCAAGGATGTCCTCATATATCCCTATGTATTCCTGGTCGCTTGTTATAAGACTCTGAAGGGAATCGATTTCGTCAAGATAGTCATCCAGACTTATATATCCGGATTCTATGGATCCTATATACGACTCTAAGGAACTGATATTCTGCTCTGCAGCCTTTAGAGAGTCCTGCTGTCTGCTGTATTCGATCTCATCCTGATTCTGGTTGTAGGACGATATTGCATAAATGGTACTTAAAGCCACACCGGCTACAGCCAATACTGCTAGAAAACCCATAATCTACGCCTCCTTAGGTGAATGTTCTACGATTATTGCGCATATAGCGAATGGATAAGGCTCAGACGACAATATCGCTATCCTGTCATCAAAGGTGCTCTTGGATGTCAATTGCGTATGCATGTCTCCTGTATAGAGAGGCATCGCGCTGCCATACTTGTCCGACCCGTATATCCTATACCAGATGACGCTTCCGGAATCTGCCAGGTCTGACAGTTTTGGTAAGGTCCTTAACCCTGCCCGAATTGAGGGCATTATGCATATCATCCCTCCTGAAGACTCAGAAAGCCTTAGGGTTACATGGACTATGGCCCTCATGGCTCCCTGGCTTGTGCCGTTGGCTGGAAGCTCTGACCTCAAGGTCGCTATGGCCATCTCGTAGCCGTATCCCTTGAGAAGCTCCACTGTCTTCTCAGGGGGCATCTTCGAGTCCGTTTCCATCGACTCGCCTTGCTTAAGGTCATGAAACATGTACTTGTCTTCAGACTCCTGGCCTTCGGTCCTCCACAGCACCCTTGCAGGTCCTACTACCGTTCCTCCTTTGGCTATGGATCTGTAGCTGTCCAGGGCGGGGCGCTTCCATACTTCTGATGCCGGCACCTCATCCAGAGTCTCGATGGTCCTTCCTTCTGTTCTGTCCATGATAAGAAGCAGGCATGTACTTCCGTCCTCTCCTCCCTGTATGCCTTCTATCCACTCCGGCCTGTCTGTTCCGCCGAATGTTATGCGCGACCAAGCCACTATTCCGGAAGCAGGCTCGAACTGACAGCAAAGAAGCTCTCCGTCGTTGGAGAGCACCCATAGATGTGGCGTAGGTCCGTCGGTGACTGCCAGCCTCTTGATTCCAGACGAAAGATATTGGGCCACGGGTTGCATGATGTCCGTTCCGGTATACGAGTCATATTGCTGGCTGTATGCTATGCACCTTATGCTGCATCTGTCGGCGCCGACAAAGAAGACGTAGTTTCCAAGTGATACCGCGCCTATCGAGGCAGAGCCGTATGACAGTGAGGGGGAAAGAGAAAGCGGGCTATCCGTGCTGGAGGTGACTATGGTTGCATTCCCTGAATATATGGACCTTCCGGTGGCTACGAGAAGAGTCTGGTGAGAGAGAACCCATCTGAGACTTGTGCCGTACATGTCCGCACTTACATAGACTCCTCCAAGGTCTGCCAGATCCAGCGGTTCCCAGCGTCCGTTGCCTGTGGACGGGTCTACGACGTATACGTCCTGGGAAAGCGTAAAGTCGTTGTATCTGAAGGATTCTGTCGATGTATCGTAGCTCCTTGAAAACCACATGGCATTGGGCTGGTTCTGCGTGCTCATCAAAAACCATCTGCCTCCAACAAATGCCTGCATCGAAGGATAGTCACCCTCCTGGGAGAATGTCACGGCTGTAGTCCTAAAGTCACCTTCTTTGGGAGTTTTCGGGTCTACTGCAGCCACAAAGGTTATCGCTTCAGGAGTCTTGAGGAGCCCTTTGTCCATTTCAATTCTGTATGGAGGATAATTCTTGTGGACAACATACAGCGTGTCGGACTGGGAGCATATCGACAACTCCGAAAGATGCTCCTTTTTCCATGGAGCCGTTGTTTCCGACACCATTGTGGCTGCTGCATCCTGTCCGTATCTGGAAAGTCTAAGAAGCCTCACCTTCTTGTCTGCAATTTCAACGGCTAAAGCCTCTCCGGACACAAGAAAAGGAATGACAATGGAATCTGCGAGCGCGGCAGACTGATATCTGGTGCCAGGCCTCTTGTATATCCCTCCTCCTGCTCCGTAGTAGCAGTTCTCGGCGATGGATAGGCCGGAGGCATATACGGTAGTGTTGACAGCCCCCTGCATCATAGGGGACAGGAGGCCACTTACGAAAGAGCTCTGGATAGTCCTGTATATAGCCATCAGTTCCACTCCTTCCCGGTATCCATATATGAGTCCGAATGTCTTGTCAGCTTCCTGAAGGCAAGGCAGTTGCCCAGCTGGGACTGATAGTCGGCCTTCAGCGTACTTACCATGGTCGCATCGTGGGAGATGGGCCCCGCAAGCATGGAGGCCAAAAGGGTTATCATGAGGGACTTTGCGTAGTACGGCATGTCTTCAGGAGTCGAAGGAAGGGAGATATATCTGATGTTCACTGCTTCGGCATTGGAAAGTACTGCATTCTTTACCACCTGGAACTCGGAGTCTCCGGGTTCGGTCTTTACTTCCCTTACCGTAGCGCATCTCTTGGGAAGATCATATGCGTACGAGTACGAACTGCCTATGTTGGCTCCTTCTGTAGACCTTGTGAGCTGTACCCACTGGGAAATATCGTCCAAAGGAAGGATGGAGTACACCTGTTCAAGAGCCTTGGGCATCAAGACATGTATGTACTTGGACTCGATTGTACCTTCCCCGCCTAGAGACTGGAGAAGATCTGCAGATATGAGAGCCAGGGCCCCGTTGGCTACATCCAGCCATGAGTTGTTGCTGAAATCTATGTCCTGCTGCATTGTTTTCTTGCATCTCCTTTTACAAAAGCCTCCGTCCGGTCAAGACAGAGGCGTATGGTCAATCGGTATTGTCGCGGATAAACCTGAGCCCCTCCTTAAGGTCTTGGTTCACCCATTTCGATGCTCACTTCCATGGTAGCGGAAGTAGAGCTTGCACTTCCTCCGGCCCTCATAAACTTTCCGAGCTTCTTCGGAATAGAGAGCTCCACGATGTCCCCCTTGGCGAGTGTGACCGCCTTGGGCGCCTGGGCGACTATAGTAGTCGGACTTTCTGCGTCGTCGCTATAGATCGCAGCCTTGAAGCCTGTCACTGCAGAGGTCGCTACAAACACTACCTTTGCAGATACTCCTGAAAACTGGTCTTCATGGTCGAGCTTCATGGTGTTCTCGGCATATGTTGCTGCGCTGGAAGCCGCGAAGGCGGAGATCTTGCCAAAATTAAGCTGTGCACTAATCATTTCTATCCTCCTTGTTTAGCTGATTTTTGCTTCAGTGGAAGTGATAGCGTCCATCTGAAGGACAGGGATGTTCAGGAAGTGTGTCACAGGTCCATATCCCTCGATGTCCCTGATGCTGAGAGTGTTTCCTGCCTTCTCGAGCACTTCGATGTCGAGAAGCGTCCTGACGTCACTGTTTGCAAAAAGGAAAGCTCTGTTGCCCTTGGAAGGGAGCTTGTTCTTGGCCTTGATAACCTTCTTGAGAAGATCTGTCGCAGATGATGCTTCGGGATCGATGTTTGCGAAGCGCTGAAGCGCCGCATCCTGCCTTACGCTCAGACCGAAGTTGATCTTGTAGTACATGGACCAGGCGTAGTAGTAGCTTGCCTTGTCTGCTGTGTAGCATTTCTGAAGACCCATGTCCTGAGAGTGGAGTCCTGGCATGGAACCGGCCATGTATCTGAGGGCAAGTGCTATCTCGCCGAACTCCACAAGGTACATTGAAGACAATGCGTCTGATGATGTTCCGCCGCAGTCATGCACATATTCTCCCAGCTTGTTTCTTCTGTTTGCAAGCCCTGAGAAGTTCTGTGTATTTGCTGCAGGAGTGCAGTAGAGAAGCTCGCTGTTGAATCCGTTTGAGAATCCCTGAAGATTCATGGAGTCTTCGCTCATTCTTGCCGCATATGGATCAGGAGCGCCTTCAATCAGGAGCTGGTCCACATCGGATGTGCCTTCGTATGAAACGATAGGCTCAGATACGACTGAAGTCTTGGAAGCCATGCTCTGGATTCCCTGGTAAGGTCCTCTGAAGGCACCCTTGCCGAGAGACTTAGCGACAAGAGTCTTGTGTGTCGCGCCGTTGTTTGACGGCAATACAGCTGCAACACGAAGGAAGTCGTTCTGTTCCACAAGAGGACCGAGAAGACTCTCAAAGCCTTCATAGTGCTCTCTCCTGTACGCTTCCTCCAGGTCGAGGTGTACTGTTGAAAAAGTTGCCATAAAAATTCCTCCGAAAGTTTGGTTGCACTGCCATAAACGGATCTGACTTGCATTCCCCTCTTTCGGAGGTCCTTTATCATCAGCCTTCCCATGTGTATCACCTGGTCAGTAGTGCGGATACTTAGTAAGCATCTGTCACATTGTTAGCATGTAAGGCTGAAGGTGTCTTGCCACGCGGATACTCTTCCTATCTGGGCTCGCCAAAAGCCTTTCTGAAAGCCTCTCCGTACAGAGAGTTCTTTATGCTCCTCTCCTCCTGATGCTCCTCTTGTTGTTCCTCGTGCTTGTCATCAGCGTCCTTCTTGACGGCTTCGACTTCCTCAATGTTGATAAGATCATCAAAAATACCCATATTTTTCGAGGCTTCAGGGATAGTTGTGGGTAGGACTGAAGGAAAAAGAAGAGAAAT
>JBJEBS010000039.1:0-5968 GCA_051870275.1 Candidatus Cryptobacteroides sp.
AGCAACATGATAGGCTTCTGAATTACCGGAACCAGGGCCATATAGCTGTAGGCAGAAACTGCGATCGCGCCCATCAGCTCCGGCGCCAGCTTGGAACTGAGGAAGATGGCCGTAGGGCCATCTGCACCACCTATGATGCCGATGGCGCCGGCCTCTGCCGGAGTGAAACCCAGATGCAGGGCTATGATGTAGGCTCCGAATATGCCTATCTGGGCAGCAGCCCCAATGAGCATCAGTCGAGGCTGAGAGATAAGGGCGGAGAAATCCGTCATCGCACCTATTCCCAAAAAAATGAGCGGAGGATACCAGCCCTGTTTAACTCCTTGATATAGAATGTTCAGAACGCTCCCTTCCTCGTATATGCCTATGTTCAGGCCATTCAGGAAGGGGATGTTACCTATTATAATTCCGAAACCGATAGGTACCAGAAGCAGGGGCTCCCAATGCTTGACTATGCCCAGGACGATAAAGACCAATCCTATGGCTATCATCACCAGGTGCTGCCAGGTGCAATTCGCAAAGCCAGTGAACTGCCAGAAATTGTTAAGGCTTTCTACTATCTGTTCCATCAGTCGATAATCATTAATTCAGCTCCCTGACGTACACTGTCTCCTACTTGAACCATTACTTCTTTCACGCTTCCATCAGCAGTGGCCAGAATGTCATTTTCCATCTTCATGGCTTCGAGAACAGCTAATTTCTGTCCTCTCTTGACACTGTCTCCCTGTTTGACATTTATAGAAAGAATCACCCCTGGAAGAGGGGAGTTGATGCATCCGCTCCTGTGTGCGACTTCCGACTGGGTATTCATCTGAGGGCTTGAAGCCCCAGGTACAGACACTCTTCGGGTCGAAGCAGTTCCGGCAGAACCTTTATTAGACTCCGGAAGATGTACTTCGTAGGCCAGCCCGTCCACCTTGACGAAAGCCTTGTCAGCGACTATAGCCTCTACGCTGACATTATATGTCTTTGAATTGATTTCTATCTTATAATCGCTCATATCTTCTGAAATTTCTTTCAGGAGAGCCCCAAGCACTTTCCTGAGAATTTATGGTGATTTTTCTCTTGTCTTCTTTCTGATAAAGCTCCAAGGCTACTGCTATAACTGCTGCTATCTGGGCCTCGTCCTGAGCTTCAGAATTTTCCTCCACGAATTTCTCATGCGTGGAGTTTTTCTTAGAAAAAAACTTTCCTACAAGGCTGTATATGCCATACAGAATCAGCAGGCACAGAAATACTGTGCAGACTGAGACAAGGCTAAGTATGAGTCCGTGCGGGTCGTTGTTCATAGAGGCAGGTTATCGTGTTTTTTAGCAGGCAGGCCCTGAGATTTGTTCTTCAGGGACTTGAGTGCACGGATTATTCTGAATCGGCTCTCGGATGGCTGGATCACATCCTCTATATATCCTCTTTCTGCAGCTTTATAAGGATTACAGAAGAGAGAATCGTATTCTTCCTCGCTTATATCCTTAAGTATTCCGACAGCTCCCTTGGCCCCCATTACGGCAATGTTAGCAGAAGGCCATGCGTAATTGATATCGCTGCGAAGATGCTTGCTGGACATCACGATATAAGCTCCGCCATAGGCTTTCCTGAGAGTAAGTGTGACTTTCGGCACGGTAGCCTCCCCATAGGCGTAAAGCAACTTGGCCCCGTTTGATATCACGGCTCCGTATTCCTGCTGCGTTCCAGGAAGGAAGCCAGGGACATCCACAAGAGTGACCAGAGGGATATTGAAGGCATCGCAGAAGCGCACGAAACGGGCGGCTTTGCGGCTGGCATTGATATCCAGGGTGCCGGACATATAGGCAGGCTTGTTAGCCACAATTCCCACAGATTCGCCTCCCATGTGGGCGAAACCCACTATAATATTCTGTGCGAAGTCTCTGTGAATTTCGAAAAAGTCCCCATCGTCCACCAACTCCTTTATTACCTGATACATATCGTAGGCCTTGTTCTCGCTGTCAGGAATGATGCTGTCCAGTTGGGGACAAAGCCTCGCAGGGGAGTCGGAACTTTCTTTTTGTGGAGTTTTCTCCATGTTGTTCGACGGCAGGAAAGACAGCAGCTTTCTTATGCCCTCCAGCAGGCTCACCTCGTCTGGACAGGCGAACTGGGCCACACCGCTTTTTTGCGAATGTACCGCAGCCCCTCCCAGACTCTCCTGGTCCACATCTTCTCCTGTCTGGCTCTTCACCACTGCAGGGCCGGTGAGGAACATGTTCGAAGTGCCTTCCACCATGAATATGAAGTCCGTAAGGGCAGGGGAGTACACGGCCCCTCCTGCGCAAGGCCCCATTATGGCGGATATCTGTGGAATCACACCCGATGCCAATATATTTCTCTCGAAGATCTCTCCATAACCGGCCAGGGCATCTATGCCTTCCTGTATCCTCGCTCCGCCTGAATCATTCAGACCAATTACCGGAGCTCCCGTCTTCATCGCCAGATCCATAATCTTACAGATTTTCTCCGACATGGTTTTGCTCAAGGAGCCACCGTTCACGGTGAAGTCCTGGGCATATACATAGACGATCCTGCCATCTATGGTACCTCTTCCGCTGACTACGCCGTCTCCGTCGAAGTGCTTCTGCTCCATTCCGAAGTTCGTGCATCTGTGCTGGACGAAGGCGTCAAATTCCTCGAAACTGTCTGGATCAAGCAGAAGCGCAATACGCTCTCTGGCTGTCTTTTTGCCTTTAGCGTGTTGCGCTTCTATTCTTTTCTCTCCTCCGCCGAGCAGGGAGAACTCTTTACGTTTTTTAAGTTCTACTATTTTGTCGAGTTGTGAGCTCATTTTCTTCTGGATTAACGAGCCACAAAAATAGTAAAAATTATCCTTATCTCAAAGCCTATTCCTGATGGGCATCCTTGAGCAGGTCAAGTACTACTTTCACAGGATTGAAGGTCTCGATAGGAACTTCCATAAAGGCTGTAAGCCAGTCTGACATGGCACCGTTCCAGAGACCAGGAAGTTCCAAGGCTTTAAGTTCTCTGCCCTGATAACTCTTGGATGAGATGAAGCCTGTCTGAGGGTCCACATGATCGGTGAGATTGAATTTATCCCCCTTGTAATCGTGGATGCAGCAGACCAGATCCACAGGATTGAAGTGGGTGGCCTTGCTCATCAGCTCAGGGTCGGCTATCTGTACGCTTTCCAGAATCTGCAGGGAGGTGCAACCCTTGGCATCCCTTATTATGAATGGACCGCCGCCTGGTTCGCCCTCGTTCTTGACCATTCCGCAGACACGGATAGGACGGTTCAGCTTCTCAAAGAGGGCCAAGGCTCTCTCCTTGCAGTTCTTCGCCTCCGGCATAGTGATGCAGAATTCTTCGGCGAGGAAGGCTTCTATCTCGTTGCATAAGGATTGGCATTCATCAGTGGCGTATGGGTCGTCCTGGACTGGGTAGTAGCCTGGGATGTAGTTGATAGGGCCGTTGTGGGCGGAGGTGGTGGTGAGCTGCAGGAATTCGGTGATGTAGCCGAAGACGCGGTCACGCAGCATCAGGGCCTTGCCCATCAGAGCTTTCTTATACTTGGAGCATACCGGAAGGAATCTCTCGTGGGCCACATTGTCTATGTTCTTGATGCAGACGAGTTCCTCTTCCAACTCATTCAGATTATAAATGAGGGCTCCGTGTCCAGCAGGACGGGTGAGGATGCTGCCGTCGTCCTTGAGGAAAGGCTTGTTGTCAGGGCTTACGGCTATGGTGTCGGTAGCTGGGTCTTGGAAGGTGAATTTGACTTTGTATTTGACTCCATAGCTCTCTTCGTAGTTCTTCTGGACAGAAGCGAGAGCCGCTTTGAAGAGACGGAGATGTTCAGGAGAGACGGTGAAACAGAGATTGACGCTGCCGTCCTCGTTCTTCATATACTCCTTGCCTTCGATTAAGTGCTCGGCCAGAGCAGTTCTGACCTCGTGTTCGTAGCGGTGGAAGAGCAGAACTCCCTTAGGCTTGCTGCCGTAGCCAAGTCCATCCTCTCCAAGCAGGAGGTCGGCTGTCTTTACCGGATCAAAAGGAGCTTTGCCGAAGACTTTTTCGTCGTAGAAGGCGAATTTGTCCAGATTCTGGGCCAATGTCTCTATGGTGCTCTCCTTATGAGCAAAGACATCCTTGAACATACGGGAAGCCGCACCAGAGGCTGGTACGAATTTGCAGCGTCCATCTACATTGGCATTCTTGTCATAGTCGATGTACTCTTGAAGTCGCTTTTCGTCAGGAGCATCGATTCCGTGAGAGACTCCTGCAGGCTCCACGATGTCGAGTTGCGGGAAGCCTTTCTTGAAAATTTTGATTTGTTCTTCGTGTGTCATAGTGTTATAGTATGTGAAATTCTCTTCTGTATTTGTATTTGATTCTTAATTCGGTAAAACTCTCCGGAGACATTCTGAACAGGAAGTCATCCGTAAAGATGGGGTAGTTGTACTGGAAGATGCTCGCTACCTGGCCTTGGGTTTTCCCCATTATGTCCACCCTGATGGAGTCCATGCCCTCGATGTCGGGTTTAGGGAAAAAGTCATAGAGCTCGTTGATTCCGAAGAATCTGGCCACGCTTCTTACTACGCTTCGGGTAGCGGAGAGCTTGCTCTGGTAGGAGTAGCCTGAGATATGAGGTGTACCTATGTCTGTGACATCCAGGAGATTACGGTTAATGTCCGGTTCTCCGTTCCAGCAGTCTATTATGATGGGTCCCAGTCTTGGAGAGGCTTCTATCAGGTCCTCGTCCACTACGAGAGCACCGCTGGCGGTATTGATGAAGAAACTGCCGAATTTCATCTTGCTGAAAAACTCGGCATTGCACATCCCCCTGGTCCTCTCGTTCAGGGGAATGTGAAGGGTCACTATGTCGGAATTCTCCAGCAGATAGTTCAAGTCACAGAATTGGCTCGGGCTTTCGACATTGGCCTTCGGCGGATCTTCGATAAGGACCTTGAAGCCCAGGGCACGGGCGACGGATTCGATTCTCTTGCCCACGGAACCGTAGCCCAGGATGCCGATGGTAGCTCCACTCAGGTTAATGCTACTTTTCGCGGCACAGCCGTAGATGGCGGAGAAGACATAGTTCGATACTGCACCTGAGATGGTACCTTTGGCATTCTGAACGTAGATGCCGTGGGAGTCGCAGTAGTCCATATCTATATGGTCTATTCCTACCAGGGTGGTGGCTATCATCTTCACTGAAGAGCCTTCCAGCAGAGCCTCGTCACAGCGGGTGCGTCCTTTCACCAGGATGGCATCGGCATTCCTGACGCTATCCGGATTGATATCATCCCCGTGTAAGTATTGTACTTCCCCGTAGGGCTCAAATACTCCGTTTATGAAAGGTATCTCGTTATCTATGAGCAGTTTCATTTGACTATAATCTTGTTAACATATCCCACCTTCGGATCGTCCTTGATAAAAAGCGGGTCTTCCTCCAGACTCTGGTTTATCTTCGCCATAATGGAATTGAGGAAAGGCTTTATGGAATTCCGTACCACGGAGGAACTGAGGGTGACATACAGGGTCCCCTCCCTGAAGAAAAGTTTGAGCGTGTATGCGCTCACGCCGCTTTCTTTATGCCAAGTTTCAAAAATCCTTCTGGTATTCAGCGCCGGTGCTGCTTTCAGATACTTGATGTATGAGAGCATCATATCTGAAGATTCCACTATAGTCTTTCTCTCCATCTTCATAGGTTGAACTCTCCATTATTAACCTTGTAGCAGAGGCTCTCGGTGGTGAATTTCTTTATTATGTCCAGGGCCCTATCCATGGATGTGTCTGAGAGGAAGATCTGCCCGAATTCTTTCCCGCAGACCATCTCCAGGAGTCTCTCGCTTCTGGACAGGTCGAGTTTGTCGAAAAGGTCGTCCAGCAGGAGTATGGGAGGAAAGCCGTAGTTGCTTTTCATTATCTCGTACTGGGCGAATTTAAGGGCTACCAGAAAGCATTTCTGCTGACCTTGAGAGCCTGTCTTCCGGATAGG
>JBJEBS010000039.1:6068-11982 GCA_051870275.1 Candidatus Cryptobacteroides sp.
TTTCTGCTGACCTTGAGAGCCTGTCTTCCGGATAGGAGTACCGTTCATAAGGAAGAGAAAATCATCCCTTTGTATGCCGGAGCCGGTAAACTGGTTCATCTTGTCTTTCACTCTGCCGGCTTTCAGAAGCTCCAGAAGGGAGCCTTTCTGCAGGTCGGAGCGGTAGTCCAGCTCCACGCTCTCGCGTGAAGAGGAAAGCAGTCCGTAGTAGTATTTGATCTTCGGAGCTATCTCCTCGCAGAACTTCACTCTGGATTCATATATCTTACTGGCAGAGATATCCATCAGATAATCCAGGCTCTCCAATACCTTATCGCTGCAGTTCTCGCTTTTCAGTAGGCTGTTCCGCTGAAGCAGAAGCTTGTTATAGCGCTGAAGTTCGCTTAGATGGCTTCTGTCCATCTGGGACATCACTGAGGAGACGAAACGGCGTCTGTCTTCCCCTCCTTCGCTGATAAGCAGTGAATCTGAAGGGCAGACCATCACTATGGGAAGCCGGCCTATGTGTTCGCTAATCTTGGAATAGGCCTTGCCGTTCTGAACTATCTTCTTCTCGCCTTTAGTGTTAACTTTCAGGCTATATTTGTCCCTGATGGAATCTTCTCTTAGGTAAGTCCCTGCCAGGGCGAATTCCTCGCAGTCCTGGCGAAAGTTATATTTGTCCGATGGCCCAAAGGCGCTTTTCGTCATCGAGAGATAGTAGATGGCATCCAGCAGGTTAGTTTTGCCTTCGCCGTTATTCCCGCAGATGCAATTCATTTCAGCAGAGAAAGCCAATTCCTGCAATTCGATGTTACGCCAGTTCTGAATCGTTATTTTTTCGAGTTTCGGCATAGCGGATGTGCCTGATTATAAGTCTTTTTAAGTTTCTCTATCGAGTTATGGGTATAGACCTGGGTGGCAGCCAGGGAAGAGTGCCCGAGCATCTCCTTTATGCTGTTCAGTTGAGCCCCGTCGTTAAGCAGTTCCGTGGCTATGGTATGCCTCAGCACGTGGGGAGATTTTCTGCAGGTAATGCTCTCTTCGCTGCCCAGTTCCCTCTTTACCGCCCTGTCCACGTATTCGGGATACAGGGGTATGCCCGAAGGGCACAGGAGGAGGGGATCTTGAGGCATTCTGTCTTTCAATCCCAGTTTTCTACCCGCTTGTAAATATAGTGAAATTTCCCGAATTAGGGAGTCTTCGAGTGGAATTTCCCTCTCTTTGTCGCCTTTACCCCTTACTCTCAGAAGGGAGCGTCTGCTGTCCAGGTCGGAATATCGCAGGCTTATCAGCTCGCTGCGTCGGATTCCGCTATAGAAGAGTATGCTTATGATGAGTCTGCCAAGTATCTTCTCATAGGCTTTTCCCGCGCCCTTGCCTTCTACCAGGCTGAGTGCTTCTTCCGAGGCGTAGAAAGCTGTGCTTTCAAAATAGGAGAGCATGGATTCCTGTCTGTAGAATATGGGAAGGCTCTTTTCGGTCTTGGGGCGGCTGATGGAACGCAGAGGATTTGAACTTAGCAGGCCTTTTTTATAGAGGTATTTGCAGAAACTGCTTAGGACGCTAAGGTATTGGCCTACTGTGCGGGGGCTGAGTTTCTTCTCTTCCAGCAGATGGACTTCGTAGCTTCTCAGAATCGATGGGCAAAGGGAGGGGAGCAGCTCTTCTCCTTCGAGGTAGCCGTAAAAATCATTCAGTATATCGGAGTAAATTCTGACTGTTCTCTCCGAATACCGTTTGATCCCTCCGATATATTCTATGAAGCTGTCTATCAGGTCCATTTTTATATAAATACTATTTGCGGTAACTACAAATTTAACTATTTTTGTAATCTCGTCAAAGAGAAATAATTAGTTATTTAAGTTTCGCAGGTGCGAAACTACCTATGTACGGAGATGCTATCGCATCGACAAAGTCCTTTTCCTGAGGAAGAGGATATAGGAGAAGGGTCAGATAAATAGAGAAATGTGCGTGGGATAAAGTTTGCAAGCAACACAAATCTCTTAATATTAAATAATTAGTTGCTTGCGAAACTTGAGTTGAATGCAGTTAAGATTCCGGAAATATATTCTTTGTATAATACTGCTTTTATCTTCTGGGCTCTTGTGGGCCCAGAAGGTGACTATTAGTGTCAAAAGCGATAGAATTGTAACAATGAATGGTATGCTTTATAATGCCAACGAGAATATGTTGTCTTTCTCTGTACGGGATTCTCTCACTAAAAGTGTTATGTCGGGAGCTGACATTATCTTGTATTCAGGAAAGGATAGTCTGTGTTTCAGTTCCAATTATGAGGGCAATGTATCCACGATAATGCCATAGTCTTCGGATTCTCTAAGATTCAAGGTCAGTTATATGGGCTATAAAACAGCTGAGGGGAAATTCAAAAGAACGAACAGATCATTAGATGTCAGCATATTGATGGTAGAAGATCCTGCTCAGTTGGCTTCAGTGATAATATCCGGAGACAAAGTCTCGATGGTTATCAAGGGTGATACCACTGTTTTCAATGCCGCTGCTTTTTTTACAGCTGAAGATTCCCCATTGAGAACGCTTCTTTCGCAGATGCCCGGAATAGAGTTAAAGGAAAACTCCATAATAGCTAACGGAAAAAGTGTCAGTAAGATACTGCTGAATGGAAAGGCTATTTTCGGAACTGATATTAACTCTGCTCTGGACTTGATGTATTCGAAGGATGTGAAAAGCGTCAAGGTCTATGATCAGTACGATCAGAGCGATTATACCATCAGAGACAGTCTTGATAGAAAGGAAAGGGTGCTTGATATTATAAGTAAAATCCCTCTAAATAAGGTATCAGGATTTAATTTAGGAGCATCTGTCTCTAGTTTTCGGGGTTATTCAGCCTTTACTTCTGGGGCATATTTCGATCTTGATAAACCTACCTTAAAAATCGATGCTCAGTACACCAAAACACCGGAAGATCCTAACTGCACATCAAGTAATTCTCTGTTGTTGATTCAGTCAAACTGTCAATCTTCGCGTAAGAGACTTAATGCCAGCTTTGGCCTTAATTATTCTTCGATGTATTCGAAGAATAGGAACAGTCAGATAACCGAATACATCCCTTCGGAGTTATTTGAGCAGAAAAGTGAGAGCCTCGAAACTCTGAATGATAATAATAATAGTACTTTATCTTCTACATTTACCCTCAATAAAACGCTAAAGAGTAAAAGAGATAAATTCGGGGTTAATATTACGTATTCTCATACGAGGCAGAATGTATTGAATTCAAAATTAATTGAGAGCATAATGAATGGGGAAAGCATTTCTTTATCGAATACTGATTATCTGGATAGTACAAAGACGGACAATGTCTCTCTGGTCGGATCATATCTTCATAGATTCTCTAAATCAGGAAGATCATTCAGCTTTAAAGCTCGAGGAGAGTTTAAACAGAATACGATAGTTTCAGACCGAAGGGACCTGAGTCCTACCAGTACTGATCCAGTATATCTCGACACTGACTCCAAAGGCTTAGATTGCCGATTTACTCTGTCAGGGAGTTTTTCTGAGCCTATTGCTAAAGATTTTAGTCTTTCCTTAGGGTATGATAATATCATAAACAAATTGGATTACTCCAAATATGCTTTCGACCATATTCTCGATTATCAGGATATGATTAATTCGGCAGCTTATTCCCAGAGTTCTGTCAATAATATAGCGAGTGCTCTCTTGAGATATAAAGTGAAATACCTTGATCTAAAATTAGGACTTCAGGCAGAAGATATGACAGATCGAAGACTCGAAAGCATTCCTACAGAATTGGACGAAAATAAGCATTATTTTCATCTTTCTCCTTCGCTAAGGCTGACTTATACTTCCTCTCTAATTAATGTTAATTTGAATTATATTGAGAGTCAGTCAATTCCAGTACTAAATTCGCTTAGATCGCAGGTAGATAACAGCAATCTAATGCACTTATCTGCAGGTAATCCTTCTTTGAAACAGAGTATCAACAGAGGCTTTGACCTGACTGCAAGTTTTACTTTTCCTAAAATTGAGGGTAATTTAATTCTATCGAGTAAGGCATCATTTGTCTCAGATTATATCACTTCGAGAATCATATACTTTACCTCCGACACTACGCTTCCGGACTATAACTATACTTTCCCTGAAGGAAGTGATTTGAGGATTCCCGTAAATATCGATGGCAAATGGGATTGGTCCTGCAGTTTATCTGCAAGCAAGCGCTTCGGCCGCATCAATTCCACACTTGGCACCACTTTGACCTACAAGCGCTCGAACACGCCTTATTACAAGCAGGATGTGCTGTATAACAGCCTTTCCTCCAATTATGCTGCATCATTTATGGCCAATTGTGCTTTCAGTTCCAGGCTGTCTTTTAATCTGAATGCCAATTATGAAAAGGGGAACAGTTATGATAATTCTCTCCAGACCATAAGTTCGGACAATGCCAATGCCTGGGCTTCATTAACTTATTATCCTTGGAAATGTCTGCAGACCCAGGTGAATGTTTCCTGCACTTATCTAAAATATTCCAAGGCTTTTCCTGCCAATTTCTATTCAAATCTTGCCGCCTCTGTATTTTACTCTTTTGGGAAAAAGGACGAATTCTCAATAGGTTTCAGGGCAGATAATCTTCTGAACGAAAGTTATTCGTATTCTTTGAAAATAGATCAGGATAAGATTACCAATAGTCAGAATTTTAATCAGGGACGATACTTCACCTTATCTTTCAGGTGGAAACTTAAGTAATTTTAATTATTTTTGCAGTCTATGCAGACTGTGTGGGATTCGCTTCGTAAAAAAGAGGTCGCACTTACTCCGGAGGAGCAGGTGCGGCAGAGTTTTATAGTCTATCTGAGGGATAGTCTCGGCGTTCCGACGAGCCTGATGAACAGCGAGGTGTTCCTTAAATACGGGCAGAAGCCTTTCAGGGCTGATATCTTGGTCTATGACAGGAAGGGAGAGCCTTTGATGCTGGTGGAATGTAAGCGGCCTGATGTGACGATAGATGAGCAGGTGTTAAGGCAAGCCCTTAATTATCATGCAGTTTTGAATATCCGTTATCTGGTTTTGACTAATGGGAAGACCAGCTATCTGTATGGAAGGAATAAAGGTGGAGAGTTCGAATCACTCAGGACCTTTCCTAAATACGAAGAAATGATATGTCGATAGAGCAGTGTTTGAATAAGGATATATTCAGAGTCGTGGGTGAAGTGGCCCACGAGAGGGGAGTAAAGGCTTTCGTGATAGGAGGCTATGTCAGGGATGCCTATCTGGGGAGACCCTGCAATGACATAGATATAGTGGTGGAAGGCAGTGGGATAGAATTTGCCCGCTGCGTGGGAGAACGTCTGGACAAGCAGGTCTTCTATTTTAAGAATTTCGGCACGGCTATGCTCAGGTATAAGGGGGATGAGGTGGAGTTCGTGGGAGCCAGGCGGGAATCTTATCGCAGGGAATCCAGGAAGCCCATAGTGGAGAACGGGACATTGCAGGACGATCAGCTCAGAAGGGATTTTACGATAAACGCATTGGCATTCTCATTACAAAAGGAGGATTTCGGGACGCTGGTGGATCCATTCGGTGGTCTGGAGGACCTGAGGAAGGGCATCATACGCACTCCGCTCGATCCTAAGACCACATATTCCGATGACCCGCTGAGGATGCTTCGGGCAGTCAGATTTGCAGCCAAGCTCAGTACAGCGGAATTGGCATTTAAGATAGTGCCGGAATCGCTGGAGGCGATGTCCCAGATGGTGGACAGGCTCTCGATTCTCTCTATGGAGAGGATTAGTGAGGAGTTGAACAAGATGCTGCTCTGTCCTAAGCCTTCCATAGCTTTTACGCTTATGGAGCAGACGGGACTTCTGAAGTGGATTCTGCCGGAGCTTTGCGCTCTGAAGGGCGTGGAGACAGTAGAGGGCAGGGGACACAAGGAAGATCG
>JBJEBS010000040.1:0-11925 GCA_051870275.1 Candidatus Cryptobacteroides sp.
TAACTTTACACCTGATGGTGCTGTTGCACTGTCAAATTGAATTCGGCATTGTTTTTGGAAGATATGTATAAAGAACAGATATTGAAGGCCTTGCAGGAGGTGTGTCATCCGGGGAGGCAGAACCGTAATATAGTGGAGCTGGGGATGGTCTCCGATATTCAGGAGGAGCAGGAGAGCGTGGTAGTCACGCTGGGCTTTCCTAAGAGGAGAGACCCTCTCACAGAGTATCTGGTAGGAGCTACCAGGGCTTGTCTTATCCGTAACTTTCCTGAACTTAAGTCGGAGGTAAGAACTGTGGTGGTGGAGGAAAGTCGGCCTAAGAAGAAGGTGAATGAGCTGGATTTCAGCCAGATAGAGAATGTCAAGCACATCATAGGCGTAGCCTCCGGAAAAGGAGGGGTGGGAAAGTCCACCGTGGCAGTGAATCTCGCCATCGCTCTCTCGAGAGCAGGATACAAGGTAGGATTGGCCGATGCAGATGTATATGGCCCTTCGGTGCCGACCATGACTTCCACGCAGGGAGTGACTCCCGATGCGGTGGAGGAAGATGGAGGAACCTGGATACTGCCGGTAGAAAAGTACGGGGTCAAGTGGATGTCCATAGGTTATTTCGCTTCTGAAGAACAGGCGCTTATCTGGCGTGGACCTATGGCTTGCAATGCCTTGAAACAGATGATTCTGCAGGTCAAGTGGGGAGAATTGGACTTCCTGCTCATAGATATGCCTCCAGGAACAGGAGATATACACATATCCCTGGTGGGAGATATCCCTATGAAGAGCGCAGTGATAGTGACTACCCCGCAGAAAGTGGCATTGGCAGATGTTCTGAAAGGGGTCAATATGTTCCGTAATGAGAATGTGAATCGCAGGATCCTGGGACTGGTGGAGAATATGTCCTGGTTTACTCCGGCAGAGCATCCTCAGGAGCGTTATTATATCTTCGGAAAGGACGGAGGCGCGCAGATGGCTAAGAATCTGGACCTGGACCTGCTCGCTCAGATTCCTCTCGTGCAGAGCGTGAGAGAGAGCCTGGACAGGGGCGAGCCGGTGGCGCTTAACAGCGGAGCAGACGCAGTGGCGTATTTGGAATTGGCAGCGAAGATAGCGGAATTGGCATAAAAAACTATGGGAAAGAAAGCGGAAGATACCCCTTTGTTAAAACAGTATTTCGCCGTGAAGGCGCAGCACCCTGAGGCTATGCTCCTGTATAGGGTGGGGGATTTCTATGAGACCTATTCGGATGATGCTCTGACTGCCAGCAAGGTGCTGGGACTGGTGCTAACCAAGCGCTCGAACGGGGACAAGGAACCTACGCCTATGGCGGGTTTTCCGCATCATGCCATAGAGACTTACCTTCAGAAACTGGTGAGGGCTGGCTATAAGGTGGCCATCTGCGACCAGCTGGAGGATCCGGCTCTGGTGAAAACCAAGCTTGTAAAGAGGGGAGTGACGGAGATCCTGACTCCTGGAATTGCCTTCGGAGAGGGGATGCTGGAGCAGAAGGAACATAACTTTCTCGTGGGCTTGGACTTTGATAACAAGACCTGCGGAGCGGCCTTCCTGGATGTATCTACCGGTACTTTTCATCTGGCCCAGGGGAGTGTGGCATATATACAGACTTTGCTTTCTTCCCTGAAAGCCAGGGAGTTGGTGGTGAGAAGAGAGCTTCGCGCCCAGGTGGCGGAGAAATTTCCGGATTATTATATCTCTGCCATAGACGAGTGGGCTTTCGTGTATGACGCCGCCTACGACAAACTTTGTCACCAGTTCGGCGTGAATAGTCTGAAGGGTTTCGGGGTGGAGTCTTTCCCTCTGGCCATAGGCTGCGCCGGAGCCCTGATATTTTATCTGGAACAGACTCAGCATGTGGGACTTAAGAACATCTGCAGCATCTCCAGGATAGATGAGGGCAAATTCGTATGGATGGACCAATTCACCTTCCGTAATCTAGAAGTATTTACTTCTGCCGCAGGCAAGGACGGGGTGTCTCTGGTGGAATGCATAGACAGGTGTCTCACCCCTATGGGAGCCAGACTTCTTCGCTCCTGGCTGGCTATGCCGGTATTTGATATTCAGGAACTTAACAGAAGACTGGATGTGGTGGAGTTCTTCCACGACCATACGGAAGGATTGGCTCAGATTCAGAGCCTGCTCTCCGAGGTGGGGGATTTGGAGCGAATCATCTCCAGGGCAGCTACCGGAAAAATCATACCTCGAGAAGTCAAAACCCTGAGCCGTTCCCTTTCCCAGATGAGACCTATCTCCGAATTGGCTAAAAATTCTAATACTCAGGCACTTGTAGCTCTGGGAGAGCAGATGGCAGAGTGTGGAGCACTAATAGAGAGGATAGAAGGGACATTGGCATCAAGTCCGGCGGCGATGGTGGGCAAGGGCGAAGTGATAGCGCAGGGCGTGAATGCGGAGCTGGACGAACTCAGGCAGATATCTTCTGGAGGAAAGGATTACCTGTTGGAGATTCAGCGCCGAGAGATCGAAAGGACGGGAATAAACTCCTTAAAGATAGGCTATAACAATGTCTTCGGCTATTACATCGAAGTCCGGAACACCTTCCGAGACAGAGTGCCTCAGGAGTGGATCAGAAAACAGACCCTGGTAAGTGCGGAACGCTATATCACTGAGGAACTTAAGTCCTACGAGGAGAAGATACTCGGGGCTGAGAGCCGCATTTACGAGATAGAAAGCCGGCTCTATTCCGAGCTGGTAGCCTACATAGGCGAATTCATCCGTTCCATTCAGGCCAATTGTCAGGTCGTATCGCAAATCGATGTGCTGCAGTGCTTTGCCCAACAGGCCATCGACCGGAACTACTGCCGTCCGGTGATCGACGACTCGCTGAGTCTGGACATCGAAGCGGGCCGTCATCCGGTAATCGAGGCCAATCTTCCTCTGGGCGAGGAGTATGTCCCTAACGACCTGCATCTGGACAGCCGCAAGGAGCAGATAATGATTCTCACCGGACCGAACATGGCGGGTAAGTCCGCCCTTCTAAGGCAGAGTGCACTGATAGTGCTGATGGCGCAGATAGGCTCTTTCGTGCCGGCTAAAAGCGCCCGTTTCGGGTATTTTGACAAGATTTTTACCAGGGTAGGAGCCAGCGACAACATCTCCAAGGGAGAATCCACCTTTATGGTAGAGATGCTGGAGACCTCTATGATAATGCATAATCTCAGCCAAAGGTCCCTCGTCCTGCCGATGAGATTGGTCGTGGTACCTCCACTTACGACGGTATGTCCATAGCCCGAGGCATAGTGGAATATATCCACCAGTTCGGAAAGGGGGCCAAGACCCTTTTCGCCACCCATTATCACGAGCTGAATGACCTGGCTGACCAGCTTAAAAGGGTGGTAAATTATCATATAGCGGTAAAGGAGGAAGGGAAAAACATTATATTTCTTAGAAAATTGCTGCCAGGGGGCGTGGCCCACAGCTTCGGTATCCACGTGGCCAGGATGGCAGGTATGCCTAAGGAGGTGATCGAGGCTGCGGAGAGGACGCTTCTCGCACTTGAGTCTGGAATGCCGACTTCCGGCTTAGCTCCGGAGATGCAACTCTCTCTCTTCCAGCTCGATGACCCTACGCTTAGCTCCATCCGTGACCAGCTCGCAGCAGCTGACCTGAACAATCTGACTCCGCTGCAGGCTTTTGACCTTTTAAGACACTTGAAAAACGAGTTAGGTATATAAGTTTCGCAAACAACACAAATCTCTTAATATTAGATAATTATTTACTTGCGAAATTTGAATTAGGTATAAGATGAAAAAACTACTTTTGGTCGGATTAGCCATGACTTTGGCTATATTCGCCCATGCTCAAGAAAATGAGCAGATAGACACCTTGAACGCTGCCATAATCAGAACTGACAAGGAGAAAAGGGAGGCGCGTACTCAGACCAGCATACAGAGACTGGATTCTCGTCAGTTGAAGAGGGGCTTTGCCCTTCTGGGTAGTCCCGACCTGGTGAAAACCTTGCAGATTCTGCCAGGGGTGGCCAGCGGAACGGAACTCTCCAGCGGACTTTTCGTAAGGGGCGGAGACGGCTCCGACAACCTTTTTCTTCTGGACGGAGTTCCCCTTTATCAGGTAAGTCACGTGATAGGACTCTTCTCCTCCTTTAATACCGATGTCATAGACGAGGTGGATTTCTACAAGGGAGGCTTTCCTGCCAGATACGGAGGTAGGCTTTCCTCGGTGGTGGACGTGTCGGTAAAGGATGGCAATTTTACCAAGTGGACAGGCACCGCTTCCATAGGACTTATAGATGGCCGCTTCCAGATAGAAGGCCCTCTTATCAAGAACAAGACCAGCATCAATTTCGGGGTCAGACGCACCTGGCTCGATATAGTCAAGGCTTTGGCCACCCCGATAATACTTTCCAGGAATCCTTTGGACGAGGATATTGTCTCCGCCACACATTATGACTTCGGCGATTTCAACCTGAAAATAGTGCATCTGCTCGGCCCTGCATCCAAGCTCAGTTTCTCCGCCTATTATGGTCAGGACCTGCTCTCGGCCAAGATGAAATCGGAGGATACTTTTGAGGACGGTTCGTATGAGCAGAGCAGCCTGAGCAGCCGCATCAAATGGGGAAACACATTGACCTCCCTGAAATGGAACCGATACTGGGAGGAGCAGGGCTGGTCCATGGAATCCAAGCTTTACTATACAAATTATTCTTCCGATATATTTGCCGGAATGGGTATGCTGGAAAAGGAGTTGCTTGAAGACGGCAGCAGGATGACCACGACCCTGGACCTGGAGGAGAGGAACTTTACCCGCATTTACGACCTGGGCTTCGATTCGGACTGGTTTAAGGAGTTCGGTTACCAGCACAGAATTCGGTGTGGAATAGGCGGGATAGCCCATTTTTATGACCCGTACAGATATATGGATCTGCTGGTCAAGGCTAATGGCAAGACAGTGGCGAAAGAGAATGTGAATTCTTCGCTCAGTTATTCCGGAGGGGAATTGGGTATATACCTCGAAGACGAGATGAATTTCTGGGACTGCCTGGATGTAAACATTGGCCTAAGAGATGCCCTTTTCTTCGTCTCCGGACGCGTGTATAACAGGCTGGAGCCTCGTGTGGCGGCCAAGCTCGCCATAGGTGGGAAGTTCAATCTGAAGGCTTCCTACGCGGCTATGAATCAGTTTGCCCACCTGGTAAGTGCCTGTTACATAGACCTTCCGACCAGCATGTGGATGCCTTCCACCTCCAGAGTCCAGCCTATGCACTCGGACCAGTTCGTGCTGGGCTGCGATTTTCGTCCGAACAAGAACTGGAAGCTCGACCTGGAGACTTTCTACAAGGACCTGACTCATCTGTATGAGTATAACGGATTAAATACTTTCCTGCCTGCCCTGGATGCCTGGGAGTCGGAGTATCTGGAGGGCAAGGGTCGGGCCTATGGCGCTGAACTGAGCGCGGAATACTCTGATACTCATCTCTTTGCTGCCATCTATTACACTCTTTCCCGCAGTGAGCGCCTCTATCCGAGCTACTACTACAGCTGGTTCCCTGACAGAAACGATAACCTCCACAAACTCTCGCTTAACGCCACTTACCGCTTTAATGCCAAGTTTGAATTGTATGCCAACTGGACCTACCACACCGGTCAGCGCATCACGGGCGCCAGTGCTGTGATTTGGGGCGACGATGATGTCATAGACTATGTATATGATATGCCAAATTCCTATCACCTCCCTGATTATCACAGGCTTGATCTGGGCTTCAACTGGCATAGGAAACTTCGCAGCGGACACATCCGCACCCTAAATATCTCCGTATATAATGCCTATAACCGGCTGAATCCTATCTTCGGCACGGTGGAGGCAGCTTCGGATAACAAAGTCAAGGGAATGGCCTTAGGCATAATTCCTATTATTCCTACCTTCAGTTATTCTTGGAAGTTCTGATATGAAAAAGTTTTTCTACATAATCAGCCTGGTCCTTTTGTTAAGCGCCTGCGAATACGAGTTCGAAGTCAGCTCTCCGGTAGGAGAATCCAGAGTATTCGTGGAAAGTATCTCCGGAATCACTGGGGATGAATCTTATATAGATGTAAAAAGGGCGGTTCCCGTAGGAAAGCCTAAGATAGAAGGCTATGCCTACACTTTGGAGTCCTTCTCCATTACTCAGGACGGAGAAGCTATCGCTGTCTCTCGTGTCGGGGACGGTACCACCTTTAGCTACAAGCCTCAGCCTAAGTCAGGAAGCAGGCTGGAGTTAAGTATCAAGACCTCTGATATGGAGGATATCAGAGCGGAAAGCATAATACCCGAGCCGGTAAAAGTCTCCGAGCTGAAATATGAAGAAATCAACGGGAATCTCAACTGGGAGCTGGTAGTCGAGGGAGAGCCTAAGAATTGTCTGCTTTACATCGTAGATGAAGGACATACGACTTGGGTGAACATTTTTGTTTCTTCTGACAACAGTCTGCTTGGGCTGATGGACTCAGAACTCAAGACCATAGGCTGGCAGATACTCTTGCCTATCACTGGGGATGAGAATTATACTGAGGGTAATGGACTTAGCGTATTGGATTATTCTTATGTCATGATAGAAAAGGAGAGCATCAAGGATAATATGCGCTTTGATTTTTCCACTATGGCCTTTAGCGGGACTCTTGAATTCCATCTCTTTACCCTTTCGGATGAAGCCTATGGCTATCTGAATGCCCAATATAACAGGAATAACAACTTCATGGCCCTGCTCGGTCTCAGTCCGCCGAATTTCGCCTACTCTAACATAGATGGCGGCTTCGGAGTCTTCGCTACAGCCGTTGAATCCGTAATAAAAGTTACACTCGAATGACAAATTGTGCATTTTTTTGCACAAGTTGTCAGGGAAAGTGGCATCTGGAGGAACTGGAACAGAGCTTGCCTATACTCTAATCGAACCCGTTAAAGAAACGGGCGGTTAATATAGGAGATATGATTATGTTACCAGTTATTAGAAATTCAAGAAGATCAATATTCGACGACTTTTTCGATCCAGATTTTATCGGAGTCCCAGTAAGCAAGCAATTTGCTACTCCAGCAGTGAACATTCTCGAAAGCGAGAAACAGTACGACATTCAGGTAGCCGCACCTGGTATGACCAAGGACGACTTCCACATCAGCATCAACGAGAACAATGAACTCGTAATCAATCTCGAGAAGAAGAACAAAGAGGAGAAGAAGGATGAGAACAAGAACACTTGGCTCAGACGCGAATTCTCTTACGCCTCCTACTCACAGAGTTTCATCCTTCCTGATGACGTACAGGAAGACAAGATCTCCGCTAAGATGGAGAACGGCGTACTCGCCATCGTTCTGCCTAAGAAAGCAGTCGAAGACATCAAGCCTGCCACCAGGCAGATTCAGATTCTGTAGTTTACCAACTGCTTTCCTTCAGTATTTCGCTGACACTTGGATGAGGGAAGATGATGCGGCGAAGATCCTTCAAGCACATTCCCTTCTCTATAGCGATAACGCAGGCGGAGATAATCTCCGATGACGGATCACCCAGCAAATGCGCTCCCAGGAGTTTACCCTCGGGGGCGCATATCAGTTTGCATAGCCCGTTCCCCCTCTCGTTTTCTACCACGAAACGCCCCGAGTAGCTCATCGGCAGTTTATGAACTTCATATTCAATCCCTTTAGTTCTCAGGCTCTGCTCGCTTTCTCCTACGGAAGCCACTTCCGGATGAGTGTAAACGACTCCAGGGACAGCCTTGTAGGACATCTCGTCCTCCACTCCCAGAATATCATTCACGGCCACCTCTCCTTCGCGGCTCGCAGTATGCGCAAGCATGGAAAATCCCGTGATATCCCCAGCGGCATAGACTCCCTTCACGGCAGTCCTCATATGTGAATCCGTCTTTATGGCCCCTCTTTCTAAGGCCAATCCTATCTTCTCCACTCCGAGCCCCTCACAGTGTGCTCTACGCCCGACACAAACCAGGATCTTTTCAGCTTCCAGGGCTTTCTCTTCGCCCTGCGAATCGGTAAAATATACTCTCTGCCCCTCTATCCTGCACACCTTGCTGTTTAGATAGAAGTCCACTTTTCTGGAGGCATAGCTGCTCTGCAGCAAGGAACTGATCTCCTCGTCTATAGGTCCCAGGATCTTGTCCAGGGCTTCGATTACGCTGACTTTGCAGCCGAGGCTGTTAAACAGGGCGGCGAATTCCATCCCTATTACTCCACCACCTATAATCACCAGGCTTTCAGGGATTTCCTTTAACTGTAAGGCTTCCCTCGAGGTCAAAATGTGCTCTGATGGATACTCCAGCCCAGGGATAGGAGGAATAAAACTCCGGCTTCCCGTGCAGATCAGGATGTGGGCAGCGTGGTATTCCTGCCCTTCTGCACTCAGGGTGAAATCTCCTTCGGCTCCGCCCTCGATATGGGCTTCCGCCTTCACTGTCTCCACGCCCAGGTTTCGCATGGATACCCTGATGGCACCGACCAGTTTCTTGGTGATTTTGTCCTTGCGGGCAAGGACTTTGGCATAATCCAGGCCCGGATTCTCGAGCACTACACCGTATTTGTCCGCACTGCGGCTCTGGTCGAGGAGTTTGGCACTTTGAAGCAAGGTCTTGGTAGGGATGCAGCCTTCGTTCAGGCAGACTCCGCCCAGCTCATTTTTCTCGAAAAGCAGTACGGAGAGGCCCGCCGCGGCGGCTCTTTGAGCCGCCACGTAACCGGCAGGACCTGCTCCAATTATAGCGAGATCGTACATTACTTATTTCTGTAGTTGAATCCCTTCAGGTCGAGCATCTGGAAGCCCCAGGTCTTGACTCTGGAAGAGAAAGTGTCGAAGTGCTTGTTCTGAGGTTCGCTCCACTGCACTTCGCTCATGGCGAAAAGACGAGGCATAATCATATATTCCAACTGCTTGTCGTTCGGAATATACTCTGTCCAGACATTGGCCTGGGCTCCGAGGATATGAGCGGCGGCTTCCTTGGAAAGTCCCTCGGTAGGGTTAAAGCTATAGACTTTCTCGAAAGTAAGGTCTCCCCAGAATGCGCAGAGAGGCTCCTCGCTCTCCTGCTTGCGAGGGTCTTGGCAGTAATCGAAATAGCAGTAGTCTGTAGGGGTCATGATTACGTCAAAACCTCTGTTGGAGGCCTCGATACCGCCCTTCAGACCTCTCCAGGACATGACTGTGGCACCTTTGGCCAAGTCTCCTTCGAGAATCTCGTCCCAGCCTATAATTTTCTTTCCCTTGCTCTCCAGGAATTTCTGGATACGGGAGGTTACATAGTTCTGCAGCCTCTGCTCAGCTGTGGCGTGCTCGTCGCTTACTAGTCCCAGCTCTTTTATACGAGCCTGACAGTCAGGACATTTCTGCCAATTATCCTTAGGACATTCGTCTCCTCCGATGTGGAAGTACTCTCCAGGGAAGATCTCGCAGAGCTCTCCCAGCACGCTCTCCAGGAAATCGAAAGTCACTTCTTTTCCAGGGCAAAGCACGTCCGGAGATACTCCCCACATAGTCCACACCTCGTAAGGGCCACCGAAGCAGCCGAGTTCAGGGTATGAGGCGAGAGCTGCCACCATATGGCCTGGCAGATCCACTTCCGGAACCACCGTGATACCCAGTTTCTGAGCATAAGCCACCACTTCCTTCATCTCTTCCTGGGTGTAGAAGCCGCCGTAGCGGATATTGTCGGAAGGACCTGTGTAGTAACCCACCATAGTACCGCTGCGGTATGCACCTACCTCGGTAAGGCGAGGGTAGCTCTTTATCTCTGCTCTCCAGCCCTGGTCTTCAGTCAGATGCCAATGAAATCTGTTCAATTTCAGCGTAGCCATCACATCCAGCACCTCTTTGATCTCATCGATTGAGAAGAAATGCCTTCCGCAGTCCAGGTGCATACCTCTGTAGGCAAAGCGAGGTTTGTCCTTGATCTCACAGCAAGGGAGCGCCCAGTTCTGTTTCTCGGCAGCTTTGTTCCCATAGATCTCAACAGGCAGCAACTGCTTCATGCTCTGCAGGGCATAAAGGAAACCGTTGTCTGTAGAAGCCTGAATGAGAGCAGCTTTGCTGCTGATCTTGATGGTATAGGCTTCATCCGTAAGGGTAGGATCTATGCAGAACACTATTCCCTTGGCCTCGCCCTTGCGTACAGTTTCAGCAAGTCCGCTCGGTCTGGATACCGGATAGATTTGGCCTGCGCAGAGGGTCAATTGGCTGGAAAATTCAGAGATGGCATCGTAGGCTACATCACCGATTCTGGAATCGCAGACGATGGCGTTGCCCTTAAGCTTGAATGATCCTTTGTCCTCCCTTACACTTAAAGGCGCAGGGATGATGTTGATGGCGCTGGCAAGCAGCAGTGATAAAATTGTTAGTTTCATGATGTAGTATTAATTGTGTCAATAAATTATCAAGCCGAGTACTCCGGCGGCGAGGATGATGTAGATGGGATTGGCATTGAAAAAATAGGAGGCCGAGAAGGCGCCGGCGAAGAGAAGCCAGCTCTTCCAATCCGGAAAGTTATCTTTGATGACCTCCACCTGAGGCAGCCAGCCATTCCAGGAGATGTGGAAGGTAAGGATGATGCAGGCGGCGAAGATAAGACCCGATACGGCAGGTTTCAGTTTGTCCATCACCGAGATGAAACGGGGGTCCTTGTGGAAACGCTCGAACAGTTTCATCAGCAGATAGAAGATGATAAAGGAGGGCAGAACTATGGCCAATGTCGTCGCAGCGCTGCCGATTACGCCGGCCAGGCTGCCATAGCCCGCATCGTACATCACCTGATAGCCCACATAAGTCGCACAGTTTATGCCAATTGGCCCAGGAGTTACCTGGGATATGGCCGTGATGTCGGTGAATGCCGCCTCGCTGAGCCAGTTGTTCACTTCCACTACCTGATTCTGAATCAGGGAGATCATCGCACCGCCACCACCGAAATTGAATAGTCCGATGATAAAGAAGGTAAGAAAGAGTTTGAGAAGCAGGGTCAGCATTTTTTCTTACGGTGCTCCTTCCACCACTCGATTCCTATCGAAATGCTTATCACACAGATTAATATCCAGATTACTGAGACCTTTAGGAAGGCCACGAGGAAGGCGGAGAGAATGGTCAGCGGCCAACTCCACCAGTATTTGTTCCCCTTTTTCGCCATATTGAAGGCGGGTACCAGAATCAAGGCTATGGCCACAGGCCTGATACCTTGGAAGATCTTCTGGACTATGATATTCTCCTTAAATGAAGTGAATACCGTGGCTATGGCTAATATAATCACGAAAGAGGGGAGTACTGCACCGATTGTGGCCGCAATGCTGCCTTTCAGGCCTCTGATCTTGTAGCCGCAGAAGATGGCCATATTGACGGCCAACAGACCTGGGGCGCTTTGCGCCAGCACCACCACGTCATCGATCTCGTCTGAGTCCACCCAATTCCTTTTTCTCAACTCCTCTTCTATTATAGGTATCATCGCGTAGCCCCCGCCTATGGTGAAGCTGCCTATTTTAGCGAATACCCAGAATATTTGCCATAAAGAAACCATAGATACAAATTTAAGCTAAAAAGTTGAGAATACCTTGTGAAAGCGAGTATAAAGCGGGTTTGAGGAAAAAATGAAAATATTTTTGAAAATAATTTGTAAAATAAAATATTATCTCTATATTTGCAGTCCCTTTCGCGCTGAGCGAAAAAGTTCTTTGAAAATATTGGAAAAGATAAGTACAAGCAAGTACCGAGAGAATTCAAGAAAGATTTAATCGAGAGCGTTGATTTCTTTGAAATCGAGAGCGTCAGGAGCAAGCTAAGAGATAAGAAATATACAAAGAAGAGTTTGATCCTGGCTCAGGATGAACGCTAGCGGCAGGCTTAACACATGCAAGTCGAGGGGCAGCACAGGGAGCAATCCTGGGTGGCGACCGGCGGAAGGGTGCGTAACGCGTGAGCAA
>JBJEBS010000041.1:0-3123 GCA_051870275.1 Candidatus Cryptobacteroides sp.
ATAGAATCTATAAGATCTTTGGATAACTTAAACACGGAACTTTGCAGGTGAGCCTAAAGGGGACTTTGTAGATGATCTTCCCAGATCGTCATAGCTATATTCTATAGGGTCTAGACTGACACCATTCAAAGAACGAATGCATCTGGTAATGTGTCCCCTATTGTCGAAAGTGTTCTCAAGCAACAATGTATAGGCTTCCCCAGATGGGTGATTTTCCAAGCCTCAGCGCTTGGCTCGATGTTGGTAATTTCCCTGAATGATTCTATTGTTTGCGCGTTAATTTGCGCAATCTCTGCAAATATGCTAATGATAGATATTGCAAAAATTCTTTTTAATGATTTTTTCATAATTTGAAAATTATTTGATTATTAATTTGTGAAAATTTTGCATACTTCTCCTTTAGCGAGAAGTATGTGGAGTATATTCAAAGCATCTTCAAAAAACGAAAAATTGGAATTTCTGCCGCAAATTCGTATATTTGCAAATGCTGACTATACTATCAGGGTCAGACTAGTCCCTGTATGTTTCGAGTCCAGCGTCATATTTGGAGCTCATCTAATTCTTGGCGGAATGGGAGCTCCATTTTACGTTATGTGGGTATTTACATATCTTTCCTCCTTTTAATTATTCTTTGTTTCATCTGGTAGATCTTTCCACCGAAGTCTTCATCAAATTGTTCACAACGGAGAAGATCATAGATAACAGTATAATCGATATAATTAATACCCAGGTCATTAAAAAGTTGTGTTGTGGGCAAGTAAAAGTAATTACCTGATTTACAAACCTTAAAGCTATCGTCATCCTGAGAATCCAGTACTGACATGTACAGTGTCTGGGTGTCATTGTCCAGCAGCATCTTTACATATACTGACTTGTTCTGCAGGTCCAAAGCTTTTGCGGTATCATCACTAAATCCAAGCTTCCCAGAACTTTGAACTGTAACTTTTAATTTTTGCGCATACTTTTTCGCGCTGAGTACTTTTATATTCATAAAACGTTTGTTTTGATGCAAAGATAAGACAAGAAATAATCAAAACAAAATTATTTAACAAATTTTAACAAAAATTACACAGTGTAAACTGGGTTAAATGTCGCAAATGTTTCGCGGTGAAACTTGGGTTAAATTAAAAAATACCTCTCACCTACATTCTCGGTGAAAGGTACCTGACCTTCCTTAGTAAGGTGTATATGTCTATTGCTCCTTATGGTGGATGCTGATCTGGCGTTTCAGCGGTTCGTCCAGGGAGACCATGGTCTCGGTGGATTGTACGTATGGAATCTTCTGTATGGTATTCAGCGCCACGTCCATAAAGTGGGCGTTATCTTCGAAATACAGTTTGATCAGAAGGGCTGACCGGCCTGTAATAAAGTGACATTCCACTATCTCTGGCACCTTTTCCAGCGCGGCGATAACCTCGCTGTATTTGTTATTCTCCGTCAGGTTCAAAAACATGAATGCGCAGATGGTATAACCTATGGAAGCAGGTTTGATAAGTGTGGAAGAGCCTTCTATCACCCCCATGTCTTCAAGTCTTTTCACCCTCTGGTGAATGGCCGCTCCCGACACCCCGCACTTGCGGGCGATCTCCAGATAAGGCTTTCTGGCATCGTTGATAAGTTCAGAAAGTATGAACTTGTCCAATTTGTCGAGTTTGAAATGTTCCATTATTTTTTACTTTTTTTAATGATCTCCTTACATTGTTCCTCGCTAAGAGTCAGCGGGTCCACTGATTTCGGCAGCCTGTAATTCTTCCCTCCAGCCTTGATATAAGGACCATAGGGCCCGTTCATAATGCTGATATCCCCCCAGCTGGCTATGGCTTTCTTCTCTGGAGTCTTGACTATCAGGTCTATACAATCCTGCAGGCTGAGTTTAAGCGGGTCGCTTCCCTTAGGCAGGGAGATATTTCTGCTGTCGTACTGCATATAGGCTCCGAACTTGCCTTTCTTCAGTACGATCTGCGAACCCTCATAATCTCCCACTACTCGCGGCAGGGAGAACAGTTTCAAGGCTTCCTCCAAAGTGATGCTCTCAATCAGCTGCCCCTCTCCCAGGCTCGCGAAGATCTTCTCATCGTCCTCTCCCTTCTGCACATAAGGCCCGAACTGCCCAAGTTTGGCTATAATCTTCTTTCCGTCAGCAGGATCCACACCTATCTCTCGTTCTATACGGTAGTACTCCTTCTTGTTCACTGCCGCCTCCACCTCTTTGTGGAAGGCCGGATAGAAGTTGCTTATACATTTATGCCAATCCAATTCTCCCTCTGCGATCTTATCGAAGTCATTCTCCACCTCTGCCGTGAAGCCGTAATCCAGAACATCCGAGAAGTTTCCCACCAGGAAGTCGCTTACTGTCATGCCAATCTCCGTAGGAAGCAGTTTGCCTTTCTCTGCGCCTATCTGCTCCACTTTCTCGCTACGGCTGATCTTGTCCCCTTTCAGGTTCAGGTTCACCACCGTCCGGCTCTCCCCAGCCTTGTCACCTTTGATCAGATAGCCCCTTCCGGTGGTCAGGGTACTGATGGTAGGAGCGTAGGTGGAAGGTCTTCCTATGCCCAGTTCTTCGAGTTTTTTCACCAGGGAAGGCTCGGAATAGCGGTAAGGAGCCTGGGTGAAACGGCAATTGGCATCGATACTCTGCGCTATAAGAGTGTTGCCGATGTTCATCGGAGGCAGGATGCTCAGGTCTTCGTCCTGAACATCATCGTCGCTGCTCTCCATATAGAGCTTAAGGAAGCCGTCGAAGACTATCTCTGCGGATTGCATCAGATAGTGCTCATTTCTCTTGTCTATGGCTATGGATATGTTGGTGTTCAGAAGTTTGGCTTCGGCCATCTGGCTGGCGACAGTGCGTTTCCAGATGAGATTGTAGAGTTTCTGCTCCTGGGCGCTGCCCTCTATGCTGGTATTAGCGATGAAGGTAGGACGTATGGCTTCGTGGGCCTCTTGGGCTCCTTTGCTATGCGTCTTGAATTGTCTTGGCTTGGAGTATTCCGGACCGAAATTGTCGCAGATGAACTGCTTGGCCGTACTTAAAGCGAGTTTGGAGAGGTTAGTAGAGTCAGTACGCATATAGGTGATGAGACCTCTTTCGTAAAGAGTCTGAGCCACTCTCATGGTCTG
>JBJEBS010000042.1:0-11533 GCA_051870275.1 Candidatus Cryptobacteroides sp.
CTCCCACTGTCCATCTCTACTTCCAAAGGCTTAGGAGCATCAGGACTGAATGCGCGGTTCGCCGCATCGTACCAGTGCAGAATCTGAGTAGCATACTCCTCGAACTTCCGCCCGTCTTCATTCAGCTCCACTCGGGCGACTTGCCTTTCGAAAAGGCTTCTCCCCAAAGCCTTCTCCAACTCGGCGATCTGCTGGCTCACGGCCGGCTGACTTATGCCCAGTTCCTTCGCAGCAGCAGTAAAACTACCCTTTTCACATACGGTCTCGAAGACTCTCAGTCTGAAATCCTCAATCATAGGGCAAACATACGAAATAAATTTGTTATTTTTGTCCTCCCAATTTGTAATTAGACAAGAAATGTTGGAAGATATAGCATATTGCTCAGACAAGTACCAATACACGATGGGAAAGTCTTTTTACGACTGCGGGATGCAGGAGAAAAGAGCCGTTTTCAATCTCTTTTACCGTAAAGCTCCAGAGAATAACAACTGGGCCGTAGTCAGCGGCGTGGACGAAGTGCTGGAGATGGTTCAAAACCTGGGCTCCAAACCGGCTTCCTTCTTCGAGAAATTCCTGCCAGGGGACGAATACGCCGACTTCAGGGAATATCTTAGCGGAATGAAGTTCACTGGCAACATCTACGCCATGCGGGAAGGTGAGATAGCCTTCCCTAAACAGCCTATCATCACAGTGGAGGCTCCGCTCATCGAAGCTCAGGTGCTGGAGACCCCTATGCTCTGCATAATGAACCACCAGATGGCCGTGGCCACCAAAGCCTCCAGAGTGTGCCGCTCCACGAACAAGCCGGTGAGCGAATTCGGATCCAGAAGGGCCCACGGCCCCTGGGCTGCCATCTACGGAGCTAAAGCCGCCATCATAGCAGGCTGCGCTGGCACTTCTAACATCTTGACCGGTAAGCTCTTCGACTGTGGCAGCACCGGCACCATGGCCCATAGTTTCGTAACATCCTTCGGCTGCACTGTAGAAGGGGAACACGAAGCCTTTAAAGCCTATATCGACACTCACAGGGGAGAGAACCTAATCCTGCTGATAGACACTTATGACACCCTCAAATGTGGCCTGCTGAACGCCATCCGCAGTTTCAGGGAAACAGGAATAGACGACAACTACCCTTACGGCTACGGGGTAAGATTGGACAGTGGAGACTTGGCCTACCTCTCCATAGAAGTGCGTAGGATTCTGGACGAAAATGGGCTGAAGTACTGTAAGATCTTCGCTACCAATTCCCTGGACGAATACCTCATCTCCGACTTGGAGAGGCAGGGCGCGAAAATAGACTGCTACGGTGTGGGCGATGCTATCGCCACCAGTAAGGAAAATCCTTGCTTCGGGAACGTCTATAAACTCGTAGAACTGGACGGTAAGGCAGTGATGAAAATGTCCGAGGACAGGGGAAAAATGATAGACCCTGGATTCCAGATTACCTGGCGCCTGGAGAAGGAAGGGGTTTACAAACTCGATGTTACCTGTCTCAGAGGAGACCAGACTGACAGAACCATAGCAGAAGGTGGCAGCATCACCCTCTACGACGAATTCGACAAATACAAATACAAGACCTTCACAAGCGGAGAATACAAGGCCCACAGGCTGCAGGAGCAAGTAATGAAAAATGGCCAGCGCTGCGACCAGCCTTACAGTATCCAGGAGAAAAAAGCATACTACCTGCATAACCTTAACAGCCTGAGCCAGAGCGAGAGGCGTCTTATCAATCCGCATTTCTACAAGGTGGACATATCTGAGGAACTGCAGCAGGAAAAGATGCAGATTATAGAGCGACTGGTTAAAGAAATAGAAGACTTCCGGATATGAGAAAAAGAACTCTTGCCATACTATTGTTCATAACCCTGCTATCTGCCTGTAATCCAGATTCTTACGCTCCATTCCAGAATTCAGGGAATAAAGTCCCTGACAGAGGTGTGGTGGATGGATTGGGCTTTGAAAAAGTGCTGATACTCTATCTGGAAGGCTATAACAACCTCACTCTGGACATAAACAGGAACATCTCCGAGTTCAGCCAGGGCTACATTCCGAAAAAGTCGGACAAGCAGGCGGTAGTGGTGTACGCACACAATTCGGTGAGCAAAGTGGATTGGCATACAAAGACGGAGCCAGTCATATTCCGCATGTACAGCCATTACGATGAAGTGGTCAGGGACACGCTCTACCGATTTCCAGCCGACGAAGTCGCTCTCAGGCAGGAGACGATGAAGGAAGCCCTGAATTTCATCCGCAAGAAATTCCCTTCAAGTTCCTACGGAATGCTCTTCAGTTCCCACGCAAGTGGTTGGATTCCAAAGGACTACACGCCTAACTCCGAAGGCACGACACCCTTTTCCATCGGCGCCGAATACGACAATTCGGGCTCAAAAATGAAAGAGTACAACCTGGATATAGAAGAATTTGCCCAGTCCATCCCTATGCATCTGGACTATATAGTCTTCGACTGCTGCCTGATGGGAGGAGTGGAGACGAACTATGCTCTGAGAAATTGCACTGACAAGATAGTGGCCTCCCCTACCGAGGTACTTAGCGAAGGATTTGATTACTACGGACTTGGAGAACGACTTCTAAGAGAAGGAGAAGTGGATCTGGAGGGAGTATGCGAGGATTACTATAACAAATGTGTGAACAGTTCGGCTACTGTAGCCCTCTACGACTGCTCCTATATGGACGAGTTGGCTGACAGGTGCCAGAGCATATTCGAAGCTCATCCAAATCAGGTGCTAAGTGTGAAAAGTTCTGATGTTCAGAGTTATAACTTCAGTTTTGACTACCACTACGACTTCAGGGACATAATCGCCAAGATGGGAGCAAGCGAGCAGGAACTGTCCGGCCTGGACGAGACTCTGGGCAAACTGGTCCTCTTTAAAAGAGCCACACCCAAGTTCCTATATGTCACCATCGATCCAGAGACCTATAGCGGAATGAGCATGTATCTGCCACGTAATGGCTGGGACGAACTGAATGGCTGCTACGAGCAGACCGAGTGGAACCTGAAGACGGGGCTGTTGCGCTAAGATTTGCTCTTGTAAACCCTTGGAGGACAGCCGAAACGGGATTTGAAACGGGTACTGAAATACCTCGGGGATGTATAGCCCAGACTATAGGCTACCTCGCTCACCGAAAGGGTGGTGTTACTTAGCAGTTCACAGGCCTTCCGCATCTTTATCTCCTCTATATAATCGCTGATACCCATACCTTTAAGCTCCTTGAAACGGGCATAGAGGGAAGCCCTGCTCATAGCCATATACGAAGCCAGGGAGGCTACCCCAAGGGAAGGACTTGAGATATTCTCCTCTATGAACTTGTCCACCTTCTCCAGAAAGCCGGCATGCTTTTCCATCTTCTGCTGCTGACGTTTTTGTCTCCATAGGCTGTTCAGATAATAGCCGCTTATAGCTAAAATTATAAGCAGCAACATTATACAGATAAGCGCGAACAGTTCAGTCTTATACCAGACAGGAACGAACTTCAGCCCGCAGATACGGATCGCCTCACTCCACTCACCATTCTCCTTATAATAAGAAGCACATAATTCATAATCCCCATCCTGCATCATCGGAATCTGAGCATAATCCTCGAAGGAGACCTCCATCCACTCCCCGCCCTCGCCTTTGACAGAATACCTCACCGCCCTGTTAAGGAATGGATCTGTATCTTTAAACCAAAGTCTTACTGCCAATTTGTGCTCCCCTGAATAGACCCTCAGTTCTCCCGCGGCCGGATGCACGCGATGCGCATCCAGCTCGAAATCCATGAATGCCAATTCTTTCTCTCCATCTGCGCCTCCCTCCATCACTGCAGGATCCAGCACGAACAGACCTTTCGTGCCTCCCATAAGATATCTGCCGTCCTCAAGAGTACAAGCGTGACGAAGTTCTCCATCAGGCAGGCCAATTCCCTCATCCAGCACCCGCAAAGCCTTTTCCGAAATATGATATAGGACATTACCGGCTGAATAATATAGATGACCATTTCCATCCACTGAGATGAAAGTAATGTTGGCATCGACAATATTCGTCATTTTCTCGGTAAAACCCTCCTTCAGATGATATAAAAAGACTCCGGAAGTAGTACCAAGATATAGATTATCTCCATATAATAAGGCAGTATTTATTCTCGAGCCGTCCACATCCACATCGATAAAGCTAAGTTTATGAGTATCAAGATTTAACAGATAAACAGACCTCGGGCCGTAGATAAGCGAATAGCCCCTATTCCCCTGGCAGTAGCCAAGTATAGCCAGATGAGGCTCCTGTTCCTCTCTTGAAAAGGTCTGATAGGAATCCGTTCTGAAATCATAATCATAAACCTCATCTGAGATTATAAGGATATGTCCGTCGGGGAGTCTTTTCAGAAGAGGCGCTTCCCCTTCAGCCACTACACGACCGAATCTTCCATTTCTAGTATCAAAAATACAAAGGCCCCTGCCATAAACTGACATCAGGATTCTTTCAGATGATAGAGGGACTATGGAGAGGATTTTTAAATCGGAAGTCTGAGGGAAGGATTTCAAAGTCAAATCTTGAGGATCCATTAGGCATAGTCCGTTGTCAGTGGCTATCCAGATCCCTCCCTTGTCATCCTTTGCAAAATCATTTATCACATTGCTCGGCAGAATGGAGTTCAGGACATTAAAACACTTGACATGACTCTCCCTTATAGCATAAAGGCCCGAAGATGAGCTTCCAATCCAAAGATTTCGGAATTCATCCATATATAAGGCAGTGACAGACTTGGTCGGAGAATCAAATCTACGGATCTCTCCACTTTCAGGATAGAGAACATCCACTCCGCCACCATCACTTCCTATCCATAGCTGTTCATTCCAAACAAGCAGGGAGCTGATTATGTCCGAGGACAAATTAGAATTGGCCGAAGAATATAGGGTGCTGCGGTAGTCGGAAAGTCTGAGGCGAAGCAGTCCCTTACGGAAGATTACCAGGTAAATATCCTCTCCGCAAAGCTCCGAATTAAGGATAATCTCGGACTGCAAACTTTTAAGACCAAGGGCTTGCAGTTTATCGTCTCTTAGTTTATAAAGCCCTGATTTCTTGTCACATAGCAATATCTGTCCCTTATATTCGTGGACCCCCAGGAACTCCTGCCCAGGAAAGGACAGCTCCAGAAATTCATCCTTTTTCTCCCTAAGAATGAATCCGTCTCCGGAGAACAGCAGTCCCTCTGAGCTCTCACAGGCACAGTAAACCTTATTGGAGCTGACTTGTATAAAATCGTCTGCAATTCTATCCAGACGATATAGCCCGCTCTGAGCTCCCACCCACAAGTTCTGGGAAGAATCCACGAAAAGCATATAGACATAGCCTAAAGGGAAGAATTTTACAACCTTACCCTTCCTGTATTCATTCAGTCCGCATCGGCTGCCTACCCACACAGAGCCATAAGTATCACAGGCCAATTCAGTGACACTGGACTGGGCAAGACCTTGCTCTATATCTATATTCTTACAGAAATAGTCCCGACCTCCTGCAGAGAAACAACTGAGGATAAAAAGCTCAAACACAAGCAGTAAAAGGAGGGACCGACGCATATGTTGGCAAAATTAGAAATTATTCTCTTTAAATGTGAGTTTATTTTGTTATTTTTGTGTACGACCAAACTTGGATATAATTAATGGCTATAAAAAGAAAAGAATGGTACACCATAGTCAACCCCCACGCAGGCTCGGGAAAGACGATGTCGAAGTGGGTTCCGGCAGAGGATCATCTGAAAGAACTTGGCGTACCTATCCATACAGTTTACACCACACATAAGCATCACGCCGCAGAACTCGCGGCAGCTGCAGCCCGTATGGGTTATAGAAAAATATTGGCCGTGGGTGGTGACGGCTCCATTCATGAAGTTTTCGAAGGTGTGCTCTCCTGGTGTGAAAGCGCAGGAGTGAATCCTGAGGAATTCTATCTCGCATTGGCCCCGATAGGCAGCGGCAACGACTGGATCAAGGCATTCAACATCCCTCGGGACACGATCAAGACCGTAGAAATTCTCGCCAAGGGACATTTCGTAAAGGAAGATGTGGTCAGGGTCAAATTCGCCGATTCTGTGTCATATATGGCTAACATCGGCGGAGTGGGTTTCGACTCCCACGTCTGCGAAAGGGTGAACCTGAGCAAGGAACAGGGCAAGCGCAAGGCGAGAATCTATCTGCACGCCCTGCTGCACAGCCTATTCAGCATCAAAGCCTTCGACATAGAATTCTATACCGACGATACTCTGGTGTACAAAGGTCCAGCCCTGGATCTGGCCTTCGGGAACGGCTCCTACTGTGGCGGAGGTATGCAGCAATGCTGCCTGGCAGACCCTACTGACGGCATTCTGGATGCTATCATCGTCCCTAAGATCGCCATCAGCAAGCTCTTGCCCGAACTCCCGCGCATCTATAACAAGAGCGCCAACGAGTCGAAACGCATCATCTATCAGAGGGGCAAAAAATTCACTGTAGTACCTCTGAACAAGTCCTCTGAAGACATAGTGGAACTGGACGGGGAGATCGAGGGCAGGCTGCCTGTAGAGATCGAACTTATGCCTTACCATATAAACGTGCTTTCAAACAAATAAATTTATTATATTTGCTCCCTATGGGAAAAGTTATTGCTATCGCTAATCAAAAGGGCGGCGTGGGCAAGACCACCACGGCCATCAACCTAGCTGCCTCTCTGGCAGTTCTGGAGAGACGGGTGCTCATTATAGACGCTGACCCTCAGGCTAATACCACTTCCGGTCTGAACTATGCTCCGGATTCCACCGACGGGCACACCCTCTATGAGGTGATGATAGGTTCCGTGGCAGTGAAAGACTGCATAGTTCCTACCGAGATGAACTATCTGAAGATGCTTCCATCCCACATAAACCTAGTGGGAGCGGAGATCGAAATCATAGACCTGCCTGGCAGAGACCATATCCTCAAATCCGCCTTGGAAGAGGTCCGGAACGACTACGACTATATCATCATAGACTGCGCCCCTTCCCTGGGGCTTATCACCATCAACTGCCTGACAGCCGCCGACTCGGTGATAATTCCGGTCCAGCCGGAGTTCTTCGCCCTGGAAGGTATAGGCAAACTTCTGCAGACCATACGTCTGGTTCAAAGCGGCAGTAATCCGAACTTGAACATAGAAGGCTTTGTAGTCACTATGTTCGATGGCAGAACGAAAGTTCACGCTCAGGTGGTGAACCAGTTGAAAGAATACTTCAAGTCTATGGTATTCAATACTATAATACAGAGAAATATCCGTCTTTCCGAGGCTCCGTCCTACGGCAAGCCTATAGTTCTCTACGATATTAGCAGTAACGGAACGAACAATTACCTGAATCTCGCTAAAGAGGTTCTGGAGAGAAATCACGATACCTTATGAGTGCAGTCAACAGAGGTCTCGGCCGTGGACTCGGGGCCATATTGGGAGACATTCCCGAGATAGATCAGCTCCGCAAGCCAGTAGGATATCAGGACAAGAGCAGTGCCTCCAGCATAAACAGGCCAAGTGCCGATGTGCTTCGAGTGCCCCTCTCCCAGATAGAGCCTAACCCTTTTCAGCCTCGAGCCAGTTTCGACAGTGAGGAACTGGAGGGCTTGGCAGCATCCATCAAGAGTCTCGGTCTGATCAGCCCTATCACGGTCAGAAGACTGAGCCCTACCCGCTACCAGATTATCAGCGGAGAAAGGCGTTACCGCGCCTGCCAGATGGCAGGATTTACCGAGGTGCCGGCTTATGTGAGAGAAGCTGATGACCAGGGGATGCTGGAGATGGCCATCGTGGAGAATGTGCAGAGAGAGAACCTGGACCCTATAGAAGTGGCCCTCAGTTTTCAGAGACTCCTCTCCGAGTGTAATCTCACCCAAGAACAGATGGCAGAGCGTCTGGGCAAGAGCCGCTCCTCCATTGCTAACCAGATCCGTCTGCTCAGGCTGCCTGTAAAGGTGCAACACGATTTGAAAGTGGGTCAGATCAGCGTAGGGCACGCCAAGGTGCTTCTCTCCGTAGAAGACCCTGATCTTCAGACCAAACTTTGCGACTACACTATAAAAAACGAGTTGAACGTAAGGCAGTTAGAAACGAAAGTCAAGGCCATTCTGGACAAATTGAATCAGCCGGAATCTGAGCCACAGGTCCAAAGCGTCAGCACTCCAGACATTCCTTCCGAGCACAAAGAACTCTGCAAAGAGATGGCCAGGTATTTCAAGGGCAAGATCAGCCTGAAACGCTCAGAGACAGGCAAAGGTTCCATCACCGTGAACTTTAACTCAGACGAGGAAGTAAAGCGATTTTTAGATGCGCTCAAAAATAACTAAAATACTGCTGCTCTGTGGCATAGCCCTTTGTTTCTCCACTTTTGAAGCTAAGGCCCAGTTTAAGGACGAGGCCTTTAATCAGAACTATGGAGATGACAATCAGGCACCTTCCGACTCCACCGACAAGATCTTCGATGTGAAGAAATACTTCCGCGGCCTTGGCCACAAGACCACACTCGATGTGGCTACCGCCTTCGAAGGCTCCCTTGTCTGTGTAGGAGGCATGCAGATTTATAATAAAGACTATTGGAAACTGCCCATAGTCTATGGAGGCATAGCCGCAGGCATAGGCGGAGGCATCTACTACGGGACCCAAGGTAACAGCACTGCCAGCACCCTCTGCTATGTAGGGGCGGGACTGATGTACTGGGGCAGCTTTATGGATGGAGTAATCTGTTATGAACCAAATGATTGGCCTAACCCTCAGAAGGCCACCCTCTACTCCCTGCTGGTGCCTGGCCTGGGTCAGATCTATAATCACGAGATCTGGAAACTCCCTCTCTACTGGGGCATAATGATAGGCGGAGCCAGCTATTATGTGAAATTCCGTCAGAATTACGAGCGCTTCCGCGACCTCTACAATGCCGAGGACACCACCTACATTCCTCTGGAGACTTCCAAATACTATAAGAACCTCTACCGCCGGTATCGCGACTACGCCCTTCTGGTCACCGTCGCAGGCTATCTGCTGCAGGTCATCGATGCCAATGTCTTCGCCTACATGCACGACTTTGAGATCTCGGAAGACATCTCACTGAGGCTCTCCCCTTCTCTCATAGCCCCTGACCCTTTCAGCGCTCCGGCCCTGGGGATGGGACTCTGCCTGACATTCTAAACTGCAGATACATACGCAGTTCCAGCAGCGGACTTCGCCCATCCATCCGTCCCATATAAGAGAGTTTGAGCGCCAGATCCCCAAATCTACCATAAAGCCCCAGCACATAACCCCTGCCATAATACTGCTTTATCGCGAAACTCCCTGGCACATCCGGACTGTACGCATATATCCTCTCCGCCCACAGGGGCGCGTCGAAATATGCCAATTGACATTTAACATCCCTGATACTCCAGTCCATCTCTGCGTAAGCCGAAATGTTTCTGCCTTTCTGGACGAGTCCTGTGATTTTCAGGCCAATTTCCTCTCTATGAGCCTGAATTTCCGCTTTCAGCTCATTGATTACTGCTTCTTCGGCTTTAATCTTCAGGCGATGTCTGAGCTTAGCCTCCAGGCTCCAGTCGGAGAGTTCCCACTGGCCGTGTAGATTCTCAGTACTTCTCAAGGCCTTGTCGCTGTTAGAGATTCTGCCTCCTGCGTCCAGGCAGAGATCGAAACAGGGACTTTGGTAGCCAAAACTCAGTGCCCATTGGTCAGAGGACTTGCCGAAAAGACTGATGGCCGAGGCATAAGGGGACTGATACTGAGGACTATAGGCTCTAAGAGATAAAGAGAAATACTTCTGATATGCTATGTTATAACGGATTCCTCCTATGCTGGCAGTACTGAGAGTCCCTTCCCTTAAGATGGCAGCACTCTCATTCCAGAGAGTGAATTTTCCGAGGCTGCTTTTCAGATCGACACCAGCAGCCTCATATCCATCAGAGTGTAAAGCACTTAGCGCGAGACTGAGGCGGGGGCGGTAATGGCTCAGGCGAGCAGAAAGGCAGCGGTCGAAGGCAGAAAATTCGAAAGAGAATTGGCCTATATCGAAAGAGAGGGAGGCGCCTTTCAGGGAGTAGGACGCGGAGGAGGAGTTCGATGCGAGGGCAGGAGCTGGATTGCGAACAAGGGAGGCTGGGCTGGATACCGAGCTTATGGAAAAGCCACTCCAGAGTAGCAGGCCCTGGCCGTAATGGAGGTTGAAAGAGCCGAGCAGCAGGCGGAAACGGGGGTGAGAATAGGAGAGGTGGTAATTCTGCAGTTGATCAGTGGAACTGAGGGCGAGGCTCCATTGGCCGTAATCTGCCTCGAGCTTGAGCAGAGAAGATATCTCACTGTTTTTAAGACCGTTACGCATATAGGCCTTTAGCTTGTATGACTGGCCTGATTCTCTTTGGGAGGGGCGGTAGGGGCTTTCGAAATTGAGGAAATACGAGAGGTCGAGGGCTTTCTTTGAATCTATTCCGATGACGGAACCGAGCTCGGCTACAGAGAGGATGTCTCCGCTTCGAGCTCGATAATCTAGGATGGATGCGACCTCGAATGGGCTCAGGAAATCTAAGGCGAGGAGTTCGGCGCGGCTGGACTCGTTCAGTTTTACAGGGTGTTCAGCTATCTGATAATAATGCTCCAGACGGGCCTCGCCCAATTCTTCGAGGCTGCTAGCTCCGCTTAATCTCAAAATGGCGTCCAGTATCGACAGGACCAAAGATAAAGACTTCATAGCAAGTTCAGAATTTGTCCCCGCAAGTTAGAAATAATCCCCCAAAAGCGCAAGAGCCTGCTGCGGTGTGCGAAAATACCCTGTTATTTCGCTAAAATGAAAGGGGAACAACTTTCCACCAGCACCGCAGCCGGAATTAAAGAGGTGGCCGTTGCTGAACCCCATATTTGGTGAGTAATTCCAGGCTTTCGCTCACCAGAGGCACATTGAACAGGTGGTTGGTAAGTAATTTCGGCTTTTTGCTCACCGGTGACACTTTGAACAGGTGGTTGGTGAGTAATTTCGGTTTTTTGCTCACCGGTGACACTTTGAACAGGTGGTTGGTGAGTAATTTACTGGTCATTATGAGCACAGTGCCTCTCCCCATCGCGAGCAATTTTTGGTCGTTATTTTGCGTTTTTGCTAATTTTTAGGCATTGGTCTCTCTGTAGTGACCTTCATGAAGTTGGTGAAGGTACAGTGCACAGCAGTCCTCTCCGGAACACGCGCCACCCCTCTTCGGAACACGCGCCACCCTCGGCATTGTAAGAGGGGGAACCGCTTGCGGTGGGGTCGAACGAAGTGAGACGGTTCCGAAGAGGAGCTGCCGGCACTGATGCCATCAAAACTACTGTTCGATGAGTAATTTGCGGGTTTTACTCACCGCGAGGAGCTTCATGCAATTCACCTGGCAAGGGATAAAATCATAACAAATTAATACTCAGGTATTTATCATTTTAGATTATGGCAGATGAGCTCAATTTGATTCCACTTGCCATATCGTACTTCGGTACTTTCCTAATAATCAATAAGATACGATTTGACGATATGCCAGGTGAAT
>JBJEBS010000043.1:0-11456 GCA_051870275.1 Candidatus Cryptobacteroides sp.
AATTACCTTGTCAAACCTCTCAATTGAACCAAGTTATTTTTTAAACATTACTTAACTCTAAAATCAAAAACTTTCGTGCCCAACTCAGGGGTGTATCTGATGTCAAATACTTCCTCTTCAGACTTCAGACTATCTATGCTTAAACACATACTTTTGCACGTGACCCTTGCTTTCATAAGAGGTACGGCTCCAAAACAAAATAGCGGCTCCAGCCGTGTAACTAATTGTCCCACCCCACTGCTGCTTTGCAGTGGCCCCGCGGCGAGCGAAATGGAAAAAGGCACGCGCAGCGTGGCTAATCCCTGCCCCGCGGCCTCCCCTCCTCAAGCAAATCACCTGGCAGAAGTCACAAATATATCTCCCTGATAATCTGCTACTTATCATTATAGCCCCTGGTAGGTTCACATCAATTTGTTCCACCTGGCTACCCGCATTTTCCTATATTCTTAACACTCAATACGTTACAAATTTTGGAGTTGCCAGGTGTTAGCATAGAGAAACAACTTGCTAATAATTATTCTACAAGGTCATGTTTCAAATAATGCTTTTCACCTCTTCGTAGACCAGACCGCACAACTTTGCAATCTGTTTTGGAGAACAATTATACCTGGCTCTCATACTCCTGGCCAAGCTTATGCGTTGCTCCATACTCAATCCTCGCAAGTCAGATACACCAAACTTTTCCTGCAGAAGGATTCTGCGGTTATTCCACATTTCAGACAATGGGATCGACAGATGCGAAATCGCTCCACCCCGAGACTCAACATCTATATCCTTGGACGTAGATAAGAAATAATTGTACGCCCTATTACTCCTGAATATCCTTTCTACTATTGATACAGCCACATATTCAGATGGTAGAACGAGATCATTGATTGCACGAACTTCCACTCCTGGCTTTGATTTGCACTTTGTAATTTTTCGCCAATCGCTAGCATTCATTACCTTCAGCTCAGTTTCACAGGTCCACCCTGGACTTGTCCAGTAGTTTGGGAGACGAAAGTAGAGCGCTCCGCTGGACCATGGATAATCCCAGGTATTATACGGCAGACCTGCCGCCAACGGATTCTTTATTACATAACAGATGGCAGTCTTCAAATAACGATCATCATTGATAGCCTGATGGCTAATTTCTATCCCCTTTAAGTAGTTTCGTACTTGATACTGCGAAAATAGATGCATCGACGTTCTCCGCAGATACTCGTGAATAAAGCGATTACAAGCATCAAATGGTCCATACAAGATAAAGTGCACATGCGTATCCATCAAGACAAAAGCCAAAATCAGGACTTCATAAGAAATTGCAACAGGAAAAATCCTGTTCATCCCATCACGAAACTCCGCCTCATCATGAAACAAGACCTCAACAGATTCTCCAGATGTGTAAAAATGCCAGCAGTTCTTGATCGGAACCAATTGTCCCCTGATGGCAGGTCTGTCAAAGCCTAAATCCGATGCAATAATAGAATAATTCTTCTCTGCGTCAATCATAGTTTAAGGTTTGCCTCTTGTGGCAGCCAATACAAATATACAAATAAAAAATAATCTTCGAACGATCTTCAATACCAGAGTCTTATCATCGTCGTAAATTATTTTTGACCTAATCTCAACTTTTAAGCACCCAAATCCGCATAGAGATATACCCTTCTACCGTTCCGATGACGGGTACAGAACAAAATTCAGAACACAATCAACTCTCTAAGCAGTAAGGAGGGACCGATTACATCTGGTAGGAGAAGAGAAGAGAAGAGATGTGAAGTGGAGCACATCGAAGAAGAACCGGCTGTTCATTATACTCCAGAAGTATGTATAATTGGTCTATATTAAAAAGAGTCGCTCTATGGCGACTCTTTCAAATATTATATTTTTTTGTAATACATCTTAGTAATGTATTTATATTTAATTCCATCATATATTTCTTCTTCTACGTACTCAAGAGTCATAGAATTACCATTAAGCGATATAATATTATATACTATAGTGTCTCCGGTACTAAGCATTAATTTGTCTCCCATTATCACCCATGTTATTTGAATCGTATAAGATTCATCCCCATCATATTTTATCCATTGTCCAGTACCGTCACTCTTAAGATGTAAACCATAATAAAAGTCTACGCATTTATCAGACTTTTCGCTTGTCAATTTGCCAGACTCATACTCTTGATAGGTAATACTCGTTGATTGCCATTTGCCAATAATGTTTTCATCACTTAAATCATCTTTAATACAAGAAGATAATGAGATAAATGACAAAACTCCCAATAATAGCCCTGTCAATACTCTAAATAAATTGTGTTTCATAACAAAAAAGCATTAAATTCTATTTTGCAAATATACCCCCCACGACTTTTCCAAATTTTTCTGCAACAATTTGTTATAAGACCGAACTGCTTCAGATTGCAATTTGCGTGTATTTCTCACCGATAACCCTTTGGGCCTATGCTTGGTGAGGAATTTCAGGCTTTTGCTCACCAAAGGCACTTTGAACAGGTGGCTGGTAAGTAATTTACTGGTCACTGTGAGCACAGTACCTCTCCCCATCGCGAGCAATTTTTGACTGTTATTTTGCGTTTTTGCTAATTTTTAGGCTAAAACAAATAATCGACCTTTTATTGCTTTTTGCTCTCTCTGCAGTGACCTTCATGAAGCTGGTGAAGGTACAGTGCACGGCAGTCCTCTCCGGAACACGCGCCACCCTCGGCATGTAAGAGGGGGAACCGCTTGCGGTGGGGTCGAACGAAGTGAGACGGCTGACAGAGAGGAGCTGCCGGCACTGATGACATCAAAACTACTGTTCGGTTGTAATATCGGGCTTTCGCTCAACAGAGGCACTTTGAACAGGTGTTCGGTGAGTAATTCGGCCTGTTTGCTTACCGAGAGTCGCTTCGTGCAATTCACCTGGCATGGGATAAAATTATAACAAATTAATACTCAGGTATTTATCATTTTAGATTATGGTAGATGACATCAAATTGATTCCACTTGCCATATCGTACTTCGGTACTTTCCTAATAATCAATAAGATACGTTTTGACGATATGCCAGGTGAATTGCACGAAGGGAATAGATGCAGCAAAGGGGAGTAGAAGAGGAAGAGGAAGAGGAAGATGGACAGAGAGGAAGATGGACAGAGAGGAAGATGGACAGAGAGGAAGATGGACAGAGAGGAAGATGGACAGAGAGACGATACGCGGCTGGCCTGGGCCAGGCATGATCGCGGCGGGGTTCGTGAGTGCGCGGCAGTCCTCTCCGGAACACGCGCCACCCTCGGAGCTGCCGGCACTGTCACCATCAGGTGCTGCCGGCACGGAAAATGGAGCTGCCGGCACTGACACCTTTAGAACTGACAGCGATAACACCCTAGGATCTGCCGGCACTGAGCCCGTCAGGAACTAATGCTTGCTGAGATACAAAAAATTTTGTAGCTTTGCTGGTGAAAGGATTAACACCTCCTTTTTGATATCCGGAGTTGCCAGGTTATTTACCTGAACAATGACCGGATATCTTCGTATCTACCAACCGAAGATGTTTCGCAGGAGCCCCCAGAGAAGGATAAAGACAAGCAAGCCCCAGGAGAGAATTGGCCTATGACTAAGGCTATAAAGCCGTGGGAATCTGTCCTGCAGCAGATAGGCCAAGACCAGGAAGAAGATCACCGGCAGCAGGAGAATCAGTGCAGCATTGTAGTGGAAGGCCCCCGCGATATCCAGGTGCAGCAGGGAATGGAGAGCCCGCTGTGAGCCACAGCCAGGGCACTTCACGCCGGTCGTCCAGAAGAGCAGACACTTCGGGAAAGGCGCTTCGGACGGGTCAAACTTGGCATAGATATACAAAAAGAAGAAAGCGAGCAGTATCAGCAAGATAAAGCCCACCTTCTTCAATATATGCTTCTGTCTAGGCAAAGCCTTAATACATGAATTCATCCAGGAGACCGATAGTCACTCCTGTAAGGATCAACACCATATATACTATCCAGAATATCAGGCTAAGAACGACACTTACGATAATCCAGGTGTTGGCAGTCCTGTTAGCCTTCTCCGACTCCAGATACAAGGCTTCGCGTCTGACATCATCGTCCTGAACGAACCTGGCGTCATCATAGAGGCTATTAGACTTGCAGGCATAGACGATAGAAACTATTCCACCAGGAATGCAGCAGCAAAGAGTGCTGATAATGGCCCAGGCCAACTTGTTTTTATGCGGAGGTAAGATACTTGCCATATTACTTGCAGAGCATTAATGCTTCGGTAAATTTCTTATAATTATATTCATAGGTCCTCTTCTTAGCAGAGAAGATATCGATCAGCCACCAGATTCCACAACCATAGCAGGTAATCACCTTCACTACTCCCAGGCCAATATCATCGAGGAAGAACCTGTCCCAACCCAAGAGAATGGCGATGATAAGTATTACAGTGGGTTTCTGAAGAGAAAGACTCAGGATGACTGTAGCCTTGTCATCATCCAATTCAGTAAGCCTTTTCTGAACTTCCTGGGCTGCCACCAGATCGAAGCAATCCCCATTCTTAAGCATAAATGCCTGTACCAATTCCTGTTTCATAAGCTAAAGATTTAATATGAGCAAAGATAGCATTCCCTTTCCTCTTTTCCAAATCCTAAATGATTTCTCTAAGACGTAGCCACTATTTCTGCCATGAGGCGGCCACTTCCGAGAGGCGGCCACTATTTCTCCCCGTGGCCGAAGGAACGGCGCGGTCCCTCGCTCTCCCTCCAGTATTTCTCATCGAAATCCTCCGGATGAAGGTACTCCCCACTATGGTCTATGCAGAACTCCAGATAAGTAATCGGAAGCCCCATCTCCAGAAACATCTTCTCGTAAAAAGTCTGCACCTCATACACCACAGGGTCCAGGGTCTGATTATTTATGCCAATTCCCTTCGCTCCCTGCTCATCCCCAGCCCCACGGCAAGCCCCGGCCAACTCAGCAACCGCACTGCCATCCTCAGCGACCCCAGCATACAGATCCTGCACACAGGCCCTCTCCTCCAAGCCGTTAGCCCTAATCACCGCCCTGGTATATTCATACAGAAAGCGCGAATCAGTCTTCAGGTGCACCAGCCCTCCAGGCTTCAAAAAGCTCCTGTACCTCTCCAGAAACAAAGGCGAAGTAAGACGGGAATTCTCACTTTTCATCTGCGGATCAGAGAAGGTAAGCCATATCTCCGATATCTCCCCAGGCGCAAAAAAAGCCGTAATAAACTCGATTCGGGTCCTCAGAAAAGCCACATTCGGAATCTTCTCCAAAGTCGCAGTCTTCGCCCCCTTCCAGAGCCTCGCCCCCTTGATATCCACTCCGATAAAACATTTGTCAGGATACCTTCGAGCCAGATCCAGAGTATATTCTCCCTTTCCACAACCCAGTTCCAGAACTATCTCGGCACTCTCCCGCCCGAACATCTCCCGAGCCCAGTTCCCCTTTATCGGATGATCCTTCAAATCGAAGAATCCCCCTTCGAGAATCTCCCTGGAGTCCGGCTGCAGAAGACATCCAAATGTCTCATTCTCAGCAAATTTACGTAATTTATCGTGTCCCATTAGTCCTTCTCATTTCTATCCCCATTCCGGCTAATTTCACAGCAGAATTCTTCGGGTATATCCTTATATGCCAATTCCCTTTCTCCCTGAAGTTCACCCCATCCCTATAGGGCTGCAAGATCCCGTCCCGCCCCTCCAGGGGCAGCCAACCCTTTTCGATATAAATATGATTATCAGGAGAATACCACCTTATCTCTAAGTCAGTCCCCTTCTGTCCCTCGAGCCCGTCCACCTTCGCCACCAGCGATAGGTCATAAAGGGCCTCCGTATCTTCCACTGAGAGCACAAACTCATACTCCATCCTGTCCCCTCTTACGAACTCAGCCGCTCCATCGGGGCGGCCACAAGCACACATAAGAAGCAAGAACGCTCCCAGAATACTATTTCTCTTTAGCTGAAGCGCCACGAGACTTTCTGTTATTCTTACGTTTCTTCTTAGGGCTATCGAACCTGCTGATACTTCCCTCACCTACAGCAGTCACGAATTCAGGCGAGCTCGGCTCCGCTTCCGGAATAAGCGAAGCAGGCTTAAGGCCCTGCCTGTTCATCTCCTGAATTTTCTTCACCTCAGCGGCAGACAGAGGATAAAGCTGAGCATCCGAACTCCTGTCATAGGAGAAATACATAGTCTCCGCGAGAATATCCGTCTTTCTAAGATAGGCCAATCCATCCTCGAACTCCAGCGGCTCGCTTACCTTCGGCAAGCGGCTCTGAGCATCCAGATAGGTCGGAACCTCGTAATTGACGCAACACTTGAGTTTCCCGCACTGACCGGCAAGCTTGGCAGGATTCAGGGATAGATCCTGGCAGCGAGCAGCAGAGGTGCTGATACTCTTGAAGTTCGTGACATAATTGGCACAACACAAAGCCCTTCCGCACACCCCGATGCCTCCGATCAAGCCGGCCTCCTGACGGGCGCCGATCTGTTTCATCTCTATCTTGATGCGGAATTCCTCGGCGAAGACCTTGATGAGCTGGCGAAAATCCACGCGACCATCGGCGATATAGTAGAATATAGCCTTGCTTCCGTCTCCTTGAAACTCCACGTCCCCTATTTTCATCTCCAAGCCGAGGGTGGCGGCGATACGCCTAGCTTCTATCATAGTCTTCTGCTCCCTGGCTGTAGCAGCCATCCACTTGTCTATGTCGGACTGACGAGCCTTGCGAAGAATCTTCTTAAACTCATAGCTCTGAGGGTCTATCCTCCTGCGTTCCAACTGCTTAAGAACCAGAGGGCCCTCCAGGCTGACTATCCCGAGATCGTATCCGGTATTGGCCTCAACCACCACCTTGTCGCCCTGGCGAATGCTCTGGCCGGAGCTGTTCCTGTAATAAGCCTTGCGGGTATTCTTAAAGCGCACCTCGAAGATATGGGCATATTCCACTGCAGGAATGCCCTTAAGATAATTATGCACGGCGAGCTTGCAACAGCCCTCCCTATATGTACATTCGGTGCTTCCGTCCTCGTAATCCACCACTACGCAACCCCGAAAGCAGTCGTATTTTTTTGATTCATTCATATAACAGTATATAAGGTGTTCACCAAATCCGTGAACAGAATCTTCACGCTGACATTACGTCCTATCAGCATCTGCGCCCTGCTAAAAGCCTCCAAAGCCTTTCTCGGAAAAGTCTTGGAACTTCTCTGGGCCCAATCCCTGTACTCCTGAAGCCCCGAAGCCTCCACCAGAGAATCCATCCCCTGCTGCAGCAGAAAGATGTTCCGCATCTGCTCCGCAGCAAATTTACAAAAATTTTTCGCCTTTTCCTTCGAAGGCAGATTGGCCAAAGTATCAGCTATATCCAGACAGGCGTAAAGATCCTTGGCTAATAGCGCCTGCATCAGAGGCCGGAGCAATTCCATCTCCGCCGCTCCTCCTACACTTCTCTGCCTCTGAGCGTTAAGCCTGAATATCTGACAGCGCGAAGCGATGGTAGGGAGCACCTGCTCTCTGGAGTGGGTAATAAAGATGAAAATAGTCTTCTGAGGCGGTTCCTCCACCAATTTCAGCAAGCGGTTCGCCGCGTCCTTGTTCATCTTCTCCGGCAGATAGATCAGCACACTCCTGTAGCCCCTTTCCAAAGCGCTGAAAGACAACTTGTCCAGAAGAGCCTTGGCCTCATCTACCTTGATAAGGGCCGACTTCCCCTCTATCTGCAGAGCCTCGCTCAGATCGTTTTCCGTAAAGGCAGGATTCGCGAGCAGCAGCGAGCGCCACTTGTCCAGATACTCCGAGCAAAGCCCCGAATTCACCGGAAAGACGAAGTGCATATCCGGATGAATGAGCTTGGCTATCTTATTGCAGGAAGGGCATTTGCCGCAAGCCTCCCCCTCCTGCCTGTTCTTACAGTAAAGGTATTTCAGGAATGCCAATGCCAATTCCACTGCTCCCCCGCCATCTTCTTCTTCGAACATAATGGCATGCGCCACCTTGTCGGTATCGACCATGGCCTGCAGTGCTCTGCATATCCCCTCCTGGGCCTTTAACTGTGTAAAACTCATATTCTTCTGATAGTGTTATATCTGGCTATCTTTATAAGGTAATTCTTATCCTCCCCGTCAGGAAGAGTTTCCAGCGCCCTGACGGACCTGTCTATATACTCCTCCAGAACTATCTCGGCCTTAGCCGCCCCCTCCTTATCGAGGACAAATTTACGAATTTGCTCGCAATATTCAGGATGAGAATCTGTCTGCGAGATCATCTTTCGGATTTCAGCCTCCTGCTTCGAACCCTTCATGGCACATAGCAGAGGCAGAGTAATCTTATGCTCCTTCAAATCTATCCCCACCGGCTTTCCCAAAGCCACATCCCCCACATAATCCAGGATGTCATCCCTTATCTGAAAAGCTATGCCCAGACACTTGGCATAATGAGCTACAGCCTCCTGCTGCTCCTGAGACGCATCGCAGGTGATGGCAGAACCCAAACATGCAGCTTCGAAAAGAGACGCGGTCTTACAATAGATTATACGGAAATAATCCTCCTCACACGTATCCTGCTGGTAGCTTTTCTGAAGCTGAAGCATCTCCCCCTCTGCCAGATTCGTCATGGCCTTGGAGACCACTTTCGCCATAGAACTGCGAGTAGCGGAAGTCAAAGTCAGCTCCATAGCCTTCGCCAGCCAGAAATCCCCTATCAGCACTGCCGTACTCGGTCCTATCTTGGAGGCCAATGTCGGCTCTCCCCTTCTGGTCGGACTGTCGTCCGCTACATCGTCGTGCAAGAGCGTAGCATTGTGAAGCATCTCCACCGCCGCAGCCACCTTTACCGACTCTCGGCTGGCTTTGCCCCCGCTCAGCATCCTCGCCACCAATATAGCCACCATAGGGCGAAGCATCTTTCCTCCGTGACTTATCAGATCGTCATTAACTTCCTGTAACAAAGCTATATCCGATGAGAGGGCCTCTTTGATATAGCAGTTCATATCAGTCCAATCCTCTCCAAGATGCTTTATGATCTCTTCCCTTAACATCCTTTAAGCAACTAAAGCCGCGCGAAAAACCGTGCGGCTTATTCAAATTCATATATCCCTGAACTAGAAATAAATAGTCAGTGAAGCGGCGATACCGGCAGCCTTCTGATCCTTGAAAGCCTTAAGCATCTGATCGGTACTGATATTAGGAGCATCCTCACCTTCCTTGAAAAGATTACCGAACTCCCAGTAATACTTCACACTGAGGGCAATCCTGTCAAGGACCTTCACACCGGCACCCAAGCCTACACCATACTCCAAACGGTTACGGGCATCCCACTCGTTCTTAGACTGAAGTTCTGCTCCCATCACCTTATTAGCTGCATCAGCTATGGCTGCGTCCTTAAATTCAGTAACTGTCTCTGTATTGATGGCATAACCCAGATAAGGCTCAGCGAAGACGAAGGCATTCACGATATTGAACAGATTGATCCCCCAGGCAGCCCTTACAGGAACCTCGAGATAGCCTGTCTTGGTATTGATGACTACGTCCTGCTTAGCTCCCAAAGCATCGATGTTAGAAGCCGGGCTCTGACCCTTCATATTGTAGATGATACCAGGCTGAATACTCAAACCCAGAAACAAATCGATATTATAAACCAGACCGGCGTGATACTGGTCCACATTCATGGTCTCGGCGATGTCCTTGTAAGCGGCATCCAATTCAGTCTGAGAAGAAGTGACACCGGCTACGATACCGAGCTGTGCATGAGCAGAAACTGCAAGCAGAAGTGCAGCGGCTGCAAGAATTAATTTTTTCATAACAAATTATTTAATTTAGATACAATATCTTCCTTAGGAACTACACCTACAGTCTTGTCAGCCACTTCCCCGTTCTTGAAATAAATAAGAGTAGGTATGCTCATAACCCTGAACTGCATAGCCACCTCACGAGCCTCATCCACATTACATTTGGCGACTACGACTTTACCCTCAAATTCGGCAGCCACTTCCTCAACTACAGGAGCAAGCATACGGCATGGTCCACACCAGGTAGCCCAGAAATCCACGAGCACCACGGATGAAGAGGCCAGCACCTCTGCAAGATTCTGATTGCTAATTGTCACTTCCATAACTATACTAATTAAATATGTTCCTCAATGTTCCAGACGAAGGCCCTGAGTCCCAACTCAGGATGCCTTCCGTCCTTCCCCTTCAAATCCTCCAGAATCTGAGCGACCTTACTATCCTCAACGATAGTCAGAACACTCTGATTCATCACCGGCCAGGCGTGATTCCCGTAATGAGGCTCTCCATTCTCACTTCCCCTTCCCATCACTTCGGCCCATCTGCTGAAGCCTCTCTGACCGTTCTTCTCGAGACATTCGACGATCTCATCGTTATATGCCTGATTATAGCTTACAAATATAGCTTTCATTTTTTAATTTTCCTCTCTTGTCTAAGTGCAAATATACAATAAACTGTCGGAATAAGCACCAAAGTGACTACAGTAGAGATAGTAAGACCCCAGCATACCGTCATACCCAGACTCTTCCACATCTCGGAACCCTCACCTATGCCTATAGCCATAGGAAGCATACCGAGTACGGTGGTAAGAGTAGTCATAAGGATAGGACGCAGACGGCTCTGGGCAGCCTTGACTGAAGCCTCAACCACTCCCATTCCTCTCTCTCGAAGCAGAATGGTGTAGTCTATAAGCACGATACCGTTCTTCACCACTATACCCAGCAGAATAATAATACCTATCATTGACATCACGCCGAGAGGGGTACCGGTAATGCTCAGACCCAGGATTACACCCACCAGGGCAAAAGGCAGAGAGAACATAATCACGAAAGGTGACATGAAGGACTCGAACTGCGAAGCCATCACCATATACACCAGAATTACTATCAGGATCATAAGCACGAGCAGATCTCCGAACATATCCTGCTGGTCTTCATAATCACCGGCTATCTCCACTGAGATATCACTCGGAATATCGGTATCATCGATAATGCTCTGGCTCAAAGCCACGGCATCGCTAAGAGCTGCACCGTTAGCAAGCACTGCACTTACGCTGATATACCTCTCCCTATCCTTACGCTCTATGGTAGGAGGCACGCTGGTCTCCTTTATGGTTCCCAACTCCCTCATCTTCACAGTCTTACCTGCAGGAGTAGTAATGGTGATATTCTCTATATCCTCTATACTGCTTCGGAATTCAGGAGCATAACGCACGCGGATGTTATACTCATCTCCATCCTCACGATAATAAGAAGCCACACTTCCTGCCATAGCTGCGCTGAAGGCCGCACCTGCCGTAGCCGAAGTAAGTCCATTCAAGGCCAATTTAGTCCTGTCGAAGTCCATCTGAAGTTCCGGCGTATATTCATCACGGGACAGGGTCACCTGAGAGAAGATATCCCTGTGCTCCACCATCTGGCTCTGCAGATATTTGGCTATACGGTCTGTCTTATTGAA
>JBJEBS010000044.1:0-45377 GCA_051870275.1 Candidatus Cryptobacteroides sp.
CATTTTTTCTACCTTTTCGTCTTATATATGAAGGCTCGTGCAGTCAATATTTTTAAATGATGAACGGACAAAAACATATTTACGACGAATTTCTGTCTTTCAGAGACGGCTTGGTGGATTACGCGACCACACTTTTGAAATCCCGCAGCGAGGCTGAGGATATGGTGCAGGACCTGTACCTGAAGTTGTGGAGCAGAAAAGACAGCCTCTCTGAAATCAAGAACCCTGAGGCATACTGCAAGACGGTGCTGAAGAACCGAGCTTTGGATAAACTCGAGGCTCTGGAGAGCAGGACTCGGGAGGAGATGCCTCAGGATTTCCTTAGCGAGGCTGCGGAAGGAGCAGAAAAGCTGGAGAAGGAGGAGGAATTGAAATTGACATTGGCCGAGATGGATAAACTCCCGCAGGGGCAGAGCGATGCGCTTAAGATGAAAGCACTCGATGAACTGTCTTACAGCGAGATAAGCCAGCGAAGCGGGATGCGGGAGCAGGCGGTCAGAACTCAGGTTAGTCTGGCACGTAAGGCCTTGAGAAGCAGAGTGGCATGGATATTTGCTGCCGCTTGTCTGATAGTGGCCTCTATTTTCCTCTTCAAGCCGAAGGAACTTCAGGATACCTACGATGATCCGGCCCAGGCTTATGCGGAATTGGAAAGGACATTGGCCTACATCTCAAACAAGGTAGATTATTATTATAAAATTAAATAGTTAAGAAAAGTTATGAAAAAGTTAATGTTATTCGTGGCCGCGGCTTTGATTTCAGTGAGTGCCTTCGCCGAGACCGGAAAGAGTATTTATCAGAAATACAGCGGAAAGGATGGAGTGTCTTCAGTCTATATTTCTCCTTCGATGTTCAAGATGATGCAACATCTTCCGGAGTTGGAAATTGAGGATCAGGATGTGGATATTACCCCTATCATCAGCTCTTTCGAGGGCCTGTATATCCTGGAATGTGAGAATGCAAAACTTAGCAAGTCCCTTTTTGAGGATGTGCAGAAGTTCTGCGAGGGAAAGGATCTGGAAGTGTTGATGGAGGCTAACGAAACTGGGGGAAATGTGAAAATAATGGTCTCTATGGATGGAGAATTTGTGAAGACTTTCATTCTGGTGGAATTCCAGGCTGACGAATGCAATTTCATCTGCATTGAAGGTAAAATTCTTATGAAAGACCTGAATGAAATAATGTCTAAAATTCAATAGTAAGGGGCTTATGAAAAAGATATTTGCTGTACTTGCCCTGATTCTTGTGGGAGCTTTGGGCCTCTGGGCCAAGAATGATATCGATTCACTGACAAAACTGGCTAAGGAGTATCAGAACAAAGAGGGTTTCGAGGTGGTAAATCTAAGCGGCTTTTCTTTCAGCGTGATAAGGGCTCTGTCTGCTTTCTCTGATGCTGACGATGAATCTGAGGAAGCCTTGAAGATGCTTAAGGGCGTGAAGTCCATGCTGGTGGTGGATTACGAGGAAGCTAAGAAAAAGGACAAGGACAGTTTCAATGCCAAGGCTGATGCCATCTTTAAGGATATGGAACTGCTGATGGAAGCCCAAGATGAGGGTGAACTTGTAAGAATGTACGGACAGATCTCCAAGGACGGCAAGACCCTATCGGATTTCGTAATCTATTCTCCTGGGGAGGGCGCTTTAGTCTGCTTCAAGGGTAAGATCGCTATGGATCAGGCCATGCGGCTCGCTACTGAGTAAGGACTTGTAAACGGCTTCAGCGAGCATTTGGGCTCCTTCCTTGTTTGGATGAATCCCGTCGGTGTAGAACTGGCGGGATTTTAGTATAGGATGTAAGTCTATAACATTCAGTCCTCGCTCCGCTGCTACCTCCCTGATAATGGGGATGACCTTATTTTTGAGGGTGGAATTGTGAAGCATCAGGGGCTTCAGGTCCAGCTTGTGAAAGATACGCGGGGGAGTCATCAGGCATACTGCAGGCTTGTGCTCCATCTCCAGATAACTGTCCACGATACGGCAGTAGCCTTCTCTGAACTTGTCTGGATTCCAGTTGATCTGCTTGGTATCGTTTGAGCCCAGCATTATCAGGACTATGTCAGGCTCTATCTCGTGGGATTTTTTGAAAACCTTTCTTTTTATATAAGGGACTTCACTGTCTATTCTGGCAGTGGAGTCGTTAAAGCCGAAGTTATGAACTTCCCATCCTTCTCCCAAAAGCTCTTGAAGTACAGCCGGATAGCTGTGCTTCCCTCTTCTAAGTAAGGTGAATCCCCAAGTGATGCTGTCTCCTACGCAGGCTATTTTTTTCATATTAATTCAGGCTGCGGATGGATTTGGCGACATTCATAAGGTGGTCAGCAATACGCTCGGTGTTGGAAGAGAGTTCGAGATAGTGGGCTCCCACATTAGGGGTGCAGACTCCAGCACTCAGACGGCTGATATGATTGTCTTCCATCATCTTGGTGAAGTCGTCTATCTGCTCTTCCACTACATTGGCATCTGCCATATATGAAAGGTCTTCGGAATTATAGGCCAGCAAGACTTTGTCGTAAAGCTGGTGAACCAGGACTTTCAATTGGTTAATCTCAGCGAGGGCGTCTGCGGAGAAGGTGTCACCAGTTTTAAGCAGGTCATCTGCATATTCCACAATGTTCTCGGCATAATCACCTATACGCTCAAGGTCACGGATGGAGCGGAAGGTAGTGGAGAGATAGATATGGTCGTGTTCACTGAGTCCAGTCTTTTCAGAGAGTCTTACTACGAAATCCACCAGGGCCCTGTTAATATAGTTGATTTCTTCCTCTACCTTGTCGAAAATACCTCTTTCCTTGAAATCCATCTTGGTAATAATCTCTATGGATCTGTCGAAATTCTGAAGGGCAAGTTCTGACATCCAGACGATTTCCTTCTTAGTCTGACTGACTGCAAGAGGTGGGGTGCGGAGCATGTTGTCATCTACATAGCGCAGGCGGAAATTGCTCTTCTGTTCGCTGTGTACTGTCTCAGGTATGGCTTTGCATGCAATTTTCACCATGTATTTGTTCAGTGGCAGAACCAGCAGAACCGTGAATACGTTGAAGAAGGTGTGGAACATCGCAAGCTGAGTCTGCGGAGCGCTCGGGAACATACCCTCGAAGATGCTTCCGTAACTGAAGCGTCCTCCGCTCAAGGAATCGGCCAGCAGACCGATAAGCAGGAAAATGATGACGCCGAAGCAGTTGAACATCAGGTGTATAAGTGCCGTGCGCTTAGCATTGCATCCACTGGTAAGACCGGCTATGATAGCTACAACGCAGGAACCTATATTAGAACCCATGGTAAGGTAAATACCCTGATCCAGACCTATGAGACCGGTAACTACCATCGCCAAGGCTATGGAAGTCATTACGGAAGAACTCTGGATTATGGCGGTAAGGATGGCTCCTATCAGGACCAGGAGCAGGGGATTGCTGACGCTGGCCAGGAAAGTCTTGACTCCCTCCAGGGCTGCAAAATCTCCCATCGAGCTGCTCATAAGAGACAAGCCGACGAAGAGCATACCGAAACCAGTGAGGATTCCGCCCAGAGTCTTGGTCTTGTTAGACTTGGCAAAGAGGGAGATAAATGCTCCTATTCCCGCAAAGGCTGAGAAGATGATGGTAGTGGATATTGCGTTGCTTCCGAACATACCCAGGGCAACGATCTGGGCCGTCACCGTGGTACCTATGTTGGCTCCGTAGATAATGGTGGCGGCCTGTTCGAGGGATATGATTCCTGCGTTCACAAAACCGATGGTCATCACGGTGGTCGCGCCAGAACTCTGTATGGCGGCAGTGCCCACCGTGCCTATTCCTACTCCGAGCAGTTTGCTTTTGGACGCTTTTTCAAATAATTTTTTGAGTTTGCTGGAACTGGCAGATTCGAGATTCGTACTCATCATCTGACAAGCTATAAGAAAGATACCTATACCTGCCAGCAGTGTTAAAATAGCGGAAATCGCAGTCGTTGTGTTCATGCTTTTGCTTAACGAATTTGCCGCAAAGATAGTTATTTTACGGGGGAAATTCAAATATCAGCCGCAGATCTGGAATTTGTAGCCTTCAGCCATTAAGGAGTCGAGGGCTGCTTTCATCTCGGCAGCGCTGTAAGGGATGAGTCCGCTCTGTGGAGTAGGTCTGGCTATGGTATAGGCCATAATAAGGCGAGGCTTCAGGCTTCTTACTATCTCGCACCATTCACTGAAGACCTCTGGAGAGAGAGAATCGAAGTCCTCTGATTTGAGAAACATGGTCTGAAGGATAAAATCCCCATTGAAGGCCTTCATCCCTTCTAAGACGTCTTTTACGTGATAGGAGGGAAGGGAACGGTTGATGATGGCCGTCCATTTGTCGCGCGCAGCATCGAGTTTCAGGATGGGGTTGTCCACTTTCTTCAAGGCTTCGAATACTTCGGGATCGCCGAGAGTCGTGGCGTTGCTCAGGACACTGACTTTGGCCTGGGGACAATAGCAGTCCCTAAGTCTGATGCAGTCATCTATAATCTGAGGGAAGTCTGGGTTAAGTGAAGGCTCTCCATCTCCGGAGAAGGTAATGGAATCCACTCTGATGTCATTAAGCAGTATGTCAGCGAGTTTGTCTTCGAGGGCGCTTCTGACCTGTGCGGCAGAAGGTATAGTCTTGTCGTCCCTGCCATCGGAATTCCAGCCGCATTCGCAGTAAATGCAGTCAAAATTACATATCTTGCCTTTCCGTGGAAGCAGGTTAATTCCTAAAGACCAGCCCAACCGCCTGCTTTTTATAGGGCCAAATACAGTATCTTCGCGCAACATTTAGCAAAATTAAAATCTTTTTACGATATTTGCAATCGTACTGAAAACCTAATGATATGAATGTCAGAATTGAAGAAGTGAAGACGCGCAGGCAGTTGTCCGCGTTCATTCATTTTCCCTACAAACTTTACAAGGGAAATGATTTTTGGGTACCAGCCCTCATCGGAGATGAATACGACACATTCAACCCTAAGAAAAATGCTGCTTATGAGTTCTGTGACGCTAAACTCTGGCTTGCCTATGACGAAAAGAAGCACATAGTGGGCCGAGTAGCCGGTATCATTAATTATAAATCCAACGAGATCCATAACAGTAAGACCGTCCGCTTCGGCTGGCTGGATTTCATCGATGACAGCAAGGTACTTAAGGCTTTGATCACCACAGTCGAATACTGGGGTAAGAGCCTGGGAATGAACACTATCATAGGCCCTTTCGGATTTACCGATATGGATAAGGAGGGTCTTCTGGTCAAGGGTTTCGACAAGATCGCTCCTTTCACTACCCTCTATAATTACGATTACTATGAACCGAGGTTGAATGAGCTGGGATTCAAGGTTGGAGCAGAGTGGGACCAGAAACTTATCGAAGTTCCTGACAGTGTGGAAAGACTAACCAGAATGGCTGACATAGTTACAGAGAAATATGGTCTGCACATCATCAAGGCGAAAAACACCAAGGCTCTGGTAAAGAAGTACGGAATGCCTCTCTTCCACATGTATAACGAGACATTCGCTCCTCTTTATGAGTTTACCCCTCTTACAGACAGACAGATAAAGGCCTATCTGAATTCCTATGCTCCTATTTTGGACGTAGATTTCGTCTGTGTGGTGGCTGACAAGGACGAAAAGATAGTGGGTTTCGCCTTCTGTGTACCATCTCTTGCTAAAGCAGTTAAGAGAAGCGGGGGACATCTCTTCCCATTCGGATTGTTCAGAATTTTACATGCTCTCAGAAAGAACGACACCCTGGAGGCTCTGATGATAGGCATTCTTCCTGAGTACCAGAACAAGGGAGCATTCGTGCCTATGTTCCAGTACCTGCTTGAAAATTTGAAGAAGAGACACATTACTAAGCTCATTACGAACCCTCAGCTTTCAGATAACATAGAGGTGCAGAACATGTTCCACAAATACGAACACACTAACTATATGGTTCGCAGGAGCTATACGAAAGCAATCTTATAAATTATTTAAGTTTCGCAAGTGCGAAACCACCTATGTACGGAGATGCTATAGCATCGACAAAGTCCTCTTCCTGAGGAAGAGGATTTAGGAGAAGGGTCATATAAACAGAGAAATGTGCGTGGGATAAAGTTTCGCAAGCAACACAAATCTCTTAATATTAAATAATTAGTTACTTGCGAAACTTGAGTAAATTATGGATAACAAGGCTAAAAACTATGTGGTCGGCATCGATATCGGTGGCCAGAGCGCGAAGATCGGAATCATAGACAGAAGGGGCAATGTAGTCAGCGAGACTGCAGTAGTCTCTAACAAGCATACTGATGAGCAGGAGTTCGTAGAATATCTTGCTGAAGCCCTCAAGGCTCTGGTAGCCAAGGCAGGAGTGGAAGAAGAGGTGGTCGGAGTGGGTGTAGGCGCTCCTTGTGCCAACTATCGCAGCGGTACCATAGACAATGCAGCTAATGTTACCTGGGCCTGCGGCAAGATAGTGCCATTCTCCGAGATGCTTTCCAAGGCTCTCGGCGGCATTCCGGTAGCCTTGACTAATGATGCCAATGCCGCCGCCCTCGGTGAGATGTATTATGGTGCCGCCCGAGGCATGAAGGATTTCATCGTTATCACCTTGGGTACAGGTGTGGGAAGCGGAATCGTGATCGACGGTAAACTGCTCTACGGTTACGACGGCTTCGCAGGAGAACTTGGACACGTAAGGGTAATTAGATATAACGGCCGGCCTTGCGGCTGTGGTGGTATTGGATGTCTGGAGACTTATTGTTCTGCCATAGGTATCACCAGAACCGCCAGGGAACTGCTTGAGACTTCAGATGAGCCAAGTATTCTTAGAAGTTTCGACAATCTCACTGCCAAAGACGTTCAGGAAGCTGCATTTGCAGGAGACAAGATAGCTAACAAGGTCTATGAATTTACCGGAAAGATACTCGGTGAGGCCTTGGCTGGATTTATAGCTTTCTCTGCGCCTCAGGCTATTATTCTCTTTGGTGGGGTGGCCAAGGCCCGCAATCTGCTCTACGAACCTGCAGTAAAGGCTATGAACGAGGCAGTATGCCCTCTTTGGAGAGACAAGGTACAACTTCTCTTCTCGGAGTTGAAAGATTCTGATGCAGCCATCCTCGGCTCATCGGCCATAGCCTGGGAGCTTTAGTAAATAACTAAAGCTCCAGGAGTTTTTCGGTGAGTTCAGGCCACCTTTCCTGAAAAGAGAAAGGCCTGCCTTCTGAGATAAAACAGTGAGTGCTTGTGGCTCTGCACACGAGCACTCCTTTTACTTTCATCTGGTATTCGAAAGTAATCTTCAAGGAACTCATTTCCTTTACTTTCAGAGCTATCTCTATCTCATCCTTGAAGGTAGTAGGCTTTTTGTAATCTATGCTCAGGGATACGACAGGGGATACTACGCCTTCCGCCTCCATTCTCTCGAAGCCATAGCCCAATTCATCCAGTACATAGATTCTTGCCTCTTCCATGAACCTGATATAGTTAGAATGATGGGTGATACCCATCCTGTCACATTCGTAATACTTTACAATTCTTTTAAAATTTTCCATAATATATTGTTAATTCTTGTCTAAGTCTTTCGATGGCTTTTTCTTCCGGAGCATCCTTCAGAAGAACGGTCTTATCTTTGTCCAGAAGATATAGCGATGGTATGGCTCTGATGTTATAGATGTCCATATTCCTAAGAATCAGCAGGGGATCGTAAGCCACTATCCACTCCTTCGGATAATCTCCTATATGTTCCTGCCAGAGTTCCATATCTTCGTCTATATATACAGACAGTACTTTCAGATGCCTGTCCTTCACTGCCTGTCCTATCAGTTCGTCCTGGCTCAGCAGTTCTATGATCTGCTTGCAGGAAGTGCAGCCAGGGTTACTGAAAAAGATCAGCACATACTCGGCTTCTATCCCATAGAGAGTCAGATCCCTGCCTCTTCTGTCCACCATCCTGAAATCTGTCGCCTTGCTTCCTACTGCATTCAGGGCGCAGCGCCTTGCTATCCCTTCGTACTTCTCTCCACCCACACTGGCAGCCAATATGCCGAAAAGGTCTTCGTTTCTGTAAGGAGATATGGGGTCGTAGAGATATTTCTCAGCGATGTTCAATATCCTCTCAGGGTCTTTTCCATAGGCTTTCTTAAGGGAGGCTCCAGCCTTGGAAAGAGGCACTTGCTCACTCATCCACAGCCAGTTAGCGAACTGCTCTTCCACCTGGGAGGCATAGCAGCTGCTGCTCAGGGCGTCCCAGAAATGCTCCATCAGGTAATCCAGTCTGGCCTCCGGTTCCGTGATTATACCCGGAACACTTGGCAGGCCGAAATTCAAGGAATCGGTCTGGGTCGAAGAATTCTTCTTGGTAGTGTTCCTTCCGCTGCATCCTTCCAAAATCAGTATAACTGAACACAATATAAGGACAATTCTTTTCATCAGCGTTCTATTTTCTCCAAAAGTTCATCAAAGACGGCCTGGTTCTCTGCTTTGAAACTGCTTCTGATACTCAGAATAGGATCCACGATATCTACATTTTTCATCTCCGCGCACATCTCTATCATAATTCTCGCTGCAGAAGGAGCCCAGGAACCGTTCTCCACGATAGCCACTTTTCTCTTCTGATAAGTCTTTATCTGCAGTCTATGCAGAAAATCATACATAGGAGTATAGAGATGGGCATCGTAAGAGCTGGCACAGAGAATCATCCTCGAAAAGCGGAAGGCCTGAGCCACATTCTCCGCCACATCGCTGGTGCAGAGATCGGAGAGCAGCACTTTCACGCCCCTTTCCTTCAGTCTTTCTGCCAATTTCTTTGCGACCTTCATCGTGTTCCCGTAGATACTTGCACAGGCTATGAATACTCCGTCTTCTTCAGGCTCATACGAACTCCACTTAGAGTAAAGCTCTAAGTATTTTCCAAGATTCTGCCTAAGCACCGGCCCATGCAGGGAACAGATTCTGTTTATATTTTTTCCCGCCAATTTTTTCAATACTCCCTGCACCGGAGCACCGTACTTGCCCACGATATTGAAGTAATATCGCCTGGCTTCCGGCAGCCAATCCTTCTCTTCGCTGTCGTCGTAGCCGCAAAGGGACAGCGCCCCGAACTTTCCGAAAGCATCTGCGCTGTACAGAGTCCCGTCGAAGCTGTCGTATGTCATTATCACTTCAGGCCAATGTACCATCGGAGCCGTGCAGAACTCGAGCTTGTGCTCGCCCAACTCCAGACTGTCCCCGTCCTTGACCGCGATACATTGCTCCTGCGGCAGGCTGAATCCACCGAAAAACTGAGGCAACATACTCAGGGCCTTGGCACTGGCCACAATTTTTACCTCAGGAAAATATTCCAAAACCCATTTCACAAGGGAAGAGTGGTCTGGTTCCAGATGCTGGACTATAAGATAATCCAATGTCCTGCCCTCCAAGGCTTCAAGCAGTTGAGGCTTCCATTCTTCAGCCTTTTTAGCGTCCGTGGTATCCAGCAGAGCGGTCTTCTCATCCAATATCAGATAGGAGTTGTAAGCCATGCCCTGGCTGAGTTTATACTGATTCTCGAAGAGTGTCAAGTCTTTGTCGTCTATTCCGACATATTTTACTTTACTGTTTAAAGTATTGTTCATCTTATCGTTATTTAATAATGGCCCACAATTTGCGGTACAAATTTAACTATATTTTATATAATAGGAAAGGACAATATTATGAGAAAAATCATTACTCTTATCTGCGCCCTGATTGCAGGACTTGTTGTGCTGTCATCTTGCGCCCATCAGGATCTGAATGGCAAATGGAAAGTAGTCAACATAGATCAAGTCGAAATCGGACCCGATATCTTCAATGAAGCCACTCTGGAGATCAATATAAGCAAGGGAGAATACTATGGAGTAACCGGAGTCAACCACTTGAACGGAAAAGTGGTGATCGATAAGGACAAGATAGATTTTCAGGATGGCCCGATGACCAGAATGGCTGCCGATCCTCATTCAATGGAAGTGGAATCCGCTTATGTGCGGGCTCTTTTAGGGGCTGAAGCCTATAGTTTTGAGAATGAAAAACTACTGCTTAAAGATGGAAGCGGAAATACTTTGATGGTTCTCGAAGCCAAATAAAAAAGGCGACCTAATCGGTCGCCTTTTTTATTGATTACCACTCCAGAATCTTCTTGAAGTCATAGTCTTCAGGATTAGCCAGATATTTCTTGGCAGCCTCATAGTCTGCCTTGGTGATGTAGTGGCAGATATGATTATAGTAATTTTGGGCTGTACCACCCTCGATGTTTACGCGACGAGGTGGAATCTTTCCCTCTTCGTTCTGCAGGTCGTGCAGATACAGAGGTTTGGCCTCTCCGTTATGATCGACGAATACCATGCAGCCGGTCTCACCCTTTTCGAAGAGTTCATAGACACCCATAGCAAGTTCTGAGCAGTAGGTAAGGTCGAAGGCGATAGGATCCTGGCAACGTACGTCGTAACCTATCTCTATAGGACGGGTCTTGATCTTGATGCCTATCTTCTTGAATTCTTTCTCCAGGATGTCATTGAACATCACAGCCTTGGAGATCTTGCCAAGTTCAGGATGACCGTGCTCATCGTAAGTGAGATTAGCTCCTGTAGCCTTGATCTCCTCTGGATCCAGGTCGTGGAACACGCCCTCGGCTACCACTACAGTACCGTAGTCTATACCCAGAAGCTTGCGCTTGATGATGGCACTAATGGTGAGCTTGATAATCTTATCTATTCCAATCTGTGTCTTGTTAAACATCTCGGGAATAATGGTCATTGGGCAGTGGGTAGCCTCACCGATTCCGAGAGCCAGGTGACCGGCGCTGCGGCCCATGGCAGAGATCAGCAGCCAGTTGCCTGAAGTGCGGGCATCCTCGTATGCAGTACGGGCGATGTGTGCGCCTTCGTCCTTGGCAGAGTTGAAACCGAAGGTAGGAGTATTGTTAGGCAGCGGAAGATCGTTATCTATGGTCTTAGGCACGTGGATGTTAGCGATTGGATATTTCTTGGCTTCCAAGAATTTGGCTATCCTGTTAGCGGTGGAAGCGGTATCGTCGCCACCTACGGTCACCAGAAGCTTGATGTCGTTCTGGGTAAAGAGATCCAGGTTGAAGTTCTTCTCGAAGTCTTCGTCGGTCGGTTTGAAGCGGCTCATCTGAAGATAGCTGCCACCTCTGTTGAAATAAGCATCTGCCTTGAAGAAATCAATATCCTCGGTGCGAGGAGTCTTGGAGAAAAGACCGCTGTAACCGCCGTGAAGACCGATTACGCGATAACCATTGGCAAGAAAAGTCTTAGCGACTGAACATACTACGGTGTTCATGCCTGGAGCAGGACCACCGCCACAAAGAATAATTACAGAACCTTTCATTTCTTTAATATAATTGAATTTGTAAATTCGCGGGGCAAAAATACACTATTTCCTGTAAATAGTGAAATCATTGGCCTTAATCTTGACCTTAACTCTATCTGGCAGTCGGCTTCCAGCCGAAGCAGGGATGTTTATCGTTATCTCGGCATCGGAGCGGTTGAAATTGCAGACTACCAGGGTCGAATCGCCGCGCAGGAAAGCAAAGTGATGGTTAGGGTCAAAGCTGTTCTCAGGGGATTGGCAGTAGCAGAGGTCATAATTGGCCGCCTCTCCTAATTCTTCCTTTAATGCCAAGGTCTCCCTGTACTTCTCGAGTACGCTTTTCTGCTCCTCGTCGAGCTTGCACAAAGGGTTTATGGCCCTGGCTGCATCGAAGATGGAAGTACGGCCATGAACGCCGTCCTCTGCGGCTTCGCCCAGTTCCTGGCCGAAGTAAAGCATAAAGGCGGTGGGGTAGAAAAGGGCGCTGACAGCCAGGGCAGAATAGCCTCGCTCCGGATGACGCGCGAAACGCTTGGAAGCGATGCGCTGCTCATCGTGGTTCTCAAGGAAATTCAGCATCCTAGACTGCAGGGGACCGAGCCGCTGCCAGTTCGTGGTGATGTTGCGGGCGGAAGCACCGGCGCAGGTGATGGCACGCAGAGTATCGTAGAGACCTGATTTGTCATAAAGCAGGTCGAAATTGGCATTATAGGAAAAGAGGGAATACTTGTTAATGTCATAGACCTCGGCTATGAAGAGCAGCTCGGGGAATTCGGACTTGGCAGTGGAGATGAGATATTGCCAGAAGTCCAGGGGCACGAGCTCCACCATGTCGCAGCGGAAGCCGTCCACGCCCATAGAGGCCCAGAAACGCAGAATGTCGAGCATTTTCTGCCAATTATCCCTGTAGCCGTAGTCTATCTTGTCAGTGTCGGTCCAGTCGTAGTCGCAGCGTCCGAGGGTCTTGAGCCCGCCGTGCTCGTCGTGATAATCGGGACTGACATGATTAGGAATGAAGTCCAGCAGCACTTTCAGACCGGCATTGTGAATTCTGGTAACCATCGCCTTGAATTCGGCGAGCCTCCTGTCGGGATTGTCAGCCAGATAAGGATTCACATCGTAATAGTCGGAGATGGAGAAAGGCGAGCCTATGTTCCCTTTCACATAAGGGGCGTCCATGCTGTGACGGATCACTCCTGTAAACCATATATGACTGACTGATAAAGACTTAAGGTAATCAAATGTCTTTTTGTTAAAAGAAGAGAATCGACCTTTTGAATAAAGTCGGGGAAGCACCTGATAGATAATCATTTTATTCAGGAAGTATTTTATCGTAAAATTCAGTATTGTCCATTCGTCCGCAGTATTTCTGAGCGCCCTTTCCTATGGCGTAAACAGGGACGTGGTCGCCGTTATGGTGTCTGGTGGTCCAGCCTATGCCGCAGGATTCATTGAAGGCTTTGCGTTCTTTATACTTTTTGAAGTTATCGACCCTTCCTGCTTCCTCCCACTGCTCTATTATTCCAGGCCAATTCACATCGTAGCCATATTCGTCGCTGCCTACGCTGATTCCGCCGGTCTGATGGTCTGCAGTCACGAGGATAAGGGTCTGCTTAGGGTGTTTGAGATAGAATTCGTAAGCGACCTTTACTGCTTCGTTCATGGCCAGGACTGCCTCTATCGTAGGCATGGTCTGGTTAGAGTGGCTGACCCAGTCTATCTCTCCGCCTTCGCACATTATAAAGAAAGGCTTGCTTTCGTCCATAGTGTTGATGCAGTTGCGCATCATCTGGGAAAGGCTCACCAGTTCGTCTTCTTCAGCGGCATAGTTGGCCACTTTCTCACGGTTTTCCTTGCGAGGATTCGCTACCATCACGATTTTGTGGCCCTGGGCCTGCTCATATTCGCTCTGTCCGAACACTACCTCGTAGCCGTACCCTTCCAGATATTCTTCACTGTTTTTCTCTTCGTCCTCTGGGGAGAAATTCAAAAAGCCTGAGCCTCCTATGAAATCGAATCCGCTATCTGGAATCTGCTTGGTGATGTCGTAATAATCGCCCCTGGAAGTGACGTGGGCATAGAAGGCGGCAGGAGTGGCGTGATTCAGAGGAACTGAGGAGAAGATGCCGACCTGATAGCCATAGTCATCTTTCAGAACCTGAGCCATGCTCTTGTGGGGATTGCCTTCGGCATCTACTCCGAGCATGCCGTTGTTAGTCTTTTCTCCCGTGGCTATGGCAGTTCCGGCAGCAGCGGAATCAGTGATGATGCTGTTAGCTGAATAGGTGCTGCACATGCCGAAGTAAGGAAATTGGGAGAACTGGAGCTGGGCTCCGCCCAAATTGCCATCCAGATAGGAGAGGTAAGACTCGGTAACAGCTACCTGTGAGGCTCCCATTCCATCTCCGATGAAGAGGAAAATGTATTTGGCCTCCGGCTTCTGGGTGCACGAGGCTAAAAGCAGCAAAGCTGCAAGAGAATAAAGTGACAACTTATTTTTCATATATGTCTCGACGTTTGAATTCTGATAAGGTGAGGGCTGTGGCGACGGCCACATTAAGGGATTCAGCGTGAGTCCCTTGGGCAAAGGAAGGAATCAGAAGAGCATCAGTGCAGAGTCTTCTAAGAGGCTCGCTGACGCCTCTGGATTCATTGCCCATAAGAATGAGACCATAAGGCTTCAACTCAGTTTCATATATATTCTTCCCGTTCAAAAGTGTGGCATAGATAGGGAGTTCCTTATCCAGGAAGAGGCGGCACAAGTGTTCCAGGTCAGTATATATAAGGGTCTTTCTGAATATGGAACCCATGGAGGCCTGGACTACTTTAGGGTTGAACTGGTCCACACTGTCCTCGGAAGCGAAGAGTCCATCCACCCCGAACCAGTCACATATTCGAAGTATAGTTCCCAGATTCCCAGGGTCCCTGACACTGTCAAGGGCCAGGTATAAGCCATTGCTTTTTAATTCTGGGAGAGAAGAATTATCCGGCATTTTAAGTATTCCCAGAACCGGAGAAGGGGAGGAAAGGCTGCTTATCCGGCTCATCTGAGCCTCGCCTATGTCTTCTGTCTTGTAGGAAGAGAGCAACTCGAATCCGCTGTTCAAAGCCTCTGAAAGCATCTTTTCTCCTTCAACTATGAAGGATCTGGACTCGTCTCGGTACTTTTTTCCAGACAAGGCTTTAATGTGTTTTATTTCACTTGCAGATAATTTGCTCATAAATTGCTGCAAATATACTCAAATATTTGCTAAATTTGTCCCTTGATGCAGACTAAAACACATACTTTTATCCGCCTGTCCCTATCGATACTTGTATCGGCAGTCCTTTATTCCTGCAGTACCACCAGGACTTTGGAAAGTGACCAGCTGAGACTGGATTCGAATGAGATAATAATTGTAAATGACAAAGACTTTCCTGCTGCATCCCTTCAGAATTATATCCGCCAAAAGCCTAACAATAACATCCTGGGGCTCAAGCCTATGCTTTATATCTACAATTGGTCGGACGGTAGCGACAAGGGCTTGAACAAGTTCTGGAAGATTTTGGGAGAGGCTCCTGTAATATTTGATCAGGCCCAGGTGGAACTTTCGAAGAACAGCATAAAAAATCATCTTGAGAATCTGGGCTATTACGACTCTAATGTAGAAAGTGAACTCAGCTTAAAAGGGCAGGTGGCCAAAGTCAGATATTATGTTACTCTGGGAGAAAGATACAAGATAGACAGCATAATTTTCAGTCTGCCTGCGAGAAGAAAGGAGTTTGAGGCTGATTTCAGGTCCGAAATTCCTGAGATGAAGATAAAGGCCGGGGATTATCTTTCTGAGCAGAGTCTGGATGCTGAAGTTCAGAGAAGCCTGGCTTCCCTTAGGGAGAAAGGCTACTTCGCCCTGAATATGAACTGTTACAGTTTCGTGGCAGATACCTTGGGAAAGAATGGTTCCGCGACTTTGGAATACATCATCAGCGAAGACGAAAGACCACTCAAGAAAGCGAAGATAAGTGAGGTGAACATCAGTTTTCCTGAAAATCTGAACGTCAAGGAGGATGTCCTTAAGGGCGTGAATCTTATTATGCCAGGGGAGACCTATAGTGAAAGTGTGGTCAGCAATACCTATAACCGTTTCTCTTCACTTAAGATATTCAAGACCGTGGGTATAGATATGTCTGCAGTTTCCGATGAAAAGGTGAACTGTGACATAATACTGAGCAAATCCCAGCAGCAGGGTTTCAAGACTAATCTTGAATTCTCTACCAATTCTTCAGGTTTAATAGGAATATCTCCTCAGTTGAGTTTCTATCATAAGAACCTTTTCAAGGGAGGAGAATGGCTGAACATAGGTTTCGTGGGCAATTTCCAGTTCAAACCTAACGACAATATCTCTTCCGAAGAATTCGGAACTTCCCTGTCTCTGAGTCTGCCGAGACTCTTGGGAGTGGATAACAAGTATATAAAGGGACCGAACATCCCTCGAACAGAGTTTAATTTGGCATTCAATTATCAGAACAGGCCTGAATATACCAGGAATATCATGTCCACCTCCTTCGGTGTTTCTGGAATAATTAAAGGCAGATTCTATTATCAGTTGTATCCTCTCCAGTTGAATTATGTCCGTCTTTTCAACCTGAATGAAGACTTTATGAAGAAACTGGAGAAGAATCCTTTTATGAAATACTCCTACCAGGATCACTGTGATTTAGGTCTTGGTACCAGTCTCTTTTATAACAGCAGTACAGATCTTGTCCCCAAGACCGACTATCATTCCTTCAAATTGAGTCTTGATCTTTCCGGGAATGTCCTGAGCCTTTTCAGAGGCCTGATGAAAGTCAACTCAAACGGGGAAGCTTTGGTATTCGGAGCTCCGTTCTCGCAATATGCCAGAATCGAAGCCAGTCTGGCCAAGGGAATCCGTTTCGGGCCGAATGATTCGGAGACCTTGGCATTCAGAATTCTAGCCGGAGCCGGATTGGCCTATGGCAATTCCACGGCAATGCCTTATGAAAAGCAGTTCTACTGTGGTGGAGCCAGCAGCATGAGGGCTTGGCAGGCAAGGGCACTTGGCCCAGGGGCCTCGAAAATGGATGAGACTTTCAGTATCCCGAGTCAGACCGGCGATATTAAACTGGAAGCGGATATAGAATACCGTTTTCCATTGATATGGAAGCTGGAAGGCGCTCTTTTTGCCGAAGTCGGCAATGTCTGGAAAAGCGAAAGCGGAGTGAAACTTAAAGATCTGGCAGCCGATTGGGGCTTGGGCTTGAGGCTTAATCTGGATTTTCTGGTACTTCGTATTGATTGGGGTATCAGGCTCAGGGACCCGTCTCTGGATGGAGACAAGTGGCTGGATCCGATCAGTGCCCTTAAGATTCGCGGCAGTGCCCTCTGCTTCGGTGTAGGATATCCTTTCTAAAGTTTTTTAGGATAGTATTTAGGCCAGCAGGCCTGCAGATAGGCTTTCAGATTATCTTCGTGACGGTTAGGCTGAGGTTCATAAAATACCTTCCCCTCCAAGCCCTTGGGCATAAATTCCTGATCTACGAAATGCCCTGGGAAGTCGTGGGAGTATTTGTAGTTCTCTCCATATCCCAAATTCTTCATCAGCGAGGTCTCGGCATTTCTCAAGTGAAGTGGAACCGGTGCCCTCTGATCCTTTGAGACCGTCTCAAGGGCAGAGTTGATAGCCATATAAGCGGAATTGCTTTTAGGGGAAGAAGCCAGATAAATAGTACATTCAGAGAGTGGAATACGGGCCTCCGGCATACCTATGTTATGGCAGATTCTGAAACAGGAATCGGCTATCAGAAGGGCGTTGGGGTTAGCCAATCCTATATCTTCAGCAGCACTGATACAGAGTCTTCTGGCGATGAATAGGGGATCCTCTCCGCCATCCAGCATTCTGGCCAGATAATACACGGCCGCATTCGGGTCCGAGCCTCTGATGCTCTTGATGAAGGCAGATATTATGTCGTAATGCATCTCTCCGCCTTTGTCGTAGATAGCTATGTTCTTCTGCAGACAGTCGCAGACGCTTTTGTCGTCTATCACTATCTCAGAAGACTTGGCACTGAGTGAATCCACTACTATCTCTAAGATATTCAAGAGTTTGCGTCCATCGCCTCCGCTATGCATAAAGAGAGCGTCGGTCTCTTTTACTATTATATTCCTTTCTTTCAGTATCTCGTCTTCTTTCAGTGCTCTGTTTAGCAGAATCTGAAGGTCTTCAACTTCCAGAGGCTTCAAGACAAAGACTTGGCAGCGGGAAAGAAGTGGAGTTATCACCTCGAAGGAAGGGTTTTCCGTAGTGGCTCCAATAAGTATGAATACCCCCTGTTCTACGGCCCCCAGCAAGGCATCCTGCTGAGCCTTGTTAAAGCGATGTATTTCGTCTATGAATAGAATAGGCGCAGCGCCTCCGCCGAATAGGGAATTTTGCCTGGCCCTGTCTATCACATCCCTGACATCTTTCACTCCGGAACTCACTGCAGAAAGAGTGTAAAATTCTCTTTTCAAGCTGGTGGCGATAATCTTTGCAAGAGTGGTCTTGCCTACACCTGGAGGACCCCAGAGTATGAAAGAGGAGATGTTTCCGCTCTCTATCATATTCGAAAGCACGCAGCCTTTTCCGACCAGATGTCTCTGTCCGACATATTGCTCCAGAGATTGGGGCCTGAGCCTCTCGGGAAGAGGAGGCAGAAGAGTATTCAAATTTGCCATAATTGAAGCCTAAATTACTTATTTTATTCTCAAATCCCAAATAAATGCTTATCTTAGAATGTTTTTATATGGGAAAAAGAACTTTACTCATACTGACTCTGTCATTACTTCCTCTGCTAAGTCTTCAGGCTGAGGAAGGTCCTGCTTTCTGTATTAGCAGAGCAGGTCTGGTCAGTTCTTTCAAATCCCAGTCTATCAGTGTTTTAAGTACTTCTGACAGAAAGGAGAACAGTTTTAATTCCTTTAATCTTGCTCTGGACACTTATGGGCTCTATTCTAATATCTCCAGTATTCCTGGAGTCAAACTAAACATAGTGCATAATTCCATAATTAACAGCGGTCAGATAAACAAAGAATTTGCCTACATAATATATATGGGAGCCGGAGGAGTGGCAGGATATGTGAGGGATTATTCTACTCTTCCCAGAAATCACGGCTTCATATTCGGTTTGAATACCTGTGCCGGAGCCTTGGCTTCTTTCAGGAGCAGCCGCTTGGAATTGGGTATAGAATTCGATGCCGAATGGGCATTCCAGATTAGAAAGATGGAGGAGACTGACGGAAGGATTGGACTCTCCTGGTATGCTAACGGTGTAATTCGCGCCATAATCCCGAAAATTACTCTGTATTATAGGTTCAAATGAAGAGGAAAGTCCTTATAACATTATTGTTTCTTAACTTGTGTGTCAACATTCAAGCGAGGATTTCTGCCTCTTTCAGCTGGGGATATGAACCACAGTTGTATAAGGCACAGGCTTTCTCTTACACACCTAATCGAGTCGGATACAGGGTCAGCGAATATGCCTACGGTTTCACTTATCTTAGCACCACTTATATTAATTTCGCCCTTTCCTATGAGTTTGCTCACAAGGCCAGCATATCCTTAAAAAGTGGATATAAGGGCATTGACCAGAACTATGTTATAATTCCTCTGGAACTCGAGGCCCGCTATTTCTTCAAATCATACGAGACAAGTTCCTGCTTTTTAAGTATTGAGGCCGGAAGTGCCCTGCACGACTTCAATTTCGATGACCAGATACTATTAACTGCATTGAGTTTCGGATACAGAGAGCACTTATATAAAAAGCTTAGCGTGGACTTTTTCCTAAAACTTGAGAGTTTTTACGGACATCCCCTGCCTATAGACAGGTACGAGGGAGAAATCCCCCGTGCCCAGGTCTATTTTTCCTATATAGCCTATGCTTTCCTGAACCTGGGCATCCAGGTAAACTTCTAAAGTTTAATAATAAGGAATATCATATAGGCCAATTCCAATGCGAGCATTGTGAATCCTGCGCCTTTGGAGATTTTCTGCTTCTTCGAAGTGAATGCGAAAAGAAAGAGCAGCAGTGCGCTTGCCAAGGTCACTGCCATATCGACATAATTCAGAGAGGCAGCATTAAGCGGATTGATAATTCCGGCACAGCCCAGGATGAGCAGGATGTTGAAGACATTGCTGCCCACTATGTTACCGAGAGCGAGTTGGCCTTTCTTCTTAGCTGCAGCGACCACGCAGGTGACCAGTTCCGGCAGGGAAGTGCCCAATGCGAGCACTGTAATGGCTATGAACTTTTCGCTCGCCCCTATGCCCTGCGCTATCTTTACTGCGTTGTCCACAAAGAGTTTGCCTCCGAAGATCAGGCCACCCAAACCTGCCAATATCATTATGATGGACAGCCCCAGACTGTATTGCTTGACTTCGCCCTCTTCATCAGGGTTTTTCTTTCCTGAACGGAAATTATAAACTATATATGCAGTGAAGAGCAGTAGATAGATTATCGCATCCAGTCTGTTGATCTCCCCATCCAGACAAGTCAGACAAAAGAATAGAGTAATGGTAAGCAGGATGGGAATATCTTTGGATTTGTTATCGCGGGTAATGGCGATAGGGGAGATTACGGCTGTTAGACCCAGAATAAGCAGGATATTCAGAATGTTCGAGCCTATTACATTGCCTATGGCTATATCGGAAGAGCCCTCCAGGGCGCCAGTAATGCTGACTACCAGTTCCGGACAGGAGGTGCCGAAGCCTACGATTATGATGCCTATTACAAATTCGCTGATTTTCAGTTTTCTAGCCACACAGGAAGCCCCGTCCACCAGAAAATCGGAGCCGAAGACCACCATGGCCAAGCCCACGAAAAACAAGATAAAACTCAGTATCATTTTTTAATCAATCTACAAACATTTTCCACATGATGCGTATGCGGGAACATATCTACTGGTTGAACATCAGTGATTTTATATTTCTGGCAGAGTATCTCCAAATCTCGTGCCTGAGAAGCTGGGTTGCAGCTGACATAGACGATTATTTCAGGCTCGGCATTCAGAATTACCTTGGCCACATCCGGATGAATACCTGCGCGAGGCGGGTCCAGAATAATCACATCTGCCTTGCCGTGTTCCTGAATGAACTCATCCGTGAGTATATCTTTCATATCTCCAGCAAAGAACTCACAGTTGTCTATGCCGTTCAGGGAGGCATTGACAAAGGCATCTTCTATGGCCTCAGAGACGTACTCTATTCCTATTACCTTCCTGGCCTTGTCTGATACGAACTGGGCTATGGTGCCAGTGCCGGTGTAGAGGTCATATACGGTCTCCTTTCCTGTCAGGGAAGCGTAAGTCTTGGCAACTGTATAGAGTTTAAAGGCCTGAGGGGCATTGGTCTGATAGAAGGATTTAGGACCTATCTTGAACCTCAGTTTTCCCATCTTTTCATAGATGGCCTCATCTCCTTTGTACAGAATGCAGCGCTGGTCGCTTATGGAGTCGTTAAATTTCTCGTTGATGACATAATAGAAGGAAGTAATCTCTGGAAATCTTTCAGCTATAGCTTTAAGCATAGCTTCCCGCTCTTCGAAATCCCTACCGAAACACAGTATCAGCATCACCTGATCGTCCTCAGTGGTCCGGATGAACATATTTCTAAGCACCCCTCTGTTCTCTCTCAGATTATAGAAGGGGATGTCGTGTTCTATGGCGTAGGCCTTGATAAAAAGACGGATAGAATTGGAAGGTTCTTTCTGGAGATGGCAGCAATTGATGTCCAAGACCTTGTCGAAATACCTTCCCACGTGAAAGCCCAGTCCCAGGCGCTCCTTGTCACTCAAAGCCTCAGCTTCCTCCTCAGCCTTTATCCACCTGTGGTCAGATGCACTGAACTCCAATTTGTTACGATACTCCACAGTCTTGTCAGAACCTATGGTAGGATTTACTTGTGGTACATCCAAATGCCCGATTCGGACCAGTTGGTCATAGACCTGTCTGGTCTTAGCTTCGAGTTGCATCTCATAAGGCAGATGCTGCCATTTGCAGCCTCCACACAGTTCGAAATGCTCACAGAATGGCTCTATCCGGTGAGGTGAAGGGCTGACGATTCTCTCTACCCGTCCCTCCATATAATTCTTTTTCCGCTTGGTGACAAATACATCTACCACATCCCCTGGGACAGCATATTCCACGAAGAGCACTCTCGCACTGGCATCTTCACTCTCCGTAGGTAACTTGGCATGGGCTATGGCCTTGCCCTCCGCCGCCACGCCTTCTATAGGAATACTCTTTAAAACTAATCTTTCTTTCATACCTTACTTACTCAAGTTTCGCAAGTAACTAATTATTTAATATTAAGAGATTTGTGCTGCTTGCGAAACAAAAATTACTTATTAATCTCCAGACGGTTAGCGGCGAACTCGAAGCCTTGGGCGCTCAAGCTGGTATAAAGAGTCTGATAAAACTCATGATACACTGGCCAGAAATCCTCCGTCTTCACCCATAACTTGATTACAAACTCCACACTGTTAGCATCTATCTTGTTCAAAGCCACGAAAGGATTCGATATTCTGCTATCCTGCTGAATAAGTGCATTCACAGATTTGATGAAGGCCTCGGCGTCGGTGCCGTGAGCCATAGGTATAAGGTAATCCACGCGGCGGGTCTGCATCTCCGAATAATTGTTAATGTTTCCGGAAGAAAGAGCACCGTTAGGTATGATAATCACCCTGTTATCCACCGTTATCAATTTGGTGGATACCATGTTAACTTCGCTGACAGTGCCGCTGTAGCCTTGGGCTTCTATAAAATCTCCAGCTTTGAAAGGCTTGAATAACAGCAGCATGATACCGCCGGCGAAATTCTGCAAAGTACCACTGAGAGCCATACCTATAGCCATACCTCCAGCTGCGAGAAGAGCGGCAAGAGAAGTGGTGTTAATACCTAATGTACTGATACATAGAGTAATCACCAATATGGTCAGAACTGCCGATACAAGCGAAGAGGTAAAACTGGCTATGGTCTTGTCCGTATTCTTTCGCTCGAAATTCCGCTTTAAAATATTTTTTACCTTTTTAATCAGCCAGACTCCTACTATATATATGAGTATAGCGGCCACCACTTTAAGTCCAAACATCAGGGCAGAATGTCCAAGCTGGCTAAAGGCTGTCCCAGGATCATCTTTCAATACGGTGACGAACTGCTCAGTGACGGTCTTTAAAGAATCTGTAGTCTTCTGCAGTTTCTCTTCGTCTATTACGGGTAATTGCTGCAATATCATCATAACAACTTATAATTCCTTATAATTCTCTTTCTTATTAAATCTCTCTATGATGCCGCAGATAGTCTCGCTTTCCTCGTGACGGAGTTTGTAGGAATCCTTCCTGCCATTCACTATCATAGACATAAACTCCTGAATCTCATAGCGAAGTCCATCTCCGTCCCAACTGTAAAAATACTTCCTGTTACGGCTCTGATCCTCATATCTGATTTCGAAAAAGGAGGTCAGCCACCAAGGTGCTGGGACATAGACATAGCCTTTGGTACCGGATATAACCATATTGCCCTCGGTCTTTACTCCTATCCCCAGAGTGATGGAAGAAGTGGCGTGAGGGTAATTCAAATCGAGTTTGGTATAGACATCCACCCCTCTTTCCACCTTAGAATGAAATTGAAAATCAGTATAATCACTGCCAAGCAGTTTGATTACAGCCATCAATGGCAGAGGAGAGTGCTCATTGAAAGCTCCGCCTGCCTGTGCAGCATCCAATTCCCTGGTAGGAGGAAAGACCATCTTCGAAAGGGAAGTCTTCACATCCACCACTTCACCTATTATTCCGCTCTTTACCAGTGTGAGCAGATGATTGAAGGATGGGGAAAAGGCTGTCTTGCTAGCTTCCAGTATCACCAGATTTTTAGATGATGCCAATTTGAATAGCTCTTCAGCCTGAGAGCCCTTCAGCGTGAAAGGAATCTCACAGAGCACGTGTTTTCCAGCCTCCAGCGCTCTTTTAGCATATTCGTAATGACTTAGGTGCGGCGAAGCTATATACACTGCATCTGTGCTTTCCAGGAACTCTTCATAATTATCTGACCAGCAGGACAATCCGAATTCCTTCGCGAAGCCTTCCGCACACTCTGCCGGATTATATACGCTGCATACATCCACGCTGTTAACCACTTTCGCTTCCGGAATGAAGCGTCTGGCCATTCTTCCGGAGCCCACTATTCCGAATCGATACATTGCATCCTGCCTTTCCCTCAGCATCGTGGAAGAAATACCTTCAGTTCTCGGAAGATAGACCACTTCGCAATATTCTTTCAAATAATCGAATTTGCCCTCCCAGTCTGAGCCGATGGCAAACACATCCACATCGAAACGCTGTATGTCGTCTATCTTCTGACCCAGATAATCTTCTATAATAATCTCGTCGGCATAGCCTGTGGCCTTTACTGAGGCCACTCTTTCCAGTACATTGTTCTTTACGTTCAGCTTCCCCCGTCCCCGATCAAAACTGTCGCTGGTCACCCCGACTATCAGATAGTCTCCCAAGGCCTTGGCCCTGCGCAAAAGATTCAAATGCCCTTCGTGCAGCAGGTCGAATGTACCGTAAGTGATAACTTTCTTCATAGAAAAAAAGATCCTTTGTCTATCAAGCCTCTAAATTACGAAAATCCTAAATAATATGAAAAACTATACAAAGGGATTACTGCTGAAAGTGTTCTCTACCTATCCACTTTAAGCATTTGCAATCGAAAATATAAAATATTGTATATTAATACTTTATCTTTTAATTAAAAGCCTTTTTGTCCACTTTGAACAGGGACTGACGAAAAAAAGCGGCTCTCTTTTTTTAAATTTGTCCAGGTTTTAACCACAAGCACACTATTAACAATTACCAATTATATAAACCGATGAGAAAATATCTGATTATGGTTTTGTTGCTGCTTGCCGGAATCTCGGCATATGCACAACAGTTTGTGATCAAAGGTACAGTTCTGGACTCAGAAGGCTTTTCTGTCATAGGCGTAGCCGTATTGGAGCAGGGGAGTTCAAGCGGAACCACTACCGATGATGAGGGACGATACAGTTTGACCATCTCTTCCCCTGAGGCAGTAATTGAATTTATCGCCATGGGCTACCAGACAACTTTGGAGAAAGTCAATGGCAGAACTGTCATCGATGTTACCTTGAACGAGGACACCATAGCCCTCGATGCGGTAATCGCAATTGGTTATGGCAGTGTTAGAAAAAAGGATTTGACCACAGCTGTATCCACTGTATCTACGGAAGATACCAAACTTCGTCCCGTGACCGAAGCCTCCGGCTTTATTCAGGGCAAGGTGGCAGGTGTGAGCGTACAGCAGACGAGTGGACTCCCTGGAAGTGGAATGACAGTTCGCGTAAGAGGAGCTTCTTCCATAGCCTCTTCAAACGATCCTCTCTATGTGGTGGATGGAGTGCCAGTAGGTGAAGGAAACTATGCCATAGCCTATCTCTCCCCTCAGGACATAGAGACTATGCAGATTCTTAAGGATGCTTCATCAGCTGCCATCTACGGCTCGCGTGCCGCTAATGGAGTAGTGCTCATCACCACGAAACAGGGTAAGAAGAGCAAGGGCCCGCAGATCAGTCTGAACGCCTCTGCCGGACTTTCCAATGTGGTAAGAAGCTACGAAGTGCTCAATGCTGCCGAATACAAAGATCTGATGGATGAGATAGGGCTTGTAAAACTTCCTGATGGCCTGAAAGATGAAACTGACTGGTTCGATGAGACTTACAAAACCGGACTTAGTCAAAACTACCAGATCTCAGTGTCAAACGGCAACGACAAGATGCGCTATTACCTCAGCGGAGGCTATTCCGACGAAGAAGGAGTCCTGCCAGTGGCATACAGCAAACGATTCAATGTTAAAGCCAGTTTCGATTCAGATCTTTACGATTGGATAAATGTAGGAGGCGATGTGGCTTATTCGAATTACAGGAACAACGGCATTATCAGTGGTACCGGTTCCAACCGTGCCGGCGTGGTTCTTTCAGTAATCAACACTCCGACCTATGCCAAGGTCTGGAGCGAGACAAACCCTCAGTGGTACTGGACGGAGTTCTACGGAGCGAATCTCACAACTCCTGCCGAGAACCTCGCAAGAACAGAGAATAACTACAGTCAGACGGATCGTTTGATTCTAACCGGTCACGCCACCATCAAGTTCCATAAGAACCTGCAGTTCAAATCTACTGTCAGTATGGACCGCAGATGGGTACATGACTACTCTTTCCTAGATCCTATAAAGACTTCTTACGGCCGCACGACCCACGGAACTGCGTCTTCTACCAGAAGTGATGACATGAGGATGATATACGACAATATCTTCACTTATAACAACACCTGGAATACCGTACACAATTTCGAGGCTATGGCCGGAACTTCCGCCACCACTTCCAGATGGGAGAACCTCAGCGGCAGCAGAAGCTATTTTTCCACTGAATACAACAATGTAATTTTCGGCATCAACGGCGGAAACAAGGGCGGACTTCGGGGACAGTCCCAGGGCTATTCCGAGTGGGCGATAATGTCTTACCTCGCAAGAGTATCCTATAATTATGACAGCAAATATTATATCACGGCCAATTTCCGTGCTGACGGTTCTTCCAAACTCTCTCCTGAGCATCGTTGGGGCTTTTTCCCGTCAGTATCCGCAGCATGGAGAATTTCCGGAGAAGATTTTATGAGCGAAGTGAGCTGGATAGACGACCTGAAACTGCGTGCCGGCTGGGGACAGCAGGGTAACCAGAGCGGACTTGCCGACTACGCCTGGGTCCAGTACTATAACACCAATTATTACGATTGGACAGACAACAAGTATTCCGAAGCCACCCCTACCTTGGGCAGCAAGTCCAATATCGGGAACAAGGATCTCACTTGGGAGACCACTTCTCAGGCCAATGTAGGTGTGGACTGGGCTATGTTCGGAGGCCGGCTCGAATTGACCCTTGACGCCTATTACAAGTACACTAAGAACCTGCTTATGAATGTGCCTCTGCCAGCCCCTTACCCTTCCATCTACCGTAACGAAGGTGAGATGTCCAACTGGGGCTTGGAATTGGCCTTCAGTTCAGTAAACATAGACAGGGGAAGCCTGAAGTGGACCACGGATTTCAATATCTCGATGAATCGTAACAGACTGGAAAAACTCAGCCTCCAGCAGGTATATTATTACACTCAGACCTCTGAAGCTCTGAGCGAGTATGTAGTCCGCATGGCTCCTGGTCAGGCCCTGTCTAAATTCTGGGGATATACAGCTCTGGGAGTGGATCCGGAGACAGGTATGGTGATCTATGAGGACTATAACCACGACGGCAAGGTGAATGTATCTGACAAGCACTATATAGGAGATGCCAATCCTCTCTTTACCGCCGGCATGACTAACACTCTCAGCTGGAAAGGTCTGACTCTCAGTATCCTGATGACCTCTTCCGTAGGCAATGACATATATAATGCCTCGAAAATCGAGATGATAGGCATGTATAGCGGAGCTAACCAGATAAAAGATGCCACAAGGCGCTGGCGGGTTCCAGGGCAGGTGACCGATATTCCGAAGGCTGGAGAGTTGGATAACCTGAAAGCCTCCACAAGATGGGTGGAAGACGGTTCTTATCTTAAGATCAAGAACATAACTCTGTCTTACAATATCACTCATCCGCTTCTTAGGAAGGCTAACATCTCCCGCATACAGCCTTACATTACCCTGGACAATATGTTCACCTTTACAAAGTATTCGGGATATGACCCAGAAATGAGTCAATACACCAATGCTACAAGCATGGGAATCGACTGGGGAACTTATCCTTGCGTGAAAACTGTTCTTTTCGGAGTTAATGTGGAATTCTAATAAATGAAAATATGAAGCAGAAAAGCATAATGACAGCAGCGATGGCCATATTGACATTGGCATCCTGTAATCTGGATCTCACTCCAGTGACGGAGTATAATGAAGGCAATGTCACAGTGGAAGAGAACGATGAAGAATCCCAATACAGCAGCCGTGAAGACATGAAGGGCTTGAGGGATGCGATTTATAGCAGCTGGACCAAGGATGTGCAGGAAAAGGGTCTGCTGGATTGGCTGGTATATACCGAGTGCCGCGTGGATAACGCCTATGGCGGCAGTGTTACCACGGGTGAAGTGATGGCCATAGAAGCTAACAGACAGGATGGGGAGAATAAGAATGTGGCCCGTGACTGGAACTGGTACCTGGGTCAGGTCAGCAATTGTAACAACATCATCTGCAACATCGACAGAATCAAGGACTTGGACTCTTCGATGACGGAAAGGGAATATGGAGAGTGGAAGTCGGAAGCATATTGCTGGAGAGCCTGGATTCTGTTCCAGATGTCTCAGATATGGGGTGACATTCCTCTGGTAAATACCATTCCGCCTGCCATCACCGCAGATAACATCGAGGAGGTTTACGATGCCTATTTTCCTGCCAGAGAAGAAAGAACGAAGGTCTATGCCCAGCTGATTTCCGATCTGGAATATGCCTGTGAGCATGCTCCGGAGGTGAATCCGTCTGACAAGTTCCTTTTCTCCAAAGCTTTTGCCCACGGTATGCTGGCCAGAATCTATGCAGAGGCAAGTCTGAGGGACTGGAATAAAGTAGCTCAGCACTGCGAAGCCGTGGAGTCTATGGGCTTCAGCCTTGTGGACGATTACGCCCAGCTTTGGTCATACGACGAGAATGATGCAGTGCGCAATACTTCTGAATCCATCTTCGAGATTACTTTCAGCCGTAATTCCGGACAATGGATTTGGATGATGTTCCATAGGAATGCCTATTTGCCTAATGACAGTTTCAGCTGGATGAAATGGATAACTCCTTCCCGAGACCTTATCGCAGCCTATGATGAGGAAGGGGATACGGAGAGAAAGAATGCCAATATAGTCTTCGACCAGTGCAGCTGGTCCAACTACTATCCTGCATCGGAATACGCCTTCATGAACAAGTTCCCGACCAATGCGAACAGCATTATCCTGATGCGTCTTGGAGAAATTTACCTGCTTCACGCTGAGGCTTTAGCCTGCAGCGGGGATCTGAAGGGGGCCACCGATTATGTGAACAAGATCAGAAACAGGGCAGGGCTGAAAAGCATCGCTGTTCCAAACTCACAGGAAGCCGCCATCGATGTTATCTTGAAGGAGAGGCGATTGGAATTGGCTTTCGAAGGCTTCCGTTTCTACGATCTGCTCCGTCACGGCTTCGACAGAGTAAAGAAAGTGCATGACTCCATGCCGGAAAAGGACAGCTATTGGCAGCCGAGATTTCCGCTTACGGAGGAGACGGTCCTGATGCCTATACCGCAGACGGCTCTTGACAATAACCCAAGCCTTGTTCCTAACGAGGGATATTAATAGATTAATTTATGAGATTTATCGACAGTTTGACAGTTTTAGCCCTGTCTTTGATTCTGTTTTCCTGTAATAATACTTCTTCTCAGCCAGTGGATAAGACTGATGAAGAAGGCGGGGATGAGGAAGAAGTGGTGGAAACCAGAGATGTAGTGGCTTATGTTACCAAGGCCGACAGAAGCAAACTCTACGAGAGAAGCACTTTTGACTTTGCCAAGCCAGGGAGCATGAGTCCGAATCAGATAAAGTATTCCGAGGATCCGGATTCTCCGGAAGTGGATGGATTCGGCATCGCCATTACTACAGCTACGGCTTATAATCTTCTGAAAATGAAGCAGGAAGACCGGACGGCTTTCTTGACAGAACTCTTTTCTAAAGATAAAGGAGCCGGATCGAGTCTGATCAGAGTCAGCATAGGTGCTTCGGATTTTTGTGTGGGGGAGGAATATACCTGGTGCGACACCAGAGGATTGGAGAATTTCGCTGTGGCTCAGGAAGACAAGAATCTGCTTTTCCCTGTACTTAAGGAGATCTATTCCATCAATCCTGAAGTGAAGATAATAGGTTCTCCTTGGTCTGCCCCGAGATGGATGAAAGGTGGCGGTTCCTGGGGATATGAAGGCTATGATGCCGAAGTTTTGGAAAAGGATTATCCACAGTGGACCAGCGGCAGGTTGAAACCTTCCTGCTATGCTGACTACGCTCAGTACTTTATAAAATGGATTCAGGCAATGGAGTCCGAAGGATTTGACATATATGCAATCACGACTCAGAATGAGCCGCTGAATCACGGCAATTCGATGTCTATGTATATGCCTTGGAAGGATCAGAGAGATTTTATCAAAGTCCTGGGACCGGCTTTGGAAGAAGCCGGACTGGGTGATGTCAAGATTCTTCTTTTTGACCACAATTACAATTACGACGGCAAAGAAGACCAGAAGGGCTATCCGCTGAACATCTATGCGGACGAGCAAGCCGGAAAGTGGGCCGCAGGCTCAGCTTGGCATAACTATGGCGGAAGTGTCAATGAACTGGACAGGATTAGGGATGCATATCCGCAGAAGGACATCTTTTTTACAGAGGCATCGATAGGGGAGTGGAATTATAATTTTTCTTCCTGCCTGCTGAACGATTTCTCCACCATATTCTTGGGGACCCTGCTTCGTGGAGGAAAAGGCGTGACTTTATGGAATCTGATGCTGGACGATAAAAATTCTCCGCATAGTCCGAAGGATGGGGCCTGCAAGACCTGTTTCGGGGCAGTGACCATCAGTTCTCACGACTATAAGACCATTACCAGAAATTCCCAGTGGTACAATGTGCTTCATTCCAGTGCCGTAATCAAGCCAGGTGCGAGAATGATGAATGTCGAAGGCTGGACAGCCCCAGTAGGAGTAGAATGCCAGATGTTTCATAATCCTGACAATTCCGTGGGTGTAATCCTGTGCAGCCAGAATGACAGCGAGCAGAGTATAGTCATATCGAATGACAAATTCACGGTGAATTTCAAACTTCCATCCAAAAGTATTGCTTCTTTAATTTGGAACGAATAAACATAATTATTAACTTAGAACGATTTATTGATAAAGTTATGAAAGTCTTTTCTAATTGCTTTTCAATTATTTCGGCAGGACTGCTGCTTTGCCTTTCCTGTGTAAAGGAACCTGCCGACAACAAGCCTTCAGGAGAAGGCCCTGAGATGAATGTGGATTCTTATACCGAATCCACCTATATGGGTGCCAAGATTAAAGTGACCCTTAGCTTGGCAGACAAAAATTACGATCTGTCCACTCTGAATGCCGCCCTTTATTATGGAGAATCCGAAGTGGCCAGCACGAATCTGCGCACTAAAACTGAGGGCCAATATGAAGTGGAACTTCAAGCTCCGCTGCTCAAAAATATTCCGGACGGTACAGCCCAGCTCGTACTTAAAGCTCAGAACGTAGGTATGGGTACCAGCGAGCAGACTTTGGATATAACTCTCAAGAGACCTGACTTCGATACATTTAATCTGGTCTGCAAAGACGGAAAGACATATATCATGAATAAAGTAGAGGGCTACAGATACGAAGTGACAGGGGATTTCCCTGCCCATGTAGAAGCTCTTTTGCTAAGTCCTGAATTTGCAGATAAGGAGACTGTCAGGATAGGTTGGGCAGATTCTGCCCTGAGCGCTTCTTCCGAAGAATATATCCCATTTGGCTCTGGTCTGGCCGGACAATACAGCTTGACTGCTGACCTTATGGAACTTACAGCTGCTCCTACCGGAGGTAGCAGTTCTGTCGTAAGCATAGCTGAATACAAGCAGGGCCAGGTAATGGATTTCGGCAGTGTCGTAGATCTTAACAACTGGTATATAGATCCTGATTTCTTCGATGTTTCTGAAGATGGCAGCACTGTTACTTTCCGTGCAGTGGACGGTCTTTACAGAATGAGCTACGATGTGGATAATATGTTCATCAAAGTGGAGCCTATGGCCGACAAAGATACTGAGCTCACACTATCCGATGATGGCTCCGGAGCTGTCTGGGTAATCGGTTCTGGATTTGGAAAACCAGTGATCGGTCCGGCTTGGAATACCACTGAAGGTGCGTATGCCGCAGCTCAGGTAGAACCTAAGGTGTACGAGTTTACTCTCGCAGTGCCATCCCAGCTGGCCATTTCCGGAAGCGAGGTCAAATTATACCATCAGAAGGGTTGGGGCGGAGAATTCAAGAAAGAGAATTACGCCCAGATCGACCTCTCTCCTGCATTCAATGTTACAGATGACGGTAACATTCACGCAGATAACCTCAATGCAGGCAAAGCCTACAGATTAAGACTGGATCTTAGGGGTGGAACAGCCGATGCGAAGATATCATATGAAGAATTTGAGGTAAAGAACAGCGGTCTTGATATCACCGTAAACGGTGTGAAAGCCCTTAAACTTTCAGAGAATGTATATAAGGTAGTGTCTGTCGCCGTAGAGCAGAATAGCATCATCTCATTCAGCGGCATAGAGAATCCTTTGGAATGGACTCTGGATCAGGATCACTTCACATTAAGTCAGGAAGGCTTGAAATTCAATGCCATAAGCGGGTACTACTCTTTCGAATTGAATCTGGAGCACAAATATGTCATAGCACGTCATGTAAAATCTGACGGAAAAGCCGGCACATACCGAGATGAAGGAGCCATAACCTTTATGGGCTGGGGAGTAGGCTATCCGGCCATGGCACAGCAGATAGGCTTTGAAAACGGACTGATGTTGACATTGGCCCAGATAGAAAAAGGTGTATATCAGTTCACCGGTGTGGCCTGTGAGGACAACGATGCTACGATAGTGGGTAACTGCTGGAGATATAACGACATTTCCTTTAAATTCTTCGGCCAGGCAGGCTGGGGAGATGAATGGGGGACAGTGACACTGACCGACGAAGCTAAGAAATATCTTGACACGGTAGGCAATGTGGAACTGATAGTCGAGAGTATGGACGGAGACAAGAAAGTCTTCAAGCCTCTGGAGAAAGGGGCCACATACAGGATGACTGTAACAGAGTGTTCCGCTTGTGACGGAGATGGTAAATTTAATGTTACCATAGATTTTAGAAAACTGTAGAATGAGAGTACATCTCTTGAATATCATCAGTTTATCGATGCTTGTACTATCCTCCTGCCATCAGCAGGAGGATACTCGCTTACTTTCGAGTCTGGATGCTGCCCTTGAGGAAAAAGCCCTTTATGAAACTTACTTCAATGACAGGGTTCAAGTTCTGAAAGAGGTACTTGCAGAACAGACTGATGCAGAGCAGCGCTATAACATAAACAAGAGGATAGCCGACAGTTATCGGGTTAACAGTATCGATTCTGTCGTAACTTATCTTTCTGAGAACAAGAAGATTGCTCATGATTTGGGAGATTTCTTGAAGGAAGCTGAAGCTGATTTCGCCCTGGCGAAACAGTATGTGAAGGGAGGCTTTTTCGTAGAATCGAACGATATCCTAAGCAAGTACAGAGACCTGGTTCTGCCTCAGGATATTCTGCACGACTATTATGATGCCGAACACACCTACTGGGGTGAGACCATGGCTTACACCACCGATAAAAGCACTTTTGAAGAAAAAGAAAAGAAGAGGGACAGCTACAGGAAATATCTGTTCTCGATGTGTTCCGAAGGCAGTTGGGAATGGTGTAATCTCAAAAGGGAAGAGGCTACTCAGAGTCTGAACAGGGACAGTCTGCGTTTCTATTCATATGAACTGCTTAGGATGACGCAGGAGAATAGCAGGGAATATGCGGAGGCCTGTTATTTTTATGCCCATTCATTCGATAAGGACGAGCCGGAATTCGATCTCTGGCTCGTCCGTTCCGCTATAGCGGACATAATGTGCGCCACTAAGGACTACGCTTCCCTGAATGAGATAGCCAGAAGACTTTTCGACAAAGGGGACATAGACAGGGCTTTCCGTTACGTGGCTGACCACTGTATGAGCGATGCCCTGTATTATAACGGCAAATTGCGTCCCTGGCAGATTTCCCAGTTTTTCCCTGAGATAGAGCATGCCTACCAATCCAAGCACAGCAGCCAGACACGTTTCATCATTATCTTGCTGATAGTTCTGTCCTTCCTGCTGGCTTTGCTCCTGTCTATGCTGGGCTATGTAATCAGAAGGCAGCGTATCCTGAATTCTGTGCAGAATGAGCTCGTGGCCGTCAATCAGAGACTTACAAGTCTAAATTCAAGGCTGCAGGAAGCCGATAAGGTCAAAGAGGAATATATCACACTATTTCTGGGTATCCTGTCAGATAATATCACGGAATCCAGGCAGTATAAGAACCATGTGCTCAAATCCATACGTCAAGGCACCACCAAGGCGCTCTGCGATGAGATAGAAATGCTTCCGTCCCTGGACAATGACATTCTGGAGTTCTATAAAATGTTCGATCAGACCTTCGTGAATCTTTATCCGGATTTTGTGGATAAATTCAATGCCCTGCTATGCGAAGGTTCAGAGATTTATCCTAAAGGCGAGGATATATTGACTCCTGAGCTGAGGATTTTTGCCCTGATAAAGCTTGGCATAACTGATTCCAGCCGAATTGCCTCTTTGCTGCATTATTCGGCTAATACTATATATAACTATAGGGCCAAGACCAAGAACAAGGCCCGTGGTTCGAGAGATGATTTTGAAGAATCAGTCCGCAATATTGAATAATTATAAAACTATAAATTAATACTTTATGAACTGTAAACCGATTTCTTTCGCCGCTGCATTGCTGCCTATGCTTCTGGCATTTTCCTGTGGACAAGCTCCTCAAAAATCAGACAGGGCCATCTATCTTGATGAGAAGCAGCCTCTCGAACTTAGGGTTGAAGACGCCCTTTCCCGCATGACAATCGAGGAAAAAGTCAAGATTCTGCACGCCCAGAGTAAATTTTCCTCTGCTGGAGTCCCTCGTCTAGGAATTCCTGAATTATGGTGTACCGACGGCCCTCACGGAATCCGTCCTGAAGTGCTCTGGGACGAGTGGGACCAGGCCAAGTGGACCAATGACTCCTGTGTGGCTTTCCCAGCCCTGACCTGTCTGGCAGCCTCATGGAATGAGGAGATGTCGGCTCTGTATGGCAAAGCCATAGGAGAAGAGGCCCGCTATCGCGAAAAAGACGTGCTCCTGGGGCCTGGCGTCAATATCTACAGAACCCCTCTGAACGGGCGTAATTTCGAGTATATGGGAGAGGATCCTTATCTGGCTTCAGTAATGGTAGTCCCATATATTCAGGAAGTTCAGAAAAACGGAGTGGCAGTCTGTGTCAAGCACTTCGCCCTGAACAATCAGGAAGCCCTTCGTCACGAATACGATGCAGTAGTAGATGACAGAACACTGAACGAGATATATCTGCCGGCCTTCAAGGCAGCTGTACAGCAGGGTGGAGCCTGGTCAGTAATGGCCGCCTACAATTTCTATAAAGGCCAGCATCTCTGTCATAACCAGTACCTGCTTAATGACAAGTTGAAAGGGGAGTGGGGCTTTGACGGAGCTGTGATTTCCGACTGGGGTGGCTGTCACGATACGGATGAGGCTATCACTAACGGCTTGGATCTGGAGTTCGGTTCCTGGACCAACGGACTAAGCAATGGCAAGAGCAATGCCTACGATTCATATTATCTGGCCGATCCATATCTGGAAAGACTAAAGGATGGAAGGGCTTCTGAAAAAGAACTCAACGACAAGGTACGCAGGGTTCTCAGACTTATCTTCCGCACTGCGATGAATAGCGACAAACCATACGGATCTCTTTGCTCTCCAGAGCATTACGAAATAGCCAGAAAGGTGGCTGACGAAGGGATAGTGCTGCTTAAAAACGATAATTCAGTCCTTCCGATTAGCGCTTCCGCTAAAAAGATATTGGTAGTGGGGGAGAATGCCATTAAGATGATGACAGTGGGAGGAGGCTCTTCTTCTCTTAAGGTTCAAAGAGAAGTAACCCCACTGGAAGGTATCCGCGCCCAGGCTCCGGAAGGAGTTCAGGTCGTATATGAAAGAGGATATGTGGGTGACATTACTGGAGATTATAACGGTGTAGTTACCGGCCAGGATCTTTCTGAGAGCCGTTCAGCATCCAGACTCATCGACGATGCCTGCAAGCAGGCAGCTGACGCTGATGTGGTCATCTTTATAGGAGGACTTAACAAATCAGAGCATCAGGACTGCGAGGATTCCGACAGATATGCTCTGGAACTTCCTTATAATCAAGATGCTGTCATCGAGGCTCTGGCAGAGGTTAACCCTAATCTCGCAGTAGTTATCATATCCGGTAACGCCGTAGCCATGCCTTGGGTGGATAAGGTTAATTCCATAGTGGAAGCCTGGTACTGTGGCTCAGAAGCCGGAAATGCATTGGCAGATGTACTTTACGGAAAGGTTAATCCTTCCGGAAAACTGCCTTTCACTTTCCCTGTAAGACTTGAAGACTGCGGTGCACACGCTCTGGGAGCCTATGATGCCCATTCTAGAGTGGCCAATTACTCGGAAGGCATATTTGTAGGCTATCGCTGGGCTGAAAAACATCAGATAAAGCCTCTATTTGCTTTCGGACATGGACTAAGCTATACGGAATTTGCTTATTCTCAGGCAGTTATAAATAAAGACAGAATGAATGAAAAGAATTCGTTGAAGCTGAAAGTCAGGGTGAGCAACAGTGGAAAATTGGCCGGAAAAGAAGTCGTACAACTTTATATAGGAGACGATGAGGCTTCAGTTGAGAGACCGGTCAAGGAACTTAGGGCCTTCCAGAAGATCGAACTTCAGCCTGGGGAAAGCCGTGAAGTATGTTTTGAGATTACTCCTCAGATGTTGAAATTCTACGATGAAACCAGTGCTGATTGGAAGTTGGAAAAAGGCAGTTTTACCGCTTTTGTGGGTTCCTCATCCGAGGATATTCGTACTCAGGTAGGCTTTGAAGTGAGGTAATTCCCCTTTCGTTACTCAATTTATATTATGTTAAGTTGTATATTATTTCTGACTTCCCTCTCAAAATAGAAGAAAAATTCTTATATTGCAGGCGTTAAAGCAGATACATATAATTTTCAGCGATATGACTAACAAATTTACCTCTATCAAAGTATCCGTCCTGACGCTTTTGTCATTGGGACTGCTTTCGGGTTGTCAGGTCGATGAGCGCTACTCTTTTGAGAATATTAAAGACGTTAGCACTGACGTGACTCTCTTTGAAAACGGTATCTCCATTCCTCTGGTAAAAAGCACTGCGAAGATTACTGTAGATTCAGTTCTTCGTGCCAGCGGCCTGGACACTACAGCATTCGGCAGTTACATCAAAGTAGCCGAAGATGGCTCCTACTACATTAGTTATGAGCAGGAGTTCTCTTTTAATGACGCTATCCAGGAACTGGACCTGCAGAACCTGGTTCAGGTCTCAGGAATTGACTATTCACAGACTTTGACTTATGACATCGGAGATCTGGATGCCACTGACCTGAAGATTTCCAAGACCGAGTTCAAGGAAGTTCAGAGTGTTGACGATCTTAACATCGATCTGAGCCTTCCTTCCCAGACTAAAGAAAGTACCCTTCTGCCTTTGAGTACGATCCAGACAGCCATTACAGCTGCTGAATTTGCAAGCCAGAGCGAGATTACTATTCCTGAGTATAATCAGGCTTTCTCTTCAGATGATATCACAGTGGATGCCTTCACTCTGCCTTCTTTCATAAAGAGCATAGAATCAGCTAATTTAAAGGCCGGCGCAGGTATCAAGGTAACTGTGGATATCCCTGGCTGCGTATTCTCTTCTGGCAGTATCGTTCCTGACTTGAAGGCTGATCTATCAGATGTCCTCACATTTGCTGCAGGCGGTTCTACTCTGGATTTGAGCTCTTTGGAATTGAATGCTCTCAATTCATTCACTGCCAGCAAGGTATTCGAGGTTTCTTCCCTGAATACGGCCAAATTTACCCAGAATAAGAGCGTATCTATTAGCGGTTCGCTCAAAACTACTACCTTGAAAGCTACAGTCTCTCAAGCCAAGACCGTTACCGAGGATCTGCAGGTTAGAGTTAAGATAGAATTCGTTAATTTCCAGCTCGACCAGGCCTATGGTCAGCTCGAGGGTCTTTCTTACGATATCAATGAGGGCACCGGTGAGAACATATACGAATTGCCTGCAGAGATAGGTAATTTCGGAACCTTCACCATAATTCCTAAGGGAAGCCCAGCCCTTAGCATAGCTCTGAGTATCCCTGAGATTGAGGGCGTGAATATCGTGGCAGAGAACGGACTTGTAATCAAGATTCCAAGTTTCCTTCGTTTCTCCAGCATTCCATCTGACTTCACTTATGACGAAGCAGCTAACACATTGGTTCTCAACGATATAAAGAATACTACATATAATCTTCCTATTTCTCAGCTGGTGATTACTCCAGAGAAATTGGACAGCAAATATATAGTCAGAGGAGATGCTTCAGTTACAGGTACCATAGGAATTCCTGACGGAAGAATTGACCTGGCTAAGCTTTCTGAACTTTCCGGTCAGAGCTTGGGCGTAGTGGCCAGTATTCCGGATTTGGAAGCGCAGAGCGTCAAACTGGAGTCATTGGCCATCGATATAGACGAGAGTGCCAAACTCACCCTTCTGAAGTCCAGCGAAATTCCTGAAATGGTAGATAAGATCGAAGCCATTAACCTCGAGGGCACAAAGCTTTCTATAGACTTGGCTCTTAATAATCTGCCTAATCTTGGAGAAGGCAAGTTCGTTATAGACCTTACAGCAGAATTCCCTGATTTCGTAGTGCCATCATCTGTAACTCTTCAGGGCGATATCGTAGACGGTAAGTTCTCACAGAGCTTTGATATAGAGAAACTTGACTTCTCCTCTTACGACCTTAAGGCCTTGAGGGAAGAAGGTACTGACCTGAGTGGTAACACCAGATTCTTCGGAAAGGTTTCTGCTGAGAATCCAAGTGTCAATCTGGATGAACTCAGCGCCAGCATTTCCGGTACTGTCAATGTGAAGATCGCTGACGAGAATGATGAGATTAAGCTTAAAGATCTTTCAGCTTACATTGATTATCAGCTGGATACCCTCTTCAAATTCCCATTCTTCACTCTTCCTAAGGAACTCGAAGGCTGCTCTCTCGATCTGCCAAAAGCTCAGCTCGTAGCTAATATCAGCAGTAACCTGTCTCTGCCTGTCAGCGCCGAGATTAATCTCGAAGACGGATTGCTGGTTCTGCCTCTCTCCTTCCCATATTCGACGTCGGTAGATGTAGTGGAGACTGCACAGAACAACTTCGAAATAGAACTCAATCCTCTTCTCCAGATTCAGAAAGACAGCATCGATGCTGTCATCGGTCTGAAAGTTTCTCCTGACAAGGTGGCCAAGGTGGATATGTTAGCAGACTATACACTGGACATGAACCTGGGAGTGGAAGTACCAGTACAGCTTGGCGAAGAATTCAGTTACACTTACGCAGATACAGTGGATCTGGCTGAGAATGCCGAAATGCTTCGCGAAGTCCTTGCCCTTACCAGCGCTCAACTCTTCGGCTCTGTGGAAAGCACACTTCCATTCACTGTAGGAGTTAGCCTCGAACTTCTTGCATACGATGCTGAGAATGACAGCTATAGTGTAATTCCTGCTGCTGAAGAGATAAAGACCATCCTTGCCAAGGCTGGTGAGAATAACGACTTCAGCCTGCTTCTTAAGGCCGATCCAAATGCCGACCTGTCTGCTCTCTCTCATCTGAGATTCAGCATAGACATAAGCGCTAACGGTCAGGTTCTCTCTGAAGATAACTACATCTGTATCACTGGACTCGGAGTATGTATTCCTGAAGGTGTCAGCCTGAATATCAAGGACCTTATTGATTCTACATCTAACTCTGAAGAAGAACAATAACAGCTTATGAAAACAATAGTACGTAAAAGCATCATAATTGCAGGCCTCGTTCTCGCTGGCGCTGCAGCTTCTGCCCAGACGATCAGCTCATTCTTTCTGGACAACTATGTGTACAAATACAGGCTCAACCCTGCCCTGATGCCGGAGAAATCCTTCTTCGGATTAGGTGTAGGCAGCATTAACGCTGGTCTGGACAGTGATCTGGGACTCTCCACTTTCCTGTATCCTTCAGCTGATGGCCAGGGTCTGGTAACCGGTTTTAATAACAACATCAGCTCCGAAGATTTCCTCTCCAAGATAGGTGATAACAATCTCATCGGCTTTGATCTTAATGAGAACATTCTATCCGTAGGAAAACGTAGAGAAAGGACACTCTCAACCCTTGAGATAAATGTCAGGGCAAACGGTATGGCAAATCTCAGCGGAGATCTCTTCAGATTCCTCAAGAACGGTCCTGAAAACGGATCAGTAGATCTTTCAAATACCGGAGTAAATGTAGATTCCTATCTCGAGATAGCTTACGGCAGAGCCCGTCAGAACAAGAAAGGAAACTTCACTTTCGGTTACAGGTTGAAATTCCTCGCCGGTCTGGCTGCTCTCGATCTTAATCTGAATAACACCAATGTAATTCTTAACGGACAAAATGCTGCGGTGAATCTGAACGCTCAGGGCCGTCTTGCCTGCAAACCTCTCAGTTTCAGTCTGGAAGATGACAAACTGGCTTACAGTTTCGTTCCAAGCAGCATTGCCCCTTGCGGTTATGGTGGAGCAGTGGATCTGGGTATAGCCTGGACTCTTTTCAACAGACTCACCCTCTCGGCTTCTATTTCAGACCTTGGACTTATGTCTTGGAAATACAACAATCAGCTTGTTTCCAACGGAGCAGTGGAATTCAATGGCTTCGACCTGAGCGAGACTACTGACATCAATTCCGAGATCGATGCTCTCGGAGAGCAGTTCAAAGGTCTTCTCAACCTGAAACAGGTGGATATCAATGAGAGCACATTGGAGATGCTGCCTTTCACTGTCAGAGCAGGTGCCCGTCTAAGAGTTCCTCTTCTGGAATTCCTCACCCTCGGCGGTCAGGCCAGCTATCACCACGACCTCGTGCCTACCTGGGATGCCAGAGTCGGTGCCACTGCCACCATCTTCAGAATTCTCAGTCTTTCTGCCAATTACGGTAACAGCAGCTACGGCAATGTCTGCGGTGCAGCTCTTAGCCTCACCTTCATGTTCCTGAATCTCTACGTGGCAGCAGACGCATACTCAGGACCTATCGGCCTGTATAATGGGACCATTAACAATACCAATGTCAATATCCCATATCCTGTGGATAATTTCCGTTACAAGTTGAGCGTAGGTCTTACCATGCAGTTCGGTAAGAGATATAACAGGTATTAGTCTATTTTACAGCTCCTTTCTGAAAAGAAGGGAGCTGTCTCCGTACGAGAGAAAGCGGAAATCATTCGTGAGAGCGTAGTCGTAAATCTTACGCCAATCCTCTCCCACAAAGGCCGCTACAAGTAAAATAAGGGTGCTCTCGCTCTGATGAAAATTAGTGACGAGCATATCCACCAGACGGAACTTGAATCCGGGCACAATGATAATTCTTGTGCCCGTTTTTAATTCCTCCATACCCCTGGCATCCAGATAATTCACTATGGCCTGCAGGGCTTCTTCTATACTATATTCGTAAGTCCTCACATAAGGATCCCATTGGCTTACATCCAGAGGCTCGCCTTTCTCGATAAGGCTTACACCTATATAATATAGGGACTCAAGGGTCCTGACAGAGGTGGTACCTACCGCGACGAGTATTTCTCGCTTAGATATCAAGGCTTTCAGAAAGTCCTTCTTCACCACGAAAGGCTCCCTGTGCATAGTGTGTTCAGAGACATCCGAGCTCTTCACTGGCAGAAATGTTCCGGCTCCTACGTGAAGACAGACGGTATTAAGACTCACATTTTTCTCTTTAAGACTCTCCAAGACCCTGTCAGTAAAGTGCAGACCGGCCGTAGGAGCCGCTACAGAGCCCCTGAAATGAGCATAAACGGTCTGATAACGCTCCGTATCTATCTGCTCCGTCTCACGGTTTAGATAGGGGGGAATAGGTACCTTTCCGCAGGCGTCCAGCACATTGGAGAATACTTCGCCTCCCTTCCAGCTGAATTCTACCACCCCCGTCTGAGCCTCACGGCTAATCAGCTTAGCCTTTAATGCCAATTCTCTCATCTTCTCGCCCTCGCTGCTTTCAGGGATATAATAGCTGAGCAGGTCCTCTTTCCAACGCTTGGCATTGCCGATGACACATTGCCATCTGCAGGAGGCAGTGCTTGCAAATGCCTGGGCATAATCTGCAGGCTCTACGGGCTGAAGGCAGAATATCTCTATATGAGCCCCAGTATCTCTTCTGAAATGAAGTCTGGCAGGTACTACTTTAGTATCGTTAAAGACCATAAAAGAGCCTTCTGGAATGTATTCAGCTAGGTTTTTGAAGTGTTTTTCGCTGATTTTACCCTCTCTGTAAATCAATAATTTGGAAGCGTCACGCTCCTCCAGGGGATATTTCGCAATCCTGTCATCAGTCAAAGGATAACTATAGTCTTCTATATGTATGCTCGGAATCATCAGATCAATTAACTACTAATATTTAAGGCCACAAAGATAGTAATAATATCTGCTTATTCAAGGATTTACATTTGTAAAACGGTTGAGGATAATTGTAAAATACAAATGTAAATCAGTAAAATGTCAATTTTCTTAACTTCTGTAAAGTGTGATAATTCTGACACCCCACCTTATCAGTTCGCGAATTAATCCACTATAAGTTTTTCTTATACCTTAAAATTATTTAATGCAATTAGTTAAAACTCAGCGATTTAATATTATTAATTAAAGTTTAAACTTTAGGTCCTAATTCCAGCTTCCTGCCAAAATAGCCCAGAATCGAGCTTAAATGCTTGACAGAAAGCCGATATCTATGATAGTAAGTTCTTGTAACTCTGCATTTTTCGGCATTTATCTCAAATTTTACAATTTGGATGATTTTTTAGTCTTTGACTCCCCTTTGACAATTGTATGCTTTTTCGACTTGTATTTACAAATTTTTTGACTTACATTTGTAAAAAGTATTTAACTGATATGATTTCACGTTTGTTACAAGTTTTACAGGCCGAGAACATCAGTCGAAGCCAGTTTGCTGAGATGCTTGAAATCTCCCCTGCCACTGTAACACATCTTCTCAATGGGAGAAACAAGCCAAGTTATGAGATCATTCAAGCCATCTGTAAGAATTTTCCGAATTTGAATGCTGATTGGCTCATCACCGGCAATGGCAAAATGTACAAAAACAGCCCAAATTCTCCTGAAAATCCGCAGGAAAGAGGTATTTTCGATACAGATACCGATAGTAACACTTTAGATACTATCCATCAAAATACTGATACTAAAGTAGTTTATAAAACCAAAAAGATAGAGAAGATACTTATTTTCTACGATGACGGCACTTTTCAGGACATTCCAGTCAAATAAATAGTAATTTTGCACTATGAATACTGAAATTCCTAATCTCGAGAAGATATTGGCCCTACAACGCCAAATCGCAGATATAATTTTGAAGAGTAATTCTACCCTATCTGTTGCAGAATCCTGCACAGGAGGAATGATATCCCATATCATTACCAGCATTTCAGGGGCATCCTCGTACTACCTTGGGGGCGTATGCTCTTATGCCATAGCTATAAAAGAAAAAGTCCTGGACCTTGATCCTGATATCATTAAGAATAAAGGTGTAGTCAGCAGCGAAGTGGCTGAAGGGATGGCTGAGGGGGTAAAAAAACTGATGAGCAGTACATATTCTGTAGCCACTACAGGCCTTGCAGGTCCCGGAGGCGATGAATTCAATCCCGAAGGTACAGTATGGATAGCAGTGAGCGGTCCGAAAGGAACTATAAGCCGAAAGAAAGTAATGCAAGGAGACAGATCTCAGAATATACTCTCTTTTACCCACGAAGCCTTGCTCCTGCTATACGCTTATTTAAGGGATACTATTGAAGTTCAAACCACTGGGCAGTCTTAGCATCCAACTCCCCTTTCAAATCCAGGTATTCCTGGGTTTTAGCCATTATGTCCAGACCTTCAGGGGCCTGGGATAGAAGGTCCTCTATTTCCTTTATCTTGGTCTCCAAGACTTCTATCTCCTCTTCCAGTTTACGTATCTGTTCCTTGAGCCTTCGCTCCTGGCGCGAGATGGCTTTCTGCTGCTCATAAGTGAGGCTCTGAGCTGCCTTCTGTTCTGTTTTAATCTGGCCCTGTTCCTTACGGTCCAGTTCGCTCAGGGACTCCAGTTTCTTCTTCTCCAGGAATTCCTGCACAGTTTCCAGGTGTTCCTTTACTCTGCCATCAGAGAATTCATAGAATTTATCCACCAGACCATCGAGGAAATCCCTGTCGTGACTCACTATCAAAAGGGCCCCGTCATAGGCCATAAGAGCCTGTTTAAGGATATCCTTGCTCTTGATATCCATATGGTTCGTAGGTTCGTCCAAAAGCAGAAAATTATGGCTTTTAAGCATCAAACGGGCCATTCCCAGTCTGGCTCTCTCCCCACCGCTGAGCACTGCCACCTTCTTGTCAATGTCTTCTCCCCTGAACAGGAACTGGGCCAATATGTCCCTTATCTTGGTCCTGATCTCCCCTACGGCTACTCTGTCCAAAGTCTCGAACACGGTGCACTGCGGATCCAACACCCTCTCCTGAGCCTGAGCGAAATAACCAATGTCCACATTATGGCCAATACGGCTCTCTCCACTTTCAGGCTCCAACTCCCCCGTTATCACCCTCATAAGGGTAGTCTTTCCCTCTCCGTTGCGCCCTATCAGAGCCACCTTCTCCCCTCTTTTTATCTCTATCTCAGCATGGCTGAATACTCTCTTTCCAGGGTATGAGACAATAAGATCTTTAGCCTGATAGACCAAGTCTCCGGAACGAGGAGAAGGCGGGAATTTAACCCTCAGGGTAGCATTGTCAGTCTCGTCCACTTCTATTCTGTCCAATTTTTCCAAGGCCTTTATGCGACTCTGAACCTGATTGCTTTTAGTGGCCTTATAGCGGAAGCGTTCTATGAATTCTTCCGTCTTTTCTATCATTTTCTGTTGATTCTCAAAGGCGGCCATCTGCTGACTCATTCGCTCTGCCCTGAGTTCCAGATACTTGCTATATGGAACTTTATAATCCTGAATATGGGAGAGTACTATCTCCACTGTGCGGTTAGTAACTTTGTCCAGGAATTTTCTGTCGTGAGATACCAGTAGCAGACTGCCCTTTCGAGATGAAAGAAAATCTTCCAGCCATTCGATGGATTCTATGTCCAGATGGTTCGTAGGCTCGTCCAGAAGCAGCACATCGTGCTGTCTGAGAAGGAGTTTGGCCAATTCTATCCTCATATTCCAGCCTTCGGAGAAAGAATCAGTAAGTCTGGAAAGTTCCCTGTCTTTAAATCCTAGTCCTATGAGAGTTTTACGGGCCTGTACTTCAGGCGGTTCGCTGTGGGCAGCGACCAGATGCTCGTTAAGATCCGAAAGACGAGTAGCTATGTACATATATTCATCTGACTCATAGTCGCTTCTTAGGGACAGTTCCCGAGCAAGTTCTTCGATTTCCTTCTCCATCTGCTTTTCGGAATCGAATGCGCTCATAGCCTCTTCCAGAACACTTCGTCCCCGGTTATGTTCCATAATCTGAGGCAGATAGCCTATGCTGATATGATTAGGTTTGTCTATCTGTCCGGAAGTCGGAAGCTGCATGCCGCAGATGAGTTTCATAAGAGTGGACTTGCCGGCACCGTTCTTGCCGACAAGTCCTATTTTGTCTGTCTCGCTGATATGGAAATTGATTTTGTCCAGAAGGACAAAACTGCCATACGCTACTGTAATGTCATCCAGCGATATCACTACTTCTTGTCTTCAGGCTTTTCTTCCACCTTGTCTTCTCCCTCGTCTTTCAGCCCTTTCTTGAAACTGCTGACACCCTTGCCAAGTCCGCGCATCAGCTCAGGAATCTTCTTGCCTCCTACCAAAAGCAGTATCACTACCGCTATGATAATAATTTCAGGTGCCCCTATTGTCAATGGAATTAACATAATAACTCAAGTTTCGCAAGTACTTAATTATCTAATATTAAGAGATTTGTGCTGCTTGCGAAACTTTTTCCCACCACATTTCTCTTTGTCGATGCTATAGCATCTCCGTACAGAGGTTGTTTCGCACATGCGAAACTT
>JBJEBS010000045.1:0-11110 GCA_051870275.1 Candidatus Cryptobacteroides sp.
TTCCCGCCCCTACGAGTACATAGGGGCGAGTTGGCTTAATCCAGGCCAAGTCTCGGTTCCACCGGCTCCTGAAGGGGTGATTATGCGTCCCTGCAGTTTCACGCCTTCTGCGGGTCCATACGAGGGAAAAGCTTGCCGAGGCTATCAGATTCTACTGAAGCCAGGGGTGGAATACCACAGCCTGCTGCATACCCTGGAACTGATGAGGTATTTCGCGGAACATTATTCCCAGTTCGAGATGTATCCACAGCTTTTCACCAAGGTGGCGGACCCTGTGATAGAGGAGTATCTTAAGGGGAACATCACCTTCGACATAGTTCAGGAGCACGTGAAGGGGGAGGAACAGAAGTGGATAAGGAAGGCCAAACGCTTCGTCCTCTACGAGGATAGTCCTTATAGAATCAAGTAATGTAATTTAAGTTTCGCAAGTGCGAAACCATTTATGTACTTTAGGAGAAGGGTCAGATAAACGAAGAGAATTGTGTGTGGGAAAGAAAAGGTTGTAAGCTGCACTGATCTTTAATGTATGAAAGCAGCACAAATCTTTTAAAATTAGATAGTTAGTCACTTGCGACACTTGAATTAATAATCAATAATCAGTTACTTGTGAAACTTAAGTAACAGGAAAGATATGAACGAATTTGACGTCATTATCATCGGGGCAGGTATTACAGGAGCCGGAACGGCCAGAGACTGTGCCCTCAGAGGTCTGAAAACCCTGCTTATAGAAAGGGCAGACATAGCCGATGGCGCCTCCGGCAGAAACCACGGACTGCTCCACAGCGGCGCCCGCTATGCCGTCGGCGACCCAGAATCCGCCTGCGAATGCATTAAGGAGAATATGATACTCCGAAAAGTTGCCTCCAATTGCGTGGAAGCCACAGATGGCCTCTTCATCTCCTTGCCGGAAGACGGTCTGGAGTACAGGGACAAGTTCCTGAAGAAATGCGCCGAGGCGGGCATACACACACAGACCCTCAGCCCCCAGAAAGCCCTCAGTCTCGAGCCTATGGTTAATCCTGAACTTATCTCGGCAGTAAAGGTGCCGGATGCCTCAGTCGATCCTTTCCGACTGGTTTCGGCCAATGTCCTGGACGCTCGAATTCACGGAGCTGAAGTCCTTACCCGTCAGGAAGTTACCGAACTTATAAAAGAGGATGGAAAGGTAAAGGGAGTGAAGGCCCTGGACAAGAGCAGTGGCACTGTCAATACCTATTATGCCCGATACGTGGTCAACGCCGCAGGCATCTGGGGCGCTCAGATAGCAGAACTCGCAGGTGTACACATAGGGATGCTCCCTGCCAAGGGCTCCCTTCTGGTCTTCGACCATAGAGTCACCAAGATGGTTATTAACCGCTGCCGAAAGCCTGCCAATGCCGATATCCTCGTCCCTGGGGATGTGGTCAGCGTGCTGGGCACCACCTCTGACAAGGTTCCTTTCGAGCAGTGCGACGACATGCGTGTCAGCAAGGAAGAAGTCGATCTGCTCCTCCAGGAGGGTTGTAAACTCGTGCCAAGTCTCGCTCACACCCGTATCATCCGCGCCTATGCCGGAGTGCGCCCGCTTGTGGCCAGCGACGACGACCCATCTGGACGTAATGTCAGCCGAGGAATAGTGCTTCTGGACCATCTGAAAAGAGACGGCGTGGACGGATTCATCTCCATCACCGGAGGAAAACTCACCAGCTACCGTCTGATGGCTGAGCAGACTGCCGACTTGATATGTAGCAAGTTAGGTATTAAGGTCAAGTGTCATACGGCAGATATACCTCTGCCTGGTTCGGAGAAGCATGTGAAGTTCTCCGTCATAGTGAAAAAGGCTCAAGAAGCGAAGATGGATTCTTCCATAGTAGAGGCAGCCGAGGGACGTCACGGCAGCCAGATAGAGGCTATGGATTTCAGTGGAAAGGGATCAGAGCTGATATGTGAATGTGAAAAGGTCTGTCGAGCCGAGATAGCTTATGCGGTTAAAGTCTTGGGAGTCAGGACTCTGGATGATCTAAGGCGAAGAACTCGTGTAGGAATGGGCCCTTGTCAAAGCACTTACTGTATCGAGAAGGCGGCTCGCACGCTCGCCGAGGAGCTCGGCGACCCAAGCCAGGCAGATAATCTCAAAAGAGATTATCTGCAGCTCCGCTGGAAGGGCATAGCCCCGGTATGTCGTGGAGAGCAACTCGCTCAGGCTGAATATCTTAGAAATAAGTACGGGAAATGAGAGCAGATGTAATCATAATAGGTGGAGGGCAGCAGGATGCTGCCCTGGCCACAAGACTTCTCGAAGCTGGGAAAAAGGTCATTCTCATCTTCGAAGGCAGAAAAAGTGAAGACAAGTCCAGGGAAGAATTCCGTTCTAAGGGCGGCAGCCTGCTCGCAGGAGATAAAATAAGCCGTGTAGAATGGAGTGAGGACGGCCAGAGGGTCGAGGCCATCTATACCAGAGGCCTCGAAGACACTCCTTTAAGGGCTGATTACTATGTACTCTGTTCCGGCAGATTCTTCACCAGAGGCCTGCTCTCAGAGGAGGACAGGGTCTGGGAACCGGTCTTCGGAGTAGATGTCAAGTACTTGAAAGACAGCGCCAAATGGTGCGTTCAAGACTTCTTCTCCCCACAGCCTTTCGAGTCCTTCGGAGTGATTCCGAGCGAGAACTGCAAGGCGATGAAAGACGGAAAAGAAATAGAAAACCTCTATGTTACTGGGGATATCCTCTGTGATGGAATCGATAATCTGGAAGAGCTATGCAAGAAAATAATTTGATAGATTTTCAGCAGTGTCTGAAATGTAACATTTGCACCGAAGTGTGCCCTATGATGGAGGTGAACCCCGATTATCCAGGGCCGAAGCAAGCCGGACCTGACGGGGAAAGATACAGGCTGAAGGACCCAGCCTTCTTCGATAAGTCCCTGAAATACTGTCTGAACTGCAAGCGCTGCGAGGTGGCCTGCCCGTCCGGAGTCAAGGTCGGAGACATCATAGCTCGGGCCAAGCTCCGCTACGCTCATCCGGACCATCAATTGCGAAACTTCGCCCTCAGTTCCATCGACCTGGTTGGGGGCCTCGCCAGTACTTTCGCTCCTATAGCGAACCCAGTGCTGGGCCTGCCGATTACGCGTAATCTTATGGATTCAGTGGTTGGAGTCAGTTCCAAGGCCAATATGCCTTCCTACACGGAGAAGCGTTTCGAGCAATGGTTCTCCTCAATCGAAGAAAATCAAAGTCAATACGAGAAAAAAGTGGATTATTTCCACGGTTGCTATGTCAACTATAATTACCCGGAACTTGGCAAGGATTTCGTTACACTGATGAACGCCTGCGGCTATGGGGTAAGGCTTCTCGAAAAGCAGAAATGCTGCGGAGTCGCGATGATAGCTAATGGCTTTGTAAATCAGGCGAAGAAGGCGGCCCGCACCAATCTCGAAAGCATAGAAAAGGCTGAGGGGCCGGTGCTTACCACATCTTCCTCTTGTACTCTGACCCTGAAGGAAGAGTACGAAGGCATATTGGGGCAGGATTGCAGCGCGGCTAAGGAAAAGGTCTGTCTTGCAGTAAAGTGGCTTTACGATAAGATAGACAGGGGAGAGATAAGATTGGCATTCAAAAAAGGACTGAGAATCAAGGCGGTATATCATACGCCTTGTCATATGCAGAGGATGGGGACGCAGTTCTACAGCATAGAGCTGCTGAAGATGATACCTGGCCTGGAGCTGCAGGTGCTGGAGCAGAAATGCTGTGGAATCGCCGGAACTTTCGGCTTCAAAAAAGAGAATTACGAACTCTCGCAGAAGATAGGGGCTCCGCTTTTCGAAGACATCCGCGCTTCTCACGCCCAGATGGTCATAACAGACTGTGAGACCTGCAAGTGGCAGATAGAAGGCGGGACCGGAATTAAGGTTTATAATCCTATCACCTTGCTGGTCAGTGTGATAGATAAAGAGCAGACGAAGTCCCTGAATCACGGCTGACATGAAAGCATAAACAAAACTACATAACAAAACGATGACAACAATTAAACAACTACTTGTAAACTTTTTCTTTACATCTCTGTGTCTGCTCTCCTGCACAAGTCCGGAGACTGTGAAGCCAGGAGATGGGGTGAAGAAGGTGGAGGGGATAAACCTCCGATCGAAGAGCCGGCAGGGGATTATATCACTGATGCTGAGAGCATAGCTGCCCTGTGGAACGAGAGATTCGCCTATGGGGATTTCGCTTCCGCTGAGGATGTCAAGAAACTCAAATGGCTGGTGGACGGGCAGGTCGTCCTAAAGTATGACAAATCCATCAGGAATGCCACTACCGACCTGCGCTATGAGTTCGTGGGGGACGAGGCGGTGAGATTTGTCAGTGAATCAGATGGTTATGCCCTTACTTTACCAGAAAGCTTGGGACTGGAGTCGGATTATACTCTGCCGAAGTTCGCCCAGAGATTCGTAAGCGAGGATGTGTGCCTTAGAGTCACCCTGGAGAGGGTGGACCCATATACTCCTAACGAGTATTATTACGGAATCTATACCGGAGAGTGGCTGGACCGCTATATCAGCAATTCTTCTTTCATTACCCAGAACAATATGCTTAAGATAGATCCTGTGGTTAGGGGAGACGATAGCATAATCGAGGGCTACAGCGTGAATCTTTATTCGGTGAATGCCGTGGGACTGGACAAGCCGAAGTATCGCATAGCTTTGCTAAGACCTCTGGGCCAATGGTCCAAGTTCGGCTTCCTGCTCTACAAGTGCAAGACCGATCAGCAGTACAAGGCTTTCGATGAGATACTTAAGTCTTTCAGGGTGATAAGTTCCGTAGGTACTTCGAAGAACTTTATGCCAGCCCAGGAGGCCCGAGAGAATCCGAATTGGAATGCCGAGACCAAGGCTTACTATCAGAAGCTCCTGAATCAGAAGACCTTTGATTTCGGAGTGTTCACCTACAGTATGCCAGGGGATAATGATGAGACCATGGAGTACCAGGGGGAGAGGATACAGGCTGAAAAAGACAGGCTGGAGGCGGTCTTCGGCAGACCTTACGACATTATGCCTACCTATACCCACATAGCCTGGTATAATTTCAAGATGGAGTTCCCAAGTACTCTGGCCGAAAGACTCGCAGGAGGTAACGGATTCAATTTCAAGCCGGTACTGCAGTTTACCTATCAGTTCACTACGAATAACAACAATGTGAACTCCTATAATACCACTTCGAATTATACCCCTATGTTCGATATCCTTAGGGGCCGCTATGACGAGCAGTTCAGACAGCTCGCCCAGGATATCAAGGCCTACTCCCATCCGGTACTTTTCCGTCTGAATAACGAGATGAATTCCGATTGGACCAGTTACTGTGGTATGATTACCCTCTGCGATCCGGAGATTTTTATTCAGACCTGGAGATATCTCTACGACATCTTCGAAGAGGAAGGGGTGGATAACTGTATCTGGATATTCAATCCTATAGCCCAGAGCTGTCCTTATTCCAGATGGGGAGAGAACCTGGCTTATTATCCGGGGAATGATTATGTCCAGGCTTTGGGAGTGACGAATTACGAGATGGGTAACTCTGTGCCTTTCACTTCGTTCCGTGACAGATACACTACGGTGTATAACACTAACAGGGAGCATTTCTCCCAGATGCCATGGATTATAAGCGAGTTCGCCTGCGGAAGCGGCGGAGCTGCCAGTGGGGAGGAGATGAGAAACCAGTCTGAGCAGGCAGAGTGGGTGAGGGGAATGTTCCAGGATTTCATAGACTACGATGCTCATCCATACCTTCATCCGCTGAAGGGAGGAGTATGGTTCAGTGCCAATGACTATTCCGGAGACATCACTATGAATTACCTCTGTCTGGATTCCAGGCTGACACAGACTCTGGAAGCTTTCTCCTGGGGCTTTGCTAATATGTACGGAGGGCAGTAAGACTTTTTAATAAAAAATTGAAAAAATTGTTTGGATATTTCAACTCGATTATCTACCTTTGCAATCCCGTTTGGGAAACGGAAGACTCGTTAGCTCAGTAGGTAGAGCATCACACTTTTAATGTGGGGGTCTCGGGTTCGAGCCCCGAACGAGTCACGAGTTGAAATATCTAAGCATCCTTAGCTCAGTTGGTAGAGCAACTGACTCTTAATCAGTGGGTCTAGGGTTCGAATCCCTAAGGATGCACTAAAGCTGGCCTAATGGTCGGCTTTTTTGTTTATATTTGTGGAAAACTTGTCGATTATGTTAGTGCACACATTTCTGCTCGCTATGCTTTCCCTGAATCTAAGCGCTGCTCCATTGGAGCCTGAAGCAGCGGGGGAGAGCAGTGAAGATCTTTCAGCTCGAAGACCTAAGGTGGCACTGGTGCTCTCCGGAGGAGGGGCCAAAGGCGCATCGCACATCGGGGTAATCCGATATCTCAGGGAAATTGGCATACCGATAGATTATGTCGTGGGGACGAGCATGGGCTCGCTCATAGGTGGAATGTTTTCGCTGGGCTACGACGACAAGGCGATGGAAGACGTGATGCTGGGAACGGATTGGCCTTATTATATGGGCGACGGAGTGGAAAGGCTGCAGCTTTCGTACAGGGCGAAAAGCATAGGGGACAGCTATAATCTGATTCTGCCTTTCGGAACGGACGAGATTCTAGCTCCGAAGGATGCGATTCTGCCGGAGCGGGACAAGGAAGTGAGAAAGGATCTGATTCAGGGGATGATTCCGAGCGGGGTGATTAGTGGTAACAATATCCTGAACCTCTTCTACGATTTCAGCATAGGATATACTGATCCTGTGGATTTCAATGACTTGCCCATTCCTTTCGCCTGTGTGTCCACCGATATAGTCAGCGGCACCGCCTATGTGCATCGAAGCGGAATCTTGGCGGAGGCTCTGCGCTCGAGCATGGCTATCCCTGGAGTTTTCAATCCTGTTTATAACCGTACCCAGGTGCTGATGGACGGAGGGATGAGGAATAATTTTCCGGTGGATGTGGCCAGGGAAATGGGTGCTGACATAGTGATAGGCGTGAATCTGGCGATAGAAAAGGAAAATGATCCGGAGAATCTGCATTCCCTGACTTCGCAGGTTCAGCAGCTTATTAAGATATTTACCAGCAATAATTTGGAGGAACATAAGGGAGAGTGTGACATCCTTATCAATCCAGATATGAAGGGTAGGACTTCTCTGGATTTTTCGAAGAAGAACCTAAGGGAGGTGATAGATTTGGGCTATGCGGAGGCGGAGAAACACGAAGTGGAACTCAAGGCCCTGCATCAGTTCCTCTCTGAGTACGGAAGCACCCGTCAGCGTTATCAGGCACCTAAGGCCAAGACCTTGATAGGTAAGACTTTCAAGCTCTCGCAGATCAATATGATAGGGGTGCGCAGTCAGGATGCTAACTGGCTTATCAAGCGAAGCGGTCTGGAGATAGGGGAGGAGATAACTATGTCTTCCTTGACTTCCGCCGTGTCCATGTTCTATGGAACCAAGGCTTATTCCAAGGTGCTCTATACCCTGAAGGAGGACCCTTTTTCTGACGGCTATATAGTGGAGTTTAATTTCACCAGGGAAAAGCCTCATTCCCTCGACTTGGGGCTTAGGGTGGACACTCACGACGCGGTGCAGACAGGTATAAGGCTGGCCTTTAATGAGCAGATGTACAATGGAATACAGGGGGAGTTCTCCACGGTGATAGCCTATAATCCTTCGGCTGAGTTCGTTCTGTCGGTGGCTCCTCGGCTTTTCCCGAGGCTGAGTTTTTCTTACGAGTATTCGAAAAGGGACGCCGACCTCTATAATATAGGCAGCGGAAAGGCTTATCTGACAGATAATTTCCGTTATCACAGGAATCGTTTCAGAATCTATGCTTCCGAGTATATTCTCCATAAGACTCATTATAAGTTCGGTACCGAGTACAATTATATGACTTTCCCTCGGGCCATGTGTTCCTACTGGGAGGTGTCCTTGGATTCCAAGATGAAACCGGCGAGGACTCTGGGGCTTTTCGCGGAGCTGAGTTACGACAGTATGGACGATTACTATAACCCGCATTTCGGGATCAGGATAGATATCCGTCTGCGTCAGAACCTCTGGCATTTCAGGGAGAGCGGAGTGGACTTCAAGCCTTTCACCAAGCTGAACTTCGGCTTCCGTTATGTGGAGGAACTTTCTGAGAATCTGACGATTATCCCTCAGGCTTACGGAGCGCTCAGCTTCGATGCTGCCTGTCATTGGGAGAGGGAGTACTATCCTGTGACCTTCGGAGAGGACATGCCTCTGGTCTTCTATCCGGTCTATCAGGAATGCTACGGCGGTCCTCATCCGGACTATGATTTTGAAGGCCAAGTTCCATTTGTGGGCTTGTACAGCAGCATCTCCGAGGCCAATTTGCTCGTCGCCCGCTGCGACCTGCGTTACTCTCTGCTGCAGAATCACTTCCTTACTTTGAAGTTGAACTACGGCAGATCCGTGAAGCAGGACAGCCTTATGGAAGCTGGACTTGACAGGCTGGGAGTGGCTTTTGAATACTCCTTTGCCACCAAACTTGGAAATATCTCCGGCGAGCTCGGATGGAACAATGCTAACCGTCGCGTAGGCCTCTATCTTTCAATAGGAAAACTCTTTTAGTTAAGGCTTTGTTTATTAAGGTATTTTTGAGTATATTTGTAGGCTTGTAAAGGATACTTGTATTCGGTAGCGATGACTGAACGAAAATGGTTTGTCATAGGGATGCGATACCTTCGCGCCGCCAAGCTGGAAGAGAAGTTCAAATCCCGTGGATATGAGACTTTTGTTCCGCCTGTGGTGACAAATCTGCTCTTTGTGCACAGTGATTTTTTGTCCCTGTTCAAGTATCTGGAAGAGAGGTCCTTCGGACATCCCGTGTATTTTTTGAGGAAGAGGGAGGATTGGCAGCCTATGGAGATACGAGATTCCGAGATGCAGAAGTTCATTCTGGTATGCACGGCATACGCCCAGCCTATCATTATGACCGAATGTCCTAAACTCAAGCTGGGGGACAAGGTCAGGATAAAGGAAGGGGAGTTGAAGGGTTTGGAAGGACATATAGTTAGACTTAAGAAGCAGAAAAGGGTTCTGATCAATGTGGATAATGCCTTGTGGGTAGCCACGGCGTACATAGACCCTGAGAAGCTCGAAGTTATCTGACGCTCATTACACTGGTGCTGTAGAGTCAAAGCAATGACCGTCTTTTCCGCCCTGCAAGGATTAGAGCAGGGTGAGGATGGGACGTGTCGGTGGTGTAAATTAGAATTGGCATAAATAATTACTGTTCATATAGATATGCGCGACTTTAAAGATATTCGCGTGGCTGTGGCCGGAACGGGCTACGTGGGCCTGTCCATAGCTACGCTGCTTTCACAAAGACATAAGGTGACGGCTGTGGATGTGATTCCGGAAAAGGTGGAGAAGATTAATAAGAGACTCTCGCCGATTCAGGATGATTATATAGAAGAGTACCTGAGAACCAAGGACTTGGATCTGACGGCCACCCTCGATGGGGAAACTGCGTACAGGGATGCTGACTTCGTGGTGATAGCCGCTCCGACGAATTATGACAGCAAGAAGAATTTCTTCGACACTTCGCATGTGGAGGAGGTGATAGAGTTGGTGCTGAAGGTGAATCCGGAGGCTGTTATGGTGATAAAGTCCACTATACCAGTGGCTTACACGGCTTCTGTAAGGGAAAAGTTCTCTTATCGGGAGAGGCTTTCGGATGGAACCATGAAGGTGGTAACTCCGAAGATTATCTTCGCGCCGGAGTTCCTTCGTGAGAGTAAGGCGCTGTATGACAACCTCTACCCGAGCCGTATCATAGTGGGTTATGAGCAGGGGGAACCGGAGTTGGATGATGCGGCACATACTTTCGCAGTCCTCATAAAGGAGGGCTCGCTCAAGGAGGATGTGCCTGTGCTTTTTATGGGCAGTACCGAGGCCGAGGCAGTGAAACTTTTCGCTAATACTTACCTGGCTCTCAGAGTCAGCTACTTTAATGAGCTGGATACCTATGCCGAGATGAAAGGACTTGATACCAAGTCGATTATAGACGGAGTTTGCTTGGATCCTCGTATCGGAAGTCATTATAACAACCCTTCTTTCGGTTACGGCGGCTACTGCCTTCCTAAGGATACCAAGCAGCTGCTGGCTAACTATAACGATGTGCCTGAGAACCTGATTCACGCCATAGTGGATTCGAACAGCACGAGGAAGGATTTCATCGCGGACAGGGTGCTGAGCAAGGCCGGCTACTACAGTTATACGGAGAATATGCTTTGGAACCAGTCTCAGGAGAAGAAGTGCGTGATCGGAGTTTTCCGTCTTACGATGAAGTCTAACAGCGATAACTTCCGTCAGAGTTCCATTCAGGGTATCATGAAGAGAGTGAAGGCCAAGGGTGCCGAGGTGATTATCTACGAGCCTACCCTGGAGAATGGTACTTCCTTCTTCGGCAGCAGGGTAGTGAACGACCTTGAGGAGTTCAAGTCCCTTTCCCAGGCCATCATCGCGAACCGCTACGACTCCTGCCTGGACGATGTCCAGGATAAAGTCTACACCCGCGATATTTTCAGAAGAGATTAATTATGAATATTTAAACTATGAATACTGATGATGATTTAAAAATTGTATTTAATTCAAAAAGCAGGGAACAATGGCTTGAAACAGTATCAAGAAATAGATATTATCCTTGTTCAGGATTAAAGAGTGTACATTTTTCTTTTGAAAATTTATCAAAACAGGAATTAACTCCTTTGCACATTGTTACTCTGGCATGTTTGATCGAACATTTTTCAAATAAAGGACTTAAAGTATTTATTCCTTCGCATTCAAATGAGTTAGGGGATTATCTATTGTCTTCTTTGAAATTTAAAGAATATTGGTCGAGTAAAAGGAGCTACTCTGTCTCTGCCGACCAGAATGTCTTGAATTTGTGGCATATCAAGGATTCAGAAAAAGAATTATACGGTGTCAGGGTAGCAGAGTATTTCAGAAAAGGTTCATTAGCAAATAAAGATTTATCTTCTTTGAAGCAAAGTATACTTGAGGCTTGTTATAATTCCTTAGATCATGCCAATGCTGCTGGAAATGCTTTTTCTTTTATCAAATTTGATTCGGAGAATTTA
>JBJEBS010000046.1:0-11099 GCA_051870275.1 Candidatus Cryptobacteroides sp.
ATATGTTTTTAACAAATTCTGTCAATTTGGTTTTTCTGTCCAGTCCAAACTTCTTTCTCAGTCTGTGTCTTTCTATCTCCACACTCTTCGGAGATATGTTCAGAATGGTCGCTATATATTTGGTAGGAAAGTCAAGGCGCAGCATGGCGGCCAATTTTTTCTCCTGTGCGCTTAGATTAGGGAAGCGGTTCTCTAATCTTATGCTGAAATCCTTATGCAACTCCTCTACCTGGGAGTCGAAGTCATTTCTTTCGTCTGAGAAATTCATTCTCAGGTGAATCTTTGACTTCATCTCGTGAAGAAGGCCGTCTTTTTCTGCCGGATCGTAACTGCTTTCCGCTTTATTGAGCAGATTGTAGATGTCCTGCATAAAGAGTCTCTGTGAGGTAAGCTTTTCTGCTGCCTGGGTCACGTCCTTACGCCTCAATTCCAGCAGGTTCAGCAGATTCTCTCTCTCGTTTCTTACGATTCCCATCTCCAGTTCGTCCATTCTCCGGTGGTCCATGTCCATCTCGTGTTCCCTGAATTTGAGTCTGTGGCGATAATCCTTGATCTCAATTCTGAGTTTTAGGACATAGATACACAGGGAGGTGATGATCAGGGCGGAGGTGAACATCGCTATGTTCAGTCTGTCGTCTCTTATCAGCCTCGAAAGGGCGAAAAGGATGAGGGGAAGAAGCAGATGACTGATGGCCAATTCCTTAAATCCGTCCTGATTCAGGATGCAGAGGCAGGTATAAAGGCACATCAGCGGTGAAAGGCTGACTGGCGACAGACTCAGCACTATGGCAGATGCCAAAAGTGCTGAAGAATAGTCGCTGTATGAAAGATTAGGCTTGTTGTGTCTTTTTAATGGAACTATACCCAGAGACAATATCAGGCAGACTCCTGCGATGCTTCCGCTGCTGCTCTGCCAAAGTCCCAGCAGAAACCTGCCGTTCCATAGGCTGGCTGCAATTAGCAGTATGCAGGAGCATAGGAAAAGGATCCAACTCGAATGAAGTCTAACCAGAAGATGTCTGCTTTTGTCTTTCTCGTGTAGTGCGCTCAGGGCGGCCCTGATTCCGAGGCATAGTCCTACGCTTACTGCGCTGCCGGCTATCCAGTAAAGCAGATTCCATTCCGAGCAGGAGATGGAGGCTGCTTCCATACAGTAAAGCAGGGATACGCAAGGGCAGAACAAACTTATGACTCCGTAGGAGAAAAGCGCCGCAAGCAACTGGGCTATGGTGATATCAGACAGCATTGCGCACGGACATTACTGTGAGTTGGTCGGCTATCTTGACTGCTCCCATGGCAAGCTCCTCTATGTGCAGGGCGAAATACCTGAGGTGGAATTTCTCACTGAGTTTCAGGTCTGACATCTCCTGGAATACTTTACGCTTCAAGGCTTTGGACTTGCGGTCGGCTTCTTTTTGATAGAAGTAAACCTTGTGCAGAGTGTCCTGAATGGTCTTGGGCGAACGAAAAAAAGTTCTGGCCGCCGGAATGGCGGTGCCGGCCGCTTTGACCGAAAGTTCCAGCAGAAGCAGGTAATCAGTCCTGAGAGTAATGGGAATGAAAGGTCTCTCGACTTCGAACTGGAAGAGGTCATTGCTTAAGACATAGACTATGTGCTCCAGTCTCTCGGTAAGTCTGAGGATGTCTCCCCTGAATCCGCTGATTCCGGCCTGGCGATAGATGTCCATATCGATCTGGTGTCTTACATCGTCAGCTTCCGATTCCAGCTTGGAGATATTTTCCACAGCTGTGGCGAAGCGGGCTTCTTCTTCGTAGAGATAACTCTTGACTCCTTCTTCAAAGACCAGTAAACACTGGTCTGCTATGTCAAAGAACTTGTCAAGGTTTTCTACCGTTCGCTTGGTGCTTTTTCTGGTAAACATATCTTGATATGCAAATTTAACTTATTGTTTCGGGCCTGCAAATTTTTTCTTTAAATCAGGATTTTAGCTTTTTTCTCACTTGTTAAGTAGCTTTTATTTCTAAATTTCTGATATGCAAATATATATAAATATATTGTAAAGTTATTATTTTTTGTAAAGTTTATGAATATAAGTTTTTATTAAGTTTGTGTCTAACATATTATTTCATATCTTTGGGGCGTAATTAATAACGTATCTATGAATACTCTATTTTTCTTAGTTCCGGCAGCGTCGGTTCTGGCACTGCTCTTCGCATTCATCTTCTACAGGCAGATGCGTAAAGAGGATGAAGGTACGCCTACGATGCGCCAGATAGCACAGTACGTGCGCGAGGGCGCCATGGCATATCTTAAGCAACAGTACAAGGTGGTGATTATAGTCTTTATCGTACTCGCCCTCTTCTTTGCAGTTTTGGCTTATGTGTTCCATCTTCAGAATCCTTGGGTGCCTTTCGCATTCCTTACCGGAGGTTTCTTTTCAGGCCTCGCAGGATATATAGGTATGCGCACGGCTACCTATGCTTCAGGTAGAACGGCCAATGCTGCCAGGCGTTCCCTTAATGCCGGACTTAAGGTGGCATTCCGCTCAGGTGCGGTTATGGGACTTACGGTAGTGGGACTTGGCCTTCTGGATATCTCCATCTGGTACTATGTTCTTGGTATCTTCTACGATGTATCCCAGGCTCAGAATCTTATTGTTATCACTACCACTATGCTTACCTTCGGTATGGGTGCTTCTACCCAGGCTCTTTTCGCCCGTGTGGGTGGTGGTATTTATACCAAGGCGGCCGATGTTGGTGCTGATATAGTGGGCAAGGTCGAGTCTGACTTGCCTGAGGACGATCCTCGTAATCCTGCCACTATCGCTGATAATGTAGGAGATAATGTAGGTGATGTGGCCGGTATGGGTGCAGACCTCTATGAATCTTACTGTGGCTCAATTCTTTCCACTATGGCTCTCGGTGCTTCAGCTTTCTTTATGCAGGGTCCTGAGATGCAGACCAAGGCCATTCTGGCCCCAATGCTTATCGCAGCCATAGGTGTTCTGCTGTCTGTGCTCTGTATCTTCACTGTAAGAACTAAAGAGGGTGCGGGAATGTCTCAGTTGCTGAAGAGTATGAACTTCGGAACGAATTTGGCTGCAGCTCTTTCGGGAATCTGTGCCTTCGGAGTGCTTGCTCTGGTATTCGGTACCAAGGAAGCCCATTGGTGGCATCTTTCACTTTCGGTTTTGAGTGGTCTTTTGGCCGGTATTATTATAGGTAAGAGTACAGAGTATTATACTTCCCATTCCTACAAGCCTACACAGAAGTTGGCAGAGAGTGCCAAGACTGGTCCTGCCACCGTGGTTATCAGTGGAGTGGGTCTGGGAATGATATCTACCTGTATTCCTGTGGTGACTATAGCTTGTGCCATTATTCTGGCTTATCTCTGTGCTATCGGATTCGATGTGAAGAATATGCTCGCTGACGGGAATCTTTCTCTCGGACTTTACGGAGTGGCTATCGCAGCAGTGGGTATGCTTTCCACCCTTGGCATCACATTGGCCACCGATGCCTACGGTCCTATAGCTGACAATGCCGGTGGAAACGCCCAGATGAGTGAACTTGAGCCAGAGGTCAGAGAGCGCACTGATGTGCTGGATGCTCTCGGTAATACCACTGCAGCTACGGGCAAGGGATTCGCCATAGGCTCCGCAGCTTTGACGGCATTGGCCCTGTTAGCCTCTTATATAGAAGAGATTAAGATAGCTGTGGGCAGGGTCGGCGGTGCTTTGATAAACGGAGTGGAGGCAGCTTCTGCCACCATATCTGATGTGCTGGCTCATTATAATGTGACCCTTATGAATCCAAGCGTGCTTGCTGGTGTATTCATCGGAGCTATGATGTCTTTCCTTTTCTGCGGTATGACTATGAATGCTGTGGGTCGCGCCGCCCAGAAGATGGTGGTGGAGGTTAGACGCCAGTTCCGTGAGATTAAGGGTATCCTTACAGGAGAAGGTACTCCTGACTATAAGCGTTGTGTGGAGATCTCGACCAAGGCAGCCCAGGTGGAGATGCTGCTGCCTTCTATCGTGGCTATCCTGGTGCCTGTAGTAGTGGGGCTGGTGCTCGGAGTAGCCGGTACAATTGGCCTTCTGATAGGCGGTCTGGGCTCCGGTTTCGTACTGGCCATCTTTATGGCCAATTCTGGCGGTGCCTGGGATAATGCTAAGAAGTATGTGGAAGAGGGACATTTCGGAGGTAAGAATTCTGATGCTCATCACGCTACCGTGGTAGGTGATACAGTAGGTGATCCTTTCAAGGATACTTCAGGTCCGTCGCTAAATATCCTCATCAAACTGATGAGCATGGTCTCTATCGTAATGGCCGGTTTAACTGCAGTAGTACATTTGTTATGAGAAAGAGTTTAGTAATAGTTTTATTGTCTTGTGTTTCTCTCGCCTTTTCTTGCAATCAGGAAAAGGAGCCTGAGGAGAAAGTGGTAGAATATCCTACCATGGGAGAGTATTCCTCGGTAGATGTGGATATTCTTGAAATATCTGGTGTATGTCTTAGTCCTGACAATTCTTTCCTTTATGCCGTGTCTGACGATGTGAAAGAAGGAAAAGGAGGATTATATTCTCTGTCTTTTGATGGTGCGGAAGTGAATCATGTCACTAAAATTGACAGGGACTGTGAGGGATTGGCTCTCAATCCTTTGACAAAGGATATCTATCTGGCTATAGAAAGGGAGCAGGCTATAGTTAGACTTTCTGCTCCAGATTACCAAAAAGCTGAGGATATCTGTGTGATTAAGAACGAAGGATTCGATACTAATAAAGGTCTTGAAGGCCTGTGTTATTATAAGGATAATCTCCTTTTTGTCGGAAACCAGAGTCCTGCCGAGTTGAGGATAGTGTCTTGTGAGACAGGTGAGACCGTGGGTGAGCCTATGGTGTTGCCGCTTACTACAGAAATAGCTGCCCTGTGGTATGATGCTGAGAAAGATTACCTATGGGTATCTGATAGTAACAGAGGATTTCTGCACATATTTTCACTTGAGGGAGAAGTTCTTCAGTCATATAATATCAAGTTCGTCCGCAATGCTGAAGGCATCTGCGTAGATAAACAGAGAGGCTGTATCTGGGTTTGTACAGATGGAGAAGATAAACTGTTTAAAATAGAATTCCAGGGATTGTAGAATACTACTCCGGATAGATAAGATATTTTTTTCTGAGCTGGGCGTATGCGTCCAGCTCTTTTTGCCATCTGGCGTAGATAGAGGAGCCGTCTGCTCCGGATATTATCAGCTCTCTGGTATAGGAATTACCCATCAGCAGGTCGAAAAAGCGCCCGCCACCTATGAAATAATTTTCTTTTTCGGGATACTCGGCATAACTCTCCAGGACATAAGATAGGGATGCCCCTTCTTTCCATATATCACTCAAAGGCTTGTCTCTCAGGCTCTTGCCGAAACACAGCTCCCCTTTATGCGGAGGGTTCTTAGCCCCTTCCATACTCTCGGGCGTGAAACTGTAATCTCCCTCCAGGCAGGGCGCCCCATAGACTTCGAAAGGATAGTCCGTACCTCTTCCCAGCGAGATATCCGTTCCTTCGAACCAGCAGGTGGAAGCGTAGAGATACACCGCCTTCATATCCTTCAAGTTCGGCGAAGGTGCCTTCAGCAGAGACAAGTGCATATTATGTTCATAGCCAAGGCATTCCACCACTTTCAGCGGGCATTGCCTTCCCTCTTCCAGCCAGCCTTCCCCATTTATCATCAAGGCCAATTCCCCCAGAGTCAGGCCGTGCACTGAGGCTATCGGCAGGGCCCCCACTCCGGACTTGTAAGTCATATCCAGCACCGCCCCGCCACAGTAAAAGCCATTCGGGTTTGGACGATCGAGCAGCAGCATCAGCGTCCCAGTCTTAGCGCAGCCGTTCATCAACTCCATCATAGTGATGTAATAGGTGTAGTAGCGCAGCCCTACGTCCTGAATGTCCACCACCAGCACATCTATCTCTGCCAATTTCTCTTCGATCTTCCATCTCCTCCTTCCGTAGAGCGAATATATGGCCAATCCTGTCTTTCCGTCCACTCCGCTCTCCACGCCTTCTCCATAATCGGCTGTCCCTCTGAATCCGTGCTCCGGAGAGAAGATAAACTTAAGTTCTATCTGCTTTTCTATCAGAAAGTCGGCTATGTGTGGACCATAGATTACGGATTCTCCAGGGATGGGAGTCCCGAAGGCTGCCAGGCAACTCTTCTCGTTCACTTCTTCGAGGGCGGGATAGAGCAGGCCTTCGGCTCGGTCTCCCACAATTCCGCTGTGATTACTGAATAGGGCCACCTTTTTCCCTTCAAGATGGGGCAGATACACTTCGCTTCTTTCATCCCCCAAAAGCACTTTCGCCTCACAAAACTGTGGGGCGAAAAAGAGCAAGGCTGTCAGCAGAAGCCTGGAAATTTTATTTGTTGAAAGGCAAGTCACTGCTTTTAATGTAGCTCTTCGGAGGGGTCATGTCATAGACCTGACTTCTGAGGAAAGTCCTCAGATTCTCTACGCTGTCAAAACTCTGAATCTTCTCGGCAGGGATGACTTCTCCTATTCCCACCCTGACGTTCTTGTGGTTCTTGTTCATAATTTCCCTCGGAAGCCTGAGCAGGCGGACTTTCCAGTTGATTAGGCCGAGGAGGTAGTAGAAGAGATTGTTCCTGTCGAAAAAGCGGATAGGTACTACAGGCACATTCAGCTTTTTTATCAGTTTGATAGCGGGGAGTTGCCATTCCCTGTCCCTAATCTTGAATCCCTCTGATGGTTTCAGGTCTGATACCGCACCGGAAGGGAAAAGTCCCAGGACTCCGCCGGAGCGGATGACTTCTATACTTTCTTTGATTCCGTTAATGCTCTCTTTAGAGGCGGCTTTTCTGGTCTCTCCAGTAGGGGTTACGGTGATGATGTTAGGGCCCAGTTTTTTAGCCATGCCCAGAATCTTGTTCACCATCACTTTCAGGTCAGGCCTGTAATGCCCTATGAGATCTATAAGTACCAAGCCATCCACGCCTCCGTATGGGTGGTTGCTGATAGTGATAAAAGGTCCGCTTGGAAGGCGGTCCAAATCCAAGCCTCCTACTTTGTATAATACATTGAATTGATTCAAGAGTTCGTGAGCGCAGCCCACGCCTTCGTAGATGCTGCTCTCCTTGTAGCCTTCATTCAGTCTGTCCAGAGCGACAAAATGAATCAGATGGTCTAATATAGCAGAGCCCCGTTTCGAATTGAAAACAGGGGCCAGCTCCATTAAATCTTCTTTAGTAAAGAGATCTTCCTTCATTTATTTCTTCTTGCGAGGGTCTATCTTGGAATAGTACCTTGCATCTCCGATGATAGTGGCGAAATACACTATCGTAAGAATGGCCACGATGACTGCACCGGCTATGTCGAAGAATGTAATGGCGAAAGTCTTGCCGCAAAGTACGATGTCCCAAGTATTTCTAAGAGGTTTAATACAGATGATCAGAGTGTTCAGGATAATCATCAGGATTCTGAGTTCGGTAGGTCCCAACTTCATGTAGGTCAATTTGAACTCTCCTTTCAGATGTGCGTTCATGGATACGTTCATGCTCATCAGCAGATACAGGATCAGGGCTGCTATGGCGATGTGTATGTTCATGAAGGCTGAAAGGCCTGCGCAGATGAACATTATGCATTCGTTTACGGCATCCAGGGTGTGGTCCAGGTAGTATCCGTAGATAGGTCTCTGCTGGTTACGTACTCTGGCCAAGGTTCCGTCGAGGGAATCTCCATACCAGTTGACCAGAAAACCGAAGCTGCTGAGCCAGAGCCATTTGATGTCGAGGTTAGTGAGGACATAGCCTGCTCCTATGATTACAGCTCCCAGGAATCCTATGAAAGACAGGTGGTCGGAATTGATCCATTTAGGTTGTTTACCCGCTAGCCAGACAAGGGCTTTTTTCTCCGCGGCGTTTATAATAGATGTCTGAATTCTATTGGATTGTTTAACTTCCATTTCTGTTTTGGCTTATTTTGGTTGCAGGCAAATATACTACAAAAACTATGCTTTTAAAAAAAGACAGAGTAAAAACTGACATATATTTAGTAAATTTGCACGTATGGGACACGATTTTCCTTTCATCTGGTTTGTGATCGCCTTTGCGCTCTACACCATAATTTTATTCGTCATTTCGCACTATACCAGCAAGAATGCCGGCAAAAATTCCTTTTTCGGAGCCGAGAGGAAAGCTCCTTGGCCTATAGTGGCTTACGGCATGGTCGGAGCCTCCATTTCAGGCGTGACCTTTATCTCGGTGCCGGGGAATGTCTGGGTGCAGAATTTTTTCTACATGCCTCTGGTCTTCGGCTTTGTTGTGGGCTATATCATTATAGCCAAGGTACTTCTGCCACTTTACTATAAGATGAACCTCACCTCTATCTATACTTATCTTGGAGAGAGGTTCGGACAGAAGAGTTATAAGACTGGCACTACGGTTTTTATGATCTCCAGGCTTCTGGGTGCTGCCGTGAGGGTCTTCGTGGTGATAGTGGTCTTCTTTTCCTTCCTGCCTAAGCAGCTTCAGAGCGGAGGTCTGTTCACTTTCTCCCTGGTGGCCCTGATCTTTCTGGTTCTCCTTTACCTTTATACTTACAAGGGCGGAGTGAAGACCATCATCTGGACCGATGCCCTTCAGACTACCTTCATGCTTGTGGCAGTGGGTCTTACCATATACTATATCTGTAAGGATATGAACTGGTCGGCAGCCCAGATGGTACGCGAGATTAGTGCTTCGGACTATGTGGCCATGTTCGACTGGGACTGGAGTCACGGGACCAATGCCATAAAGCAGTTCATCTCCGGCATCTTCGTGACCATAGCGATGACAGGACTTGACCAGTCCATGATGCAGAAGAACTTGGCCTGCAAGGACCTGAAATCTGCCCAGAAGAATATGTACACCACTTCCATCATCATAGTGGTGGTCAATTTCTTCTTCCTGCTGCTCGGAGCTCTGCTCTGTATCTTTGTGGCTAATCACGGTGGCCTCGAGGCTATGGGCATCAGTAAAACCGATGAGATCTTCCCGACCATAGCCAGCAGATATTTCGGTGTCGGGCTGGGAATTGTCTTCCTTATAGGTCTGATCTCCGCCAGCTATCCTTCTGCCGGAGCTGCCCTCACTTCTCTTACCACCTCTTTCTGCGTGGATTTCCTGCACGACAGGGACGAGAAGAGGCGTAAGCGTGTACATGCCCTTATGACCCTGGTCTTCTTCGTTCTGCTCATCCTGCTCTATGTACTGAGTAACGATGCTGTGGTAAATCTGGTCTATAAGCTCGCATCCTACACTTACGGGCCTCTGCTGGGCTTTTTCTTCTTCGGAATCCTCACCAGACGGCAGGTACGCGACGGGGCTTCCCCGTACATCGCCATCTTCAGTCCGCTTATTTGTTTAGTGGCCAATCTTCTTTTGAAGCATTTCTGCGGTTTCGATTTGGGATTCAGCTTATTGATATTGAACGGTGTCCTGAGTTTTGCCGGGCTTTGGATTTTTAGTAAACATGAAGGTCAAACTGATAGCAGATAGCGGCAGCACCAAGGTGGATTGGGCTGTAGTAGGAAAGGGAAATGTCATTCGATTCACGACCATTGGCTTGAATCCTAATTACTCGTCCCAGGAGCAGATTAAGCATATTTTATGTACTGAAGTCGCTCCGAATTGCCCGCTTGTGGACAGCATTCACTTCTTCGGAGCAGGGATAGTGGGAGAGCAGATGAAATGTAAATTGGCCGAGTGCTTTAAAAAAGTGTGGCCTGAGGCGGAGCTGGAATTCGTCTCGGATGTGAAGGCGAGCCTATTGGCCCTGTTTGGAAAGGGCAGGGGAATTGCCTGTATTCTGGGGACGGGCTCGAACTCCTGTCTGTGCGAAGGAGGGGAGATTCTGCAGAATGTGAAGGCAGGAGGTTTCATACTCGGGGATGAGGGCAGCGGAAGCTGGATAGGCAAGCGCCTGCTGATGGACTATATCAAGGGGCTTATGCCTGTGGGGCTCGCAGCAGAATTTGAAAGGGAGTACAATCTGTCTTATCCATCCATAGTGGAAAGGGTTTACAGGGAGAGTGCTCCTGCGGCCTACCTGGCTTCGCTGAATCTGTTCGCGGCGAAGAGGATGGAGGACAGTTATATTAAGGCTCTGGTAAAGAAGGGATTCGAGGAATTTATCTTTAGGAATGTCTGCAGATACCCTGACTGGGAGAGTTTGGAAGTGGGTTTCGTGGGCTCCGTGGCTTATCAGTACGAGGACTGGCTGAGAGAGTGCTGCGAGGAGAAAGGATTGAAAGTGAGCAAGATAATAAAGGCTCCGATAGATGGAGTAATACGATATTATGAAGATAACTGAAAGCAGTTCCAGGTATGCCGCCCTTCAGGATATGTCCGTAAGGGAGCTTCTGGAGAATATTAACAGGGAAGATTCCACAGTTCCTGCTGCGGTAAGGGCCTGCATTCCCCAGATAGAAAAGCTGGTGGAGGGGATAGTGGAAAGGATAGGCCGTGGGGGCAGGGTTTTCTATATAGGTGCAGGTACCAGCGGAAGGCTTGGTATTCTGGATGCTTCTGAGATACCTCCTACTTACGGGGCTCCTTTTGATCTTTTTATAGGCTTGATAGCTGGTGGAGATGGGGCTATAAGAAGAGCTGTAGAAGGTGCCGAGGATGAGGAAGGTGGAGCCTGGAGGGATTTGGAGGAGTATGAACCTTGCGAACTGGACACTTTAGTAGGAATAGCTGCGAGCGGCAGTACTCCTTATGTGATCGGTGCGGTGAAAAGGGCCAGGCAGGAGGGCTTGCTGACAGCCTGCATTACCTGCAATCCGGATTCTTTCATAGCTGTAGAGGCTGAAATTCCTATAGTGGCAGTAGTGGGGCCGGAGTTTGTGACCGGTAGCACCAGGATGAAGTCCGGAACGGCTCAGAAGCTGATACTCAATATGATATCTACTTCTGTGATGATTCGGCTCGGACATGTCCAGGGGAATAAGATGGTGGATATGCAGCTGACCAACTCCAAACTCGTGGACCGAGGGACCCGAATGATTATGGAGGAAGCGAAGTTGGATGATTATGACAAGGCCAAGGCCTTGCTCTTGAAATATGGCTCGGTGAGGGCGGCACTTGA
>JBJEBS010000047.1:0-2952 GCA_051870275.1 Candidatus Cryptobacteroides sp.
ATGTGCGATGAGGAACTCTGCTGCGAAGCAGCCAAGCACGAGATTATCCGCCGCTACTACGATGCCCTGGACAGGATGGCAGACGGCGCTGTCAACGACGCGGAGATCAACAAGATAGCCTCCCTGATGAAACAGGCGAAGATAGACACTTCATTCAGGAAGTGCACGGTGGTCGCAAAGCAGAGAAAAGAGGAATCCGGCGGGCTGGCCGCGGCGGCGATAGAATTGGCAGACGGTACTATAATAAGTTCAGAGAGTTCTCCGCTGCTGGGTTCGAGTGCTGCCTTGATTCTGAATGCCACCAAGTATCTGGCCGGAATCGACCACTCCATCAAACTCATTCCCCCGGACATGATAGAGCCTATACAGAAGACCAAAGTGTCTTACCTTCACGGACATAACCCTCGCCTGCACACAGACGAGGTGCTGGTGGCCCTGTCGCTGCTGAGTCTCAAGGACGACAAATGCCGCAGAGCCCTCGCCCAGCTTCCGGAACTCTCCGGCTGCCAGGCGCACTCTACGGTTATGCTCTCTGAAGTGGACCGCAAGGTCTTCAAACGGCTTGGCGTCGGTCTGACCTGCGATCCCTGCAAGAAATAAGTTTAAAAATTATAGTTCGTGCCTATGGACATCCAGAACGGATCGCCCAGGTCTTCGTTGAAGTTATGTGCGACCTCGGCTGAGATGATGAAGTTCTCATTCCAGGCGAGTTTGAGGCCTATGCCACCACTGCATACGAAAGTGCCAGCCATGTCACGTATATACTTCTCAGCCTGGCCCACCTGATATCCTGCTGCAATTGAGAGGGCATTGATTTCAGGAAGAGTAGCCATCTGGGATACCCTGTAAGGCTGAACTATCATGCCACAATCCAGGAAAGGATTGGTAGCCAGATAGAAAGACTGTCCGAAGAGTCTGAAGTTCACCAGTTTCACACGAAGTTCGAAATTAGCCCAAGCATAGCCGTCGGCTATCATTCGATTCACCCTGGTACCTCGAATAGTGTTCGAACTGCCCAGGCCCTCACTCATCATCTGCTTGAGAATCAGAGCATTGATATTCTGCTGCATATAGAAAGGCGCCTCTCCTGCCACTGTTCCCAGATAAGCCAGATGGTAGGCAAATACAGGATCGCCCTGCTTGAAGCCGAAAGGAAGGGTGACATAATGACGGAAATGGGCATTCAGTTTCAGATAAGAGAATCCGTCTCCGAAGAGATCCGGAGAACCGTTGAAATAAATCTCGGCCCAGATACCCTTGTTAGGAGCAGTCTCGAAATCTCTACTGTCGAAAACAAGTCCAGCCTTGAGCTCCAGACGATTCCCGCCATTAGCCTCGCTGTCTTTGATGACTCCGAAATCCTTATAATGATTATAAAGGGTGGAGTTCAAGTCGTAACCATAGCGTTCATTGAAATTCCCCATACGGAAGGCCCAGAAATTGATACCGCCAGCCCAGCGGAGCTGAGGAGTAATCTGTCCCTGAAAATCTGCGAGGAGCCTGAGGATACCTCGGTTCATGTGATAGTAAGACACACCCTTTCCTATTTCAGGAAGAACTCCCATCATAGTACCGTAGAACGAAGCATCTTCAGCACTAATAGTTCCATCAGCTATCTGCTGATAATATAACTTGTTAGATTCCAAATCCTTATACAAAGGCGAAGCCGCACCGTTGAAACCCCAGAAATTATACAGAGGATCGTCTATGTATGTGACACTGGCAGTGGTCCTGACCCCAGGGATGAGGTATTTGCTGTCATAAGCCAGATAGAGCCTGGTACGGCCTTTAGTAAAATGAGAAGCCTCATAGCTGATCTTGTCCCTGTAATTAGGATAGGTAGATCCATCTCCATAGTAGTAAAAGTCTCCGAAAACTCCATACTGGAATCCCATGTCAGTAGAGTAGGTAGCACAAGGCATTACCCCAAATCCCCAGCCAGAGTGATCGTCCTTGTCTTTCTTCGCATAAGCGGAATGCCCCCCAAGGCAGATTGAAAGTGCCAAAGTCAGGGCGAGGATAGTTTTTTTCATCTTATATAAATTAATAATCCAGGCAAATATAATAAAACTACATCAGACTCTGCAAGACCGATTCGGCCTTGACCTTGTCGATTATGGCACACACGACCTTATATGCCTCACTGTCAGGAGTATATACGGCCGGCACCGCGAACTTCACGCGTCCCTGCCTTTTGAGTTTTTTCGCCAATGCTCTTTTCTTCTCATCCCCCTGCTTGTACACTGCTATGGAATGGCCTCCGAACATCCCCACTATCTTCATGCAAGGCACGTCTGTCTCTCCGTCCCCGAAATAAATCATATTCGTAAAAGGAACTCTTTTCTTCTCTTCGGACATAGAAGCGTTCAGCCGGACAGAGTCTCTGACACTGAAGATACCCTTGTTTATCTTAAAGAGGAACTGTGTCTTATTGGTGGAATCCACGGCTATTCCTGGCCACTGCGCCTCTCCATTCTGGTCATAGATGAAACTGCCGGCGAAGATGTAGCGGAACCTGTTTGCTATACAAGTTCCCTCCACGATCTCCTTCAGTCCACTGGAATTGATATAATGCTCCACCTTGATACCCTTCGAAGCACCATAATCGTTAACCAGGTCGAACCATTCCCTCACCCCGTCGTAAAGTTCCACGGACTTGCCGAACTCTCTGAACTGCTCCTGCCTCAGCGGCATCTTTTTAGCCTTCGCCTCGTCGAACATCAGTTTCATGTAGGCCAATACATTTGAGGCCTCCTGCCCTATCGCTATCTGATTGCTCTTAGCCCAGAACTCCGCAGGGGTGGAACCCACCGCCTGGATGAAGCCGAATTCCTGCATATTACCAGGAGAGAGGGTCCCGTCAAAATCATAAATCAAAGCTACTATAGGTCTCTTCATAGTAAACATTAAAAAATAACTTGGTACATTTTTCAGGCGGCCAAAGACAGTAAG
>JBJEBS010000048.1:0-11046 GCA_051870275.1 Candidatus Cryptobacteroides sp.
CGGCCTCCTGCTGCAGGGTAGAGGTGGTGAAAGGGGCGGCAGGCAGCCTGCTGCCTTCCTTCTTCTCTATGTCGCATACTTGATAAGTCGCTCCTATACAATCCTTTAGGAAGTCTTTAGCTTCTTCTATAGATGAGAATTTGCGGTCTAGGGTGGCTTTGACTTTCTGCTTCCCTACCTGGAATTTGGCCTCTACCTTATAATAGGCTTGAGGATTGAAGGCCAATATCTCTCTTTCTTTGTCGGTCACCAGCCTCAGTGCTACGGATTGCACCCTGCCGGCTGAAAGTCCTCTTTTGATTTTTCGCCAAAGCACCGGGGAGAGTTCGTAGCCTACCAGTCTGTCCAGAACCCTTCGGGCCTGCTGGGCATCCACCAGGTTCATATCTATCTCGCGGGGATTCTTCAGGGCTTCGAGTATGGCGTCTTTGGTAATCTCGTGGAAGGTGATTCTCTGGGTTTTTTTCGGGTCCAGTTTCAGGGTCTGGGCCAGGTGCCAGGAGATGGCTTCTCCTTCGCGGTCCTCATCGGAAGCCAGATAGACCTTGTCCGCAGTGCTGGAGAGAGCTTTCAGTTCACTGACAGTCTTTTTCTTGTCTGCAGGAACTATATACTTGGGAGTGAAGTTGTTATCTATATCTACACTCAGGTCTTTTTCCTGTAGGTCTCTGATATGTCCTTTGGAAGAAACCACCTTGTAGCCTTCTCCGAGGAACTTTTGTATGGTGTCCGCCTTATGCGGGGACTCGACTATAAGCAAATTCATACTGCAAAGAAAAACACAAATAAAGAATTTTTCAAAATTAAATGAGTATTTTTGCGCCTGTTATGAAGGAACGTACGAAAAAAAGAATAATTGTATGGTTTTGGGTCCTGGTCATCTTGCCTATTCTGGCAGTGTTCGGACTCTTCTTTTCTGTCGCACGCTTTGCACAGATCCCCTCATTTGCCGAGTTGGAGCATCCGAACAATAATCTTGCCACTCAACTGATTTCCTGTGATGGAGAGGTCATAAGCACCTTTCATATAGAGAACAGAACTTATGTATCTTATGAGGATATCTCCCCTAATGTCATCAATGCGGCCATAGCCACTGAGGATGCCCGTTTCTACAGCCATTGCGGAATTGATTTCCAGAGCCTGGGAAGAGTGCTGGTGAAGACCTTGCTGATGCGGGATTCCAGTCAGGGCGGGGGAAGCACCATCACCCAGCAATTGGCCAAGACTCTATATCCCCGTGAGGAGGTGCTGAGCGGATTTCCCGGGGCCAAGGTGGTCTCGATGGTCTGGGTGAAGCTCAAGGAGTGGGTGACCGCAGTCAAGCTGGAGAAGAACTACACGAAGGAGGAGATAGTGGCTATGTACTTGAATTCCATATTCTTCGGCAGCGGGGCTTATGGCATCAAGGCGGCGAGTGAGACCTATTTCGGAAAGCAGCCTTCGGAACTTAACATTCAAGAGGCGGCGATGCTCGTGGGAGCAGTAAACAAGCCGACCCGCTATAATCCGGTGATTAATCCGGAATTGGCCAAGAACAGAAGGGATTTTGTGATATCGCAGATGGCGAAGGCCGGTTACATAAGTGAGGAGGAGAAAAAATTGGCCCAGAATAGCCCTATTGAGCTGAATTACACCGTACAGGATCATAATTCTGGCATCGCTCCGTATTTCAGGGATATGATTCGAAGGGAGATGAGTGCGAACAAGCCTAAGCGTAACCAGTACCTTTTCGAGGATGAGTATGTGGCTGATACGATAAGATGGAATCAGGATGCTTTCTATGGTTGGCTGAATAAGAATACCAAGCCTAACGGCGAGAAATATAATCTGGACAAGGACGGTCTGAAAATCTATGTAACCATCAATTCCAGGATGCAGCGTTATGCCGAGGAGGCTGTGCAGGAGCAGCTTTCGAAGAACCTGCAGCCGCTTTTCACCAAGGAAGTCCGCACCCGACTGCGTCCTCCATACCCCGACGACATAGATACTACTGTGTATAATAACATTATGTATCAGGCCCGTAAGTGGAGTGAACGTTATCGTGTGGGGAAGAAGGTCGGACTTTCTGAGAAGGAGATTATGGCTCAGTTTAACCGTCCGGTGAAAATGAGAGTTTTCGCCTGGAATGAACAGGGTTACATAGACACCTTGATGACCCCGAACGATTCTATCAAGTATTGCAAGTCCATACTAAGGGCTTCCTTTATGGCTATAGAGCCTGAAAGCGGGGAAGTCAGGGCTTATGTGGGCGGTCCGTCTTACAAGTATTTCAAATATGACAATGTCCGTCAGGGCAAGCGTCAGGTGGGAAGTACCGTGAAACCTTTCCTCTATACTTTGGCCATGCAGGAAGGGATGACGCCTTGCGACAAGGTGGTGAATATGCCTCAGACCTTTGTGGTGAATGGTGACACCTGGACTCCGCGCTCTACCGACAGGGCGGATTATATAGGTAAGACCGTGACTCTCAAATGGGGTCTCACCCACAGCTCGAACAATATCTCGGCCTACCTTATGAAGCAGTTTGGCCCTGCCGCTATGGGAAAGATGATGCGCAAGATGGGTGTGACCAGTCATTTCGACGAGGTTTATTCTCTCTGTGTAGGACCTGCAGATCTGACTCTATGTGAGATGGTGTCGGCTTTCAACACCTTCCCATCGAAGGGCGTATATTCTTCTCCGATTTTCGTAACCAAGATAGAGGATGCCGATGGCAATATCCTCGCGGAGTTCTCGAACAAGCGTCGCGAGGCCATCTCCGAGGAAACTGCCTACCTGATGGTGAACCTGATGCAGGGCGTGATAGACCACGGTACCGGAGTGCGTCTTAGGAACAGGTATAAACTCAAAGGCGAGATGGCCGGCAAGACCGGTACTACGAATGACAACTCCGATGGCTGGTTCATAGGTTACACTCCTAAGATTACTGCCGGAGCCTGGGTGGGCGGTGAAGACAGAATGGTGCACTTCAAGGAATTGGCCTTGGGTAGCGGTTCGAATATGGCCTTGCCTATCTGGGGTATCTGGATGAAGAAATGTCTGGCGGATCCTTATCTGGACTTCAGTGAGAGAGATGTCTTCGAGGCTCCTGTAGGCATGAATCTGGATCTGAGTTGTACCGGAGGCGATATAGAGACGGAGGATAATGCCGAGGAGTTCTTCGGGCTAATTAACGAAGAAGAAGAGGATTTCTTTAATTAAGCTTTATGTATTTCGAGTACAATGGCAGGAAAGTGTTTTATCAGATCCAGGGCAGCGGGAAGGATCTTCTTTTGCTGCACGGCTGGGGCTGCACTCATAGCATTTTCGACGCCTTTGTGCCGGATTTGGCCTTGAATCATAGGCTTATAGCTCTGGATTTCCCGGGTTTCGGGGATTCCGAAGAGCCGCAGGAGGTCTGGGGAGTTGAGGATTACACTCAGATGCTGGAGGCTTTCTGCAAGGACTTGGGAGTGCTGCATCCTTCCATCGTCTGTCATTCCTTCGGGGGTAGGGTGGCCATTATTTTCGCCTCCCGAAACGAGGTGGGAAGGATGATATTCGCAGATGCAGCAGGCATAAAGCCGCGCCGGTCGCTGGGCTATTACCTGAAGGTCTATTCATATAAATTGGCCAAGTTCTATCTCCTTAAAATTAAAAAGGACAGGGAGGCATTTGAAAAGATGAGAAAAGGCAGGGGCTCTTCGGATTATCAGAATGCTTCCGATAAGATGAAGGCGATTCTGTCCCGTACCGTGTCTGAGGACCTGCGGCGATACCTTCCGATGATTCAGGTGCCGGTGCTGCTTTTCTGGGGAGAAAATGACAGCGCCACGCCACTTAGAGATGCCAGGATAATGGAGAAACTCATCCCTGATGCCGGACTGGTGCTGGTCAAGGGAGGCAGTCATTTCTCTTTCCTGGACGATCCTGCACTGTTCCGTTCCATGATTCACACTTTTTTGAAATAGATGAATATCTGGATTGAAATAGCTATATATCTGCTTTCGCTGCTGATTTTTCTGCCGTGCATATTTTATTATATGAATATGTTTCAGCAGAACTCCTATCGTTCCCAGCGTTTCCTTCGCTGGCTCCGTCAGAACCCTCTGCCACATTTTTTCAGGAAGGCCAAGGTCAAATTCTCCTTTACCCACAGAATGCGCCGACTGCTCTTCGTGGAGCTGCTGCTGTATGTGCTCTGTGCTCTGCTAAGCCCTTTCGCCGCCCTGGCCTGCGCGCTTTTGAGCCCTGCAATTCTGCTGCTTTCGAACCTTCTGCTCGTCCCTGTGGAGAAGGCCATCAGCCGCTATTACTATAAGGATGCCAAGTCTCGCCTGGAGGCTCATAAGGGCCTTGTGGTCATAGGAATAACTGGCAGCTACGGGAAGACCAGCACCAAGCATTACCTTTATCGTATCTTGAGTGAGAAATATAATGTCCTGATGACTCCAGGGAATTTCAATACTACCCTCGGAGTGGTTAGAACCATAAGAGAGCAACTGCAACCTTTCCATCAGATATTCATAGTAGAGATGGGAGCTAAGCAAAGGGGGGACATCAAGGAGATTTGTGAACTGGTGCATCCCCAGATAGGTATAGTTACTTCTGTGGGCAAGATGCATCTGGAGACTTTCGGAAGCTTTGAGAATATCCAGAAGACCAAGTTCGAACTGATGGAGGCCCTGCCTTCTGATGGTTATGGAGTTTATAATGCTGAATCTGAGGGTATAGCTTCCTATAAGGGGCTTCCTTCGCATTGCAGGCTTGAAGCATATGGAATAGATGCCCACAGGTGTGATGTCAGGGCGGCCAATCTCGCCTATGACAGCAGGGGGATGTCTTTCGACCTCATCGATTCCAAGGGAATGGAACATTATCAGAGCAAACTCCTGGGTGAGAACAATGTCCTGAATCTTTGTGCCGCCCTTATGGTGGCATCCCATTTGGGAGTCAGTTCCGAGCAGAGACGAAGGGCTGTGTCCAAGATTCAATGTGTGGAGCATCGCCTAAGCATAAGTCATCGAGGAGGGCTAACTATATTGGACGATGCCTATAATTCTAACCCTGAGGGGGCAGCTATGGCTCTGAGAGTTCTGAAGGAAATGAATCTGCCGGAGGGCGGGAAGAGAATAGTGATAACTCCTGGTTTTGTGGAATTGGGGACGGAGCAGCAGAAGGAGTGTCGGACTCTGGGTTATAGGGCTGCCAAATCTGTCGATATCTTAGTGATAGTTAATAAGTTGAATAGGGAAGCCATATACGGTGGGGCTGTGGAGGGAGGACTAGACGAGAAGAATATAATCTGCGCTGACACTCTCAGCGAGGCGGTAGCTCTCGTCTCTCCTCTTACTACTCCTGGTTCTGTCCTGCTATACGAGAATGACCTTCCGGATATGTTTAAATAATAATTTATGAAAATCAGTGTTGGAGTCCTTTTTGGAGGACGCTCTGTTGAGAATGAGATCTCGGTGGTGACTGCCATTCAGGTCATCGAGTCCTTGGATAAGGAGAAGTACGATGTGGTGCCTATCTACATCGCGAAGAGTGGCAAATGGTATTCCGGTGCGGCTTTGCTGGATTTGTCCCGTTATCGGGATATGCCTTCACTTTTGAAGTCCTGCCGCGAGGTTTATTTCAAATCTATCTACGGGGATCATAATCTTTATTCCGATTCTCTATTCGGAAAGGCCAAGTCTCTTGTCCAACTGGACTGCATACTGCCTACCCTTCACGGCACGAACTGTGAGGACGGAACCCTGCAGGGAGTCCTCGAGGTAATCGGAATCCCTTATGTGGGCTGTAACACCTTCGCTTCGGCCAATGGTATGGACAAGATAGCGATGAAACAGATTCTTCGAGACAGCGGGATATCTGTGGTAGATTTCTGCTGGTTTAGCGATAAGGAGTGGGATGAGAGCCACAAGGCAGTAATCGAGAAGGTGGAGAAGCAGCTTAGCTATCCTGTGATAGTGAAACCAGCCAATTCCGGCTCGAGTGTCGGGATTTCTCCTGCTCATAATTCTCAGGAGCTGGAAGATGCCATAGACAATGCCGCCCAGTTCACCACCAGGATTATCGTGGAGAGGATGCTCTCCAAACTCAAGGAGGTAAACTGTTCTGTTATGGGAGATTACTATGACTGTGAGCCTTCTGTCTGCGAGGTGCCTCTTCGTAGCGGGGAGATTCTAAGTTATTCGGACAAATATCAGAGCGGTGGTTCCAAGGGAGGAAAGCTCGGGGCCAAGGCAGCTGTCGGCGCCAAAGGCGCAGCCGGTTCCAAGGGTATGAGTTCTCTCAAAAGGGAGCTTCCTGCCAAGATATCCGAGGATACGACTTCTCTGGTGAAAGACTATGCAGTCCGTACTTTCAAGACCCTTGCCTGCGAGGGCTTGGCCAGGGTGGATCTGATGATAGACGAGGAAGACGGCAGGGTATATGTGAATGAGATCAATACTATTCCAGGTTCTCTTTCATCTTATCTCTGGGATTATACCGGAATTCCTTTCCCTGAGGTTCTGGACAGGCTCATCTCCAGGGCTTTCGACAGAAGTCGCGAGGAGTCTTTCAAGGTGACAGATTTCGGCGGAAATATTTTTGCTAATAATCGTTGATTCTTAAGCAGTTCATAGAGCAGGGCACAGCGAGTCTCAGGGAGCTTTATCCGGCCTCCGAGGCTCGCAATATCATCAATATCTTAGCCTGCGAGAGGCTTGGCCTGAAGAATTGGGAATTGGCCTTGAGGATGGATATGGAGATAGGGGAGGGCTTTCCCCAGGAGTTGCAAAGGCTGCAGGCGGCTGAACCCTTGCAGTATGTTCTGGGCTACGCAGAGTTCTACGGGCGGCGTTTCAGGGTCGGTCCGGAGGTGCTCATACCCCGTCCTGAGACCGAAAGCATGGTGGAATGGGCATTGGCACAGAATATCAGTCAGGGGGGAAGAGTGCTGGACCTGTGTACGGGCAGTGGGGCCATAGCTTGGAGTATAGCGCTGGAAAGGCCTGACCTTCAGGTATGTGCGGTCGATTTGAGCCCAGCGGCCCTCGCTCGTGCTAAAGGCCAATTCTCTTCGCCTTCGGTGGATTTTGTGTTGGGCGACGTGCTCGACGAGGCTTTTCTGCGGAGTCTGGGCTGCTTTGATATGATACTGAGCAATCCTCCTTATATTATGGAGAGTGAGAAGCCTCAGATGCGGGCCAATGTCTTGGATTATGAGCCGGCGATGGCCCTATTTGTGAAGGATGAGGACCCGCTGCTTTTCTATAGGGCCATCGCCCGAGCCTGTAGCTTTCTGATGACCGACGGCGGGGTCGGAATGGTCGAGTGTAATGAGCTTTTGGCTGATGAGACTGCTCTTCTTTTCGAAAAAGAAGGCGGAAAAAGCCCTGTGCTCGTTCGCGACTTGGGGGGCAAATGCCGTTTTGTGGCTTTCTAAGTAATTAATAATCAGTTAGATTAGAACTTAGTGTGTAAAACGTTTTTTTACACGCTTTTTTTTGTGTCACTTTGCATTCAGAAACGCATAAATATTAGGAAACTATGAAAAGCTTCTTTTTTGGGATTACCGCTTTAGGTATGTTTGTCCTTATTTCATGCAGCAGGTCCGGGTCACATTCTGACTACTTGCTACCTGACGATCCAGATAATGTGACGGAAACACTCAGTTTCGGCCTGGATCAAGTGGCTCGGATTTTTGCTGCATTACCGCTGGAAACTCCTCAATTGCAGGAGGTCTATGATGCTGTCAGTTCCTCTTCGGAGAATGGTTACGATGAGGAATATACGATGAAGAAGCTCTTAACTTCGCCAGGTAGCGGGATAGGAGAGTCTCAGACCAAGGCTTCCCAGTATTTGAGACCATTGAGGGATTTGCTAAGTGAATACCTTCATTCCCAGAATGGGACCAAGGCTGGAATTATGGATGCGGATGCTTTCCTGAAAGAGTTGGAAGAATCTGACCTTCAGATATATTGGCCGTATTCAGAGGATTGGGATAAAGAGACTATGCCTATTATTACTTTCGATCCTGGCTATGGGTCGGAGTATAATTACGGCTATAAATTGAGTTATGACAGATTAGGGAAACTGGTAGTGGATTCGGTCTATGTAGATGAATCTGTGGCACTTAAGACTGCCGTCTGGGTCATTAATAATAACAGAGATGCGGAGAGCACGCCTATCCCGATTTTTACTCCAGAGGCCCGCTCCGCGGGAGCCGTTTTTGGAGAGAATGAAAGGGTAACTGGTGAGGTGGCGGAAACAGGAGGTGGAACCAAGGCGATGAACAGGATATTGAAGTTGAAAAGTTTCACGATGCTCAGAAATTATGACACTTGGTTTCAGGGCGGCTCAGAGTTCTTTATAAAGTGCGGAAGTGTTAACGGCTTCAGCGCCAGTACAGAAGCGGAGTTGAAACTGTACTCTCCAAGTGTGACAGACTTCATGCTGGTAGTCAAGAGAAAATATCTGAATGTGAAGCGGGAGTACGATGCCATCATACTGACCAACTTTACCAATCAGTTAGATAATCTCGCCTTTTTGATAACTGAGGATGATGGCGGAACTCAGACCAGCTGGAAGTGCTCGGCCACCGTAAAGATCAAATCCAAGAGCTATGGTTTCGATGTCGATATTCCATATAAAGAGAATGACGACATCGTCTGGAGAGGACAGCTTTCCGCCAACTTCTTCCAGTCCGAGGACGTAGTCCACGGCCGCTTCGGTGATGTCGAGGTCGAATTCACCCTCGAATAGCCAATTGCGGGGAGCATGCATTGAAATAGTGCCAAATTGAACAGAAAACAATATATTTGTTTGTTTTTTGTTCTGACTGTGACTATTTTTGTGGCGTAAATTAATTAGCCAGCGGAGCAGTCTCTGACTGCTTGTCAGCGCATAAGGCTGTAGCCGAGGGCGCAGAGACTGATGCCGGCCAGAAGGCTTGCGGCGATATAGGCGAGGGAACTCCAGATATTGCCGGTCTGGAACATTAGCAGGGCTTCTTTTGAGAAAGTAGAGAAGGTGGTGAATCCTCCGCAGATCCCCACTGATAGAAACAGGGCCCAGTTGCTCCCTTCATTAGCGTTCTTGCTGAAGTAGCCCCAGAGCAGCCCTATCAGAAAACAGCCCAGGATATTGACCATCAGTGTTCCCCAGGGAAAACCCTTGCTCACAGGTTTCATTAGTATGGAGATAAGATATCTGCCAGCTCCACCTACGAAACTGCCAGCTCCCACTATCAATATGTTTTTAAGTATTTCTCCAATCATTTTTTGCCGGTAGCTTAGTAAATATGCTTGCAGTAATTTTTTTAATCATTCCTGACATTATTAAGGTTGAAATGTAATTTCTATGCTTTTTGAGAATGTCCTTTCCTCGTCTGCCGTAAGGATAATCGTTATGATATGGTGAGTTGTAATATTAATAGGCTTCTTTTCAAAAGTAAGATAACACAGTGGGGAGGGATTTTTATATCCAAGTAATACCATGTCATCTTCTGTGAGTTCGTCGACGAACTTGTCTATGGGGTGATATGGGGAGTTATTTTTAAAGATAGGGTCGCTTTCAAGAAATTGAAGCCTCATAATCTCTCTAAATGTATCAGATATATTATTATCACCGTGATAGTTATAAGTATTAGAATATCCGCTTTGAATGAAAGGATTTGGAGAAAAGGCCATAAATCGTATTATGTCATTTAAACTTTTTCCTTTAGGATGCTCCTGGTCATAATCGTGATTTGAAATAATATTAATACTTTTGAAATCGCATTGAGTATAACTTGTATTGAAGCCATTTACCACGGATGACATATGAGGATATGACAAGTCATTATGCTTTTCGCATAAGCTAAAATAATGATTGTATGGCTCACCCGTTGACATAAAAGAGCACGATTTATCCGCATTATGTCCCCAAAATGGATTAATGCTTATTTCTTCTTTTCCTAAGCTATTATACGAAAGAGTGATGTCTTCCATATAGACATATTCCTCGACGAAATGTTGACATCGTTTTTTAGGTATTAAATCACATGCAGTCAAGATAATACTCGCTGCTACTAATGCTACTCTATAATTATGGTTTATCATATGTGATAGTATTAAATGCGTACCAATACTTTTCATCCATAGTGTTTCCTCGTCCATCAGAGATTATAGGGTTACCGGTTTCGAAAACTCCAGAAGCGAAGTACCCATTATTGTGCCCTGTCCATCCCCAATTACAATGCATAAGGTGTTGTTGTTTTTTTATTTCTCCTGATTCAGAAATGTATTTTCTTGTAATGTATCCATCTATTACCCATGCATGTCCTGATACAAGACCAGCTATTGCAGATATAAATACGGGACAATCGTTATTTAGTGCATCAATAACAATATTTTCATCATACCCCCATTGTAAATTAACATTTTGGTATCCCAAAACTTCAAGACAATTACGAGCTCCAGTTGGTAGAGCAAACCCAAAAGTCATTCCAAATAATTTTCCATATATAACGGAGCACATGTCTTCTGCAGATATGTTGAAAATAAAGTCTTGTGCCATTTGCCTTGCTTCCCGATTGCCTAATGAATATACATTGTTAGTATCTCGGATTGTTTTGATTAATTTCCAATCAATAATAGAGGTGTCACATACTAATTCAGGGTATTCGTTATAGGCGATTATTTGCCCTAATGCAATAGGGACACAACCTGCTGGGGCCTGTTCTTTTTTAAGAATTCCAACATATGGACATAAATTATTAAAAGGGGTGTCTTGATTCCATAATGTCGATAGTTTAGATTTAATCTGATCGGTTATTGCCCAATGATATGAAGGACTATCGGATACCTCGCTTGTGCTAGAATCATCATATTTGCTCGTTGATGACAATATTTCAAAAGTTGCATAATTGTTACATATATTACCTATCATTTTATCTTCAGAAATAGCTCCAATATAGCCAGAAGAACTCATATTGTTATATTGTTCTTCTAAGATATCATCGTCTTCATCAGAAATTAAATTGGCCGAATTCAATTTGACAGTGCAACAGCACCATCAGGTGTAAAGTTAAACAAT
>JBJEBS010000049.1:0-43524 GCA_051870275.1 Candidatus Cryptobacteroides sp.
GCCCCGCGCCACCTTCGGTTAACAGTCAGGATAGGGGTACCTGAGTAGTTACATATAGTTAAAGTTTGGATTTTGGGAAAATTTTGTTAAATTTGCAGCCCCTTAAAAAGGGACAGATTTAATTTTATTATTATAAACAATTAATTATCAAACCAATGCCTGGATTAATTGGAAAGAAAATCGGAATGACTTCCGTTTTCGGTGCCGATGGAAAGAATATTCCATGCACCGTTATCGAGGCTGGTCCGTGCGTTGTTACGCAGCTCCGTACAGTAGAAAAAGATGGTTATGCCGCTGTACAGCTTGCCTATGACGAAACCACAGAAAAGCACACCAGCGCGCCTCTCCAGGGGCACTTCAAAAAGGCAGGAACCACTCCTAAGCGTAAACTCGTCGAGTTTAAGGACGATTTCGCAGGAGAGCTGAAACTCGGCGACACCGTGGCATTCTCAGACGTGTTTGAGAATGTTAAGTTCGTAGATGTCGTCGGTACTTCCAAGGGTAAAGGCTTCCAGGGCGTAGTTAAGCGTCACGGATTTGCCGGAGTAGGCGGACAGACCCACGGTCAGCACAACCGTCTTCGTCACCCTGGATCTATGGGAGCATCATCTTGGCCTTCTCGCGTATTCCCAGGAATGCGTATGGCAGGTCATATGGGCTGTGACAGAGTTAAAGTTGAGAACCTTCAGGTCCTTAAACTCATTCCAGAGAGCAATCTTATCGTTGTTAAGGGTTCCGTTCCGGGAGCCAAGGGTTCTTATGTAATTGTGGAGGCTTAAGAGTATGGAACTTTCAGTTTACAAAATTGACGGAACAAATTCCGGAAAGCAGGTAACTCTCGATGAGAGGGTATTCGGTATCACTCCGAATGACCACGCTATCTACCTCGATGTAGTACAGTACCTCGCTAATCAGCGTCAGGGTACAGCTAAGACCAAGGACCGCAGTGAGAATGCTCACAGCACTAAGAAACTTGGCCGTCAGAAAGGCGGCGGCGGTGCACGTCACGGTTCACTCAAATCCGGTATCTTCGTAGGTGGTGGTACCATTCATGGACCAAAGCCACGCTGCTACTGGCACAAGCTTAACAAGAAGGTGAAGTCATTGGCCCGTTGCTCAGCCCTTTCTTATAAGGCAGCAGAGAACGCCATTACCTTTGTAGAGCCATTCACGATGGAAGCTCCTAAGACTAAAGAGTTCATCCAGATTCTTGCCAATATCAAGGCTGGTGACCGCAAGGTGCTCTTCGTCCTTCCTTCAAATTCTACTAACATTTTCCTTTCATCCCGTAACCTTCCTAATGTGAATGTCATCACTGTGGACGAGATTAACACTTACACGATTATGAATGCCAATTCTCTCGTGCTCGTGGACGGCGTTCAGGACATTCTTGCCGAGAGGGTTAAATAAAACAGACTAAGAGATGGGAATTTTAATTAAGCCAATCGTTACAGAGAAGCTGACGGATCAGGGCGAAAAGTTGAACCGTTACGGCTTTGTGGTTGACCGCAAGGCGAACAAGCTTCAGATCAAGGACGCAGTCGAGAAGGCCTACGGCGTTTCAGTGGCTGACGTTAATACAGTTAACTATCACGGCAAGAGAAAGCAGCGTTACACCAAGGCTGGTCTTCTCCGTGGCCGCATGAATCACTACAAGAAGGCTTATGTCACTCTTGCCGGTGATGACAAGATAGATTTTTACGCTAACATCTAGGAGGAATAGACAATGGCAATCAAGAAATTCAAACCAACGACCCCTGGTCAGAGGAACAAGGCTATCAGTGCATTCGACGAGATCACTACTAACAAGCCTCAGAAATCATTGTTGGCTCCTCTTAAGAGGACTGGCGGTCGTAACAATACAGGTCAGATGACCATGCGCTACATCGGTGGCGGTCACAAGAGAATGTATCGTATCATCGACTTCCTGCGTAATAAGGATAACGTGCCTGCAGAGGTTCTTACCATCGAGTACGACCCTAACCGCAGTGCCCGTATCGCACTCGTACAGTATGAGGACGGCGAGAAGAGATATATCCTCGCTCCTGCCGGACTTAAGGTAGGCCAGAAGGTAGAATCCGGAAGCGGAGTTGCTCCTGAGGTCGGTAACACTCTCCCTCTTAGTGAGATTCCGGTTGGTACTATGATTCACGCTATCGAGCTTCGTCCTGGTCAGGGCGCCGCAATGGCCCGATCCGCAGGTACTTTCGCTCAGCTCGCAGCCCGCGAGGGCAACCACGCTGTTCTCCGCCTGCCTTCAGGTGAGACCCGTATGGTGCTCGTAAGCTGCCGCGCTACAGTGGGTGTCGTATCCAACGGCGATCACAATTTGGAGTCATACGGCAAGGCTGGCCGCAGCAGATGGCTGGGCCGTCGTCCACACAACCGTGGTGTTGTTATGAACCCTCACGATCACCCTATGGGAGGTGGTGAAGGACGTGCATCCGGTGGACACCCACGTTCACGCAAGGGCTTGCCAGCTAAGGGATACAAGACACGTAATCCTAAGGCTGCTTCAAACAAGTTCATTATTGAAAGAAGAAAGAAATAATCGGAATTAAACTTTAGAGATTATGAGTCGTTCATTAAGAAAAGGTCCATATATCCAAGAAGCATTGGAAAAGAAGGTTCTTGCTATGAATGATGGTAGCAAGAAAAAAGAGGTGGTCAAGACATGGTCTCGTGCCAGCATGATTTCCCCTGACTTCATCGGACACACAATTGCAGTTCATAACGGAAACAAGTTTATTCCGGTATATGTAACTGAGCAGATGGTAGGTCACAAACTCGGAGAGTTCGCTCCTACCCGTACATTCAGAGGTCACTCTGGTAACAACAAGAAATAAGGAGAATAGAAATGGGATCACGTAAAAGACTTATGGCTGAAAGGCTCAAGGAGCAGAAGAAAGCCACAGCAGTAGCAAAGCTTAACGATGCGCCTACATCTCCTCGCAAGATGCGTCTTGTTGCAGACACCATCAGAGGGGTTGAGGTAAACCGCGCACTTGACTTGCTTAAATTCTCCAAGAGAGAGGCTGCAGGTCGTCTCGCAGTTCTCCTCAAGAGTGCCATCACCAACTGGGAGGCTAAAAACCCAGAGAATTCAAAAGAATTGGACAATGGTAACGTTATCGTGAAGACCATCATGGTCGATCCAGGTCGTACGCTCAAGCGTATCCGTCCTTGCCCTCAGGGTAGAGCCGGTCGCATCCGCAAACGTTCTAACCACGTTACTATCGTTCTTGATGTTAAACAACCAGTAGAGAACAAATAATATGGGACAGAAAACAAATCCTATCAGCAACCGAATCGGTATCACACGTGGTTGGGACTCTAACTGGTGTGGTGGAAACTATGCAGAAAAGATTGCGGAAGACTTCGAGATCCGCAAGTATCTTAACAACCGTCTTGCCAAGGCCAGCCTTTCCAAGATCATCATCGAGAGAACTCTCAAGCTTATCACTGTAACCATCTATGCAGCCCGTCCTGGTTTCATTATCGGAAAGGGTGGCACCGAGGTTGACAAGCTTAAGGAAGAGCTCAAGAAGGTAACCAAGAAGGATGTTCAGATTAACATCTTCGAGGTTAAGAAGCCTGAGGTAGATGCTCACATCGTAGCTGACTCTATCGCTCGTCAGATCGAGGGTCGTGTAAGCTATCGTAGAGCTATCAAGATGGCTGTGGCTAATACCATGCGCGTAGGTGCAGAAGGTATCAAGGTTCAGATCAGTGGCCGTGTAGGCGGTGCTGAGATGGCTCGCAGTGAGATGTTCAAGGAAGGTCGTACACCTCTTCATACATTCCGTGCCGATATCGACTATGCACTCGCAGTAGCTAACACCAAGGTGGGAGCTCTCGGTATCAAGGTTTGGATCTGCAATGGTGAGAAGTATGGCAAGCAGGATCTTACTCCTGCCGCTCTCGCAGCTGCCAATTCTCAGGCTGCAGGTGCCGGACGCCAGGGTGGTCGTTCAGATCGCGGTGGCCGTCGCGGTGACCGTCGCTCACGCAGAGATAACAAATAGTTGCTCGACTTAATGATAATTCAGCCGACCTTCCACAAGGCCGGCTGTTTTTTTCTTAGTGGAAACGATATTCTGTCAGAATTCCAGTTCCAGGTGGGGAGTGCCTCCGGAGAGCCAGTCTTTCAGAATGATAAGTCGGGCACCTGATGGAAGGGTCTCGCTAACTTCGCAGTGATAGTGTCCGAAGATGAAGTATTCTATGTCGGGGGACTGTGCCTCGGAATACTTGTAAAGCCTTTCATCCTTGCCGGCCCAGTGATATTCGCGATGGCTATAGCGGTTCGATTTGGACCACCTGGTGGCGATGGAGAAGGCTAGTCGAGGATGCAGAAGAGAGAAAAGGAATTGGCATACAGGAGAGTGGAAAATACGCAGCATCAGCCGGTAGGAGCGTTTGGCTCCGCCTACACCGTCCCCGTGGGCAAGCAGGACTTTGTGTCCGTCGAGCTCAAATATGGCAGGCTGCTTCCTGATGACCTTGATGCCTATGTCTTCGAAGAAATGATAGCACCAGATGTCGTGGTTCCCAGGGAAGAAATACACCTCTACTCCCTTGTCCATGAGGTCTATGAGCTGGGCTACGACCCGAATTCCTTCCTTGGGGATGACGTCTTTGTATTCGTACCAGAAATCCCATATATCCCCAAGCAGGAAAAGCCTGTCGCCTTTTTCGAAGGCTGTTTCCTTAAGCCAATTTACAAATCTCTGCTCTCTTTCCTGAGGATTCGTCCCCTTCAGCCCGAGATGAACATCCGATACAAAATAATTCATCACTCAAGTTTCGCAAGAATAATTTACCTATAACTTAGTTTCGCTAGTAACTAATTGTATAATATCAAGAGATTTGTGCGGCTTGCAAAACTGTTACCCACGTACATTTCTCTCTATGTTTATCAAATTAAAGCTTTAGCGATGATTACCGCCATACCTACGACCAGGCAGTAGAGGGCAAACCATCTGAGTTTGGCTTTCTTTACTAGGGCAATCATCAGTTTGCAGGCGAAAAGCCCTGAAAGGAAGGCTGATAGGAAGCCTAATACAAGAGGCAGCACTGAGACTGACGCAGTGACAAAATCTCCTCCTACTATATCCAGGAACGCTTCTCCCAGAATAGGGATGATTACCATCAGGAAGGAGAACTGGGCTACCACATCGCGTTTTACGCCTACCAGAAGTCCGGTGGAGATGGTGGTTCCGCTACGGGATAATCCAGGAGTTACGGCTACGGCCTGACCCAAACCTATGATGAAAGCCTGGAGGTAAGAGATGCCGTTTCGCTGGGCTTTGTTGTTCTGGGCTATCTTCTCTCCCATCTTGTCAGAGAAGAAGAGCAGGGCAGCTGTTACAAGCAGGGCCACACCTACTACATAGAGGGAAGAGAACAGGCTTTCCACCTGGTCTTTAAAGAAGAATCCCACTATCAGGATAGGAATCAGAGATACCAATATCTTCAGAACATAATCGGTCTCATCGTTATATTTGAAGCGGAAAAGACCTTTGAACAGGGCTGCTATCTGCTTTCTGAACACCAGGATAGTGGCCAATACTGTCGCGGCGTGTACTGCCACTTCGAAGACCAGGTCGGAACTGGCTTCCACCCCCAAGAGGTCTTTGAATATCGCCAGGTGACCGCTGCTGCTAACCGGCAGGAATTCCGTAAGGCCCTGCACCAAACCTAAGATAATGGATTGCCACCAAGTCATAATTATTTAGCTTTTCTAATCAATGCCACCACTATGCACACTATTCCAGCTACAAGAACTATGGGTGCGAGCACCAGGCGGCGGAAATCAAACATGTCGTAATTGAATACCTGAGGGTCCTTTACCCCTCCTCCGCTGAGCAGAATGAAGCCCAGCAACATCAAGCCCAAGCCTGCAAGGATGATATACAGGCCTTTCTTGTCTAAAGGCATCTTGTTATCCATATAATTCGTCTTTATCGAGTTTGACTACTTTGCCCAATACTATTCTGGTGCACAGCAGGCAGATGATGATTCCAAGAAGTATCAGTCCCAAGGCTACTTCCAGAAGTATATCCATCTGGAAGAGTTCGAATATCTGTGGGAAGATGCTGTGAATGTAATAGAACAATGCTGCTATTATCAGACAGGACAGCAGACCGGAGAGAGCGCCCAGCAGGGCTGATCTCTTCATGAAAGGTCTGGCGATGAAACCATTGGATGCACCTACCAGCTGCATGGTATGAATGCTGAATCGGGAAGAGTAGATGTTAAGTCGTATGAGGTTCGAGATGAGGACTATGGAGATGAAGGCGAGCAGAATTACTACCAAAGAGAGTACGAGCCCCACCTGAGTCATAACCTCTCCTATGGAATCCACCATAGTGGCTTGGGTGGTGGCAGATTCTATCAGCGGATACTCCACCAGTTTGTTCAGGACGTAGTCCAGAGAATCTGCCTGAAAGTATTCGGAGTGCAGAAGAATCTCTATGGCGCTGGGAATGGGGGAGTTGACGAACACATCGGTAAAATCCTCTCCTAACATATCTACCAGTTCTCTGGTCCCTTCTTCCACGCTGACATAGCGGGTGCTTTTCACGAAGGGCTCCGATTCCAGTGTTTTCTGAAGTTTCAGGGCTTTGGCCTCGGAAGTTCCCTGGTGCAGAAAGGCTGTGACCTGGATGTTCTCCTTGAAATAATTCTCAATTGAGCTGGCATTCAAGGCCAATATGGCCGCCACTCCGACCAGCAGCAACACGAGACTGATGCTGATTACGGAAGACGCTGACGCTCCGGCTATTCTCTTTTTCAGTATTTTATTTCTTTTCCGCCTCATTTCAAATGGCGAATTTAGGAAAAAAATTCGTATCTTTGGCCTTGATGGAGAATTCTAACAAAAAAGTGCTTTTCGTTTGTTCCGAGATATATCCTTATCTGCCGGAAAGCGAAATCGCGACCATAGGTCGCTACCTGCCTCAGGGCACACAGGAAAAAAAGAGGGAGATTCGGGCTTTCATGCCTCGATACGGGTGCATTAACGAAAGGAAGAATCAGCTGCACGAAGTCATAAGACTCTCCGGTATGAATCTGATTATCAGTGATGTGGACAGACCTTTGATTATCAAGGTCGCCTCTATCGCCGCTGCCAGGACTCAGGTTTATTTTATTGACAATGAGGATTATTTCAAGAGAAAGCAGTTGGAGAGGGATGAGGCTGGGGTCTTCTTTGAGGATAATGATGAAAGAGCTATTTTCTTCGCGCGTGGCGTGCTGGAGACGGTTAAAAAATTGAGATGGGCTCCTGATGTGATACACTGTCACGGCTGGATTTCCCACCTTTTGCCAGTATATCTGAAAAAGGCATACAAGGACGATCCTATCTTCTCTAACAGCAAGGTGGTCCTCTCTTTCTACGATAATCTGCCTAATGAGAACTTCTCTAAGGATTTCCTGGAGAAAGCTCGTTTCGGGGCAGTGAGTGAGAAAGATCTGGAACTTTTGAAGGATCCTTCTGGCATAAATCTTGCGAAAACTGCCGCGAAATTCGCCGACGGTATCATTCTGGCTGGTGACAGCATTCCGAGTTCACTTGTAAGTTACTGCAGGGATCGTGGTCTGCCTGTTCTTAAGTCCAAGGCCAAGAGCATAGCTGACGGAAGTTACATCGACGAATATAACGCATTTTACGATCAGTTTTAAGAATGAACTTTTCTAAGGCCATATTTGTAGGGGCAGTCCTGATGAGCTGCCTCTCTTGCATAGAGACCAGCACCCAGTTGGGAGAGAACCTTCTGCCTGACAGAGACAAGTACGACGTGTTTGCTGCTTCTATGCCTATCGAGGAGATAGAGATGAGGATGACTGACAGCCTTTCCGCTTATTCCAATTCCAAAATTACTATCGGTGCCATCAGGGATGAAGTTTATGGCTTGAGCACCAGGGAATGCGCTCTTACGCTAGTTCCGCTCTATGATACTTTGAATTTCGGTAATGTGCAGAAAGTCAATTATTTCACTATGACAGCTGCCTTTGATACCACCTCTGTGTCAGTGGAAGGGAACGAGAGAATTCTCCAAAGAGTCTATGTGAATGAGCTTGAGAGCGGGATACCTATCAGGGAACTTACTGACCTGAATGATTGCGCCGGACTTGTTAAGCATAAGAATGAATCAGTGGTAAAAGGCACTCCGGTAATCGACGGAAAGAGTGACCTGACATTGAATTTCACTGATGATTTCGCATGGAAACTTCTTAATGAGACCAATGGTCTGGTTCTTTCCAAAGAGATAGATACTTTCTTTGAAAAGTTTCCTGGGATTTATATCTATACCGACAGCCCTGCCGGAATAGGTGGCAGAATCAATTCTTTCGATGTGCAGATGAATTATAACAGTTCGTCTTATTATCTGGAAAGCAACTTCGGGGAATTGAGCATCAATTCCATCTTCGATGAAGAGAAGGGACCTGTGGATACTACCTTCTTCTTCTATTACGGAGCCTTGGATTTCACTCAGCTCGACACTCTCATTACTGAATACTCTAACGGCACTTTCCCTCAGTATGCCATAAATCTCAGCACTCATGAGAGCAGACATCTTAGCGGCAAGGCTACTGACAAGATATATGTCGAGGGCGGTGGCGGAATCAAACCTGTAATCAGTGCCCGTCAGCTCAGGGAACTCAGTATCAGAACTATTCAGGATACCCTCATGGCCCACGGCCGTCCGGCTTCTGATTATGACAAGGTCTGCATTAACAAGGCCAGCATAGTCCTGCCTTTCGATATGGATACATATTATAAGGATATGGATAATCTTTTTCCTCCTCGCCTGAGTCCTACCTGTCGAATCTGGACAGATACTACCTCCACTTTCATGGGCTTGACAGATTCCAGCATGGAGAATGAGAACAAGGGAGACATTAACCGCAGCACCTGCATCTATTCTCCTGATATCACATATCACTTGCAGCAGGTGATCCTGAAGGACGAGGACGATGAAGGTTTCAATACCGGCAACTATGACATCTGGATGCTCCTTATGAGTATTCAGGAGACTACGACCTCATCTTCGAGCTCTTCATCTTCCAGCGACATGAGCGAGTATCTCCAGTATTTGGCATACCAGAATTACTATAACAGCATGTACGGCGATTACAGCTATGGCAGCAGCAGTTATTACAGTAACTATTACAGCTATATGCTTATGGCCATGTATATGAGCGGGAGTGGCACCACTACCAGTAACAGTTACGAACTGGACAAGGATTCATATTTCAGGGCTACACTCTGCGGGCCGGACGATCCGGAAAGACATCCTGAATTGAAACTGGTATTCTCCCTCCCTAAGGAATAGGAAAAAGCCGGCTCGAAAGAGTCGGCTTTTCAAATATCTTGTTGAAAAAATTAAGCGATTTTCTCAGCTACTTTCTCAACAGCGTCCTTTACGGTAGAGATGTTAGCGGTCTCCTCATCTGGAATCTTGATTCCGAATACTTTCTCGAACTCCATAAGAAGCTCTACTGTATCGAGGGAATCAGCGCCAAGGTCGCTTGTAAAGCTAGCGTTTTCTGTTACTACTGAAGGCTCAACACCGAGTTTGTCCACGATGATGTCCTGTACTTTCTTTAGGATTTCTGCGTACTCCATTTTTGTTAAAATTTAAGTTTATACTATTATAATTTGACTTCACGCGAATTCACAAAGGTAATCATTATTTTTCATTCTTCAAAATAGCCTGTTTTTTCGGGTCGCTCAGATTATACCAGATACGAAGTCCGTTGCAGCAATTCAGCAGATAGAAAATGTATTTGATAATGTATATCAGAGTGAAGGAGTCTCCGCTTTGGATATAAGATGTAGTCCAAAGTGCGATGGAGGCTATGTTTACCGCTATCCAGAAGATCCATTGTTCCATATAGGCGGTGGACATCAGGAATTGGCCTATAATGTTGCAGACTACAGGGATAGTGTCCAGGATGACCGCTACCTTGAGGAAAGAGCTGGCGGCGCTTCTGTCGAAATGGGAGAGCAGAAGGTAGATGCCGACAGTCAGCACTACAAATACGGCTATGCACAGAAGCCACTGATGCCCGGAAAAGCGCCTGGCCTGGACTTGCCCTGGGGCACTTTCACGCTTTTTCCACTGGTGTAGCCCGATAAACTGCATCGGCACGAAATACAAGAGGTGTAACAGTCCATTCCCCAGGCCTGCTCCTCCGTTATACCAGTTGATAAGACATACCACGCCATAGACCGACACGTCGAAAAAGCCGAAAAGGAAGGTGATGATGCGGCCGGTCGCCGAGGTCACCGTTCCCACCACGCCCATAAGGGATCCGAAGGCAGAGAGCAGCAGCAAAGCCTTTCCCGCCGATGCCGAGCCCAGTTTTATACCAGTCACGGTACAGACCGCTATGGTCATACCTATCATTATAAAAGCCCCGAAATACTTGTTAAATTTCTTGTCGTCAATCATTTGTCTTTAATTCTTTTTTGATTTTATATGCCAATGCCGGCCCGACCAGAGCTGCGATTTCGCTCTCTTCTGCTCCAGCTATCCTGGCCACGCTCCCGAAATGCATCAGAAGCCTCTGCGCCGTCCGCTCGCCCACGCCCTGAATCTGCGTCAGTGCAGAACGCAGCTGTGCCTTCGACCTCAGGTCCCGATGGAATGTGATGCCGAAGCGGTGTGCTTCGTCCCTTATGTGCGTGACGACCCTAAGAGCCTGTGAATCGCGATCCAGAAAGAGGGGGTACGGGTCGTCCAGCAGCACGATTTCCTCCATCCTTTTCGCCAGCCCCACCATTTTTATCTTATCTTCCAGGCCAATTTCCTCTATCGCCTGCCAGGCGTATGAAAGCTGACCCTTGCCTCCATCTATGATGACCAGCTGCGGCAGGTCATCCGGAGCCTCCTGCATCAGACGGGAGTAACGCCTTCCCACCACCTCTTTCATCGAAGCATAGTCGTTAGCCCCCACCACTGTCTTGATCTTGAATTTACGGTAGTCCTTCTTCGAAGGAAGCCCGTCCCTAAAGACCACACAGGAAGCTACGGGATTGGTTCCCTGGATGTTAGAGTTATCGAAGCACTCTATATGCCGAGGTAGAACAGACATCCCCAGGGCACATTGGAGCTGCTCCAGAGCCTCTTTCTTGAATTCCTCGGGGTCAGTTTTCTCCAGCTGGCGCAGGGAGTTGAAGTGAAACTCCTTAGCATTTTTCATGCTGAGCTCCAGGAGGCTGAGTTTGTCTCCACGGGCCGGAATCTTGAATTCCACATCGGGCAGTTCCACGTCCGGAAGGAAAGGAACTATGACTTCTTTCGAAAGGGCACCGAAACGCTCCTCTATCTCCGCTATGAAAGAACTCAAGATGCTCTCCCTGTCTTCCTCTATAGCCAGACGGAACTCCAGGTTCAGGCTTTGGACTATGGCTCCGTTTCTGATTCTAAGGAAGTTACAGAAAGCTATGGAAGAGTCGGTCACCAGAGAGAAGACATCCACATTCGTATCGGCAGCCCCGCTGACTATACTCTTGGAATAATGTTCGCTCAGGAGTTCCACTCTGGACTTGTAATATTCAGCCGCTTCGAAATTCAGGTCCTCGGCTGCCTGGAGCATCTTCTGCCTGTATTCCTTTATAAGCGGGGCACATTCTCCTTTCAGAATCTGAATGCTTTCCTCTATGAAACTGTCGTATTCCTTAGTAGAGATGGCTCCGCTGCAGCAAGCTCTGCACCGGCCTATATGACTGTCCAGGCAGGGCCTGTATTTCTTCTTCTCTATGTCGGCAGAGTTAAGCTTCAGTCTGCAGGCGCGGATAGGGTAGAGGGAAGTGATGAATTCAAGAAGCTTTTTAGCGTGGTAGGCACTGCTGTATGGCCCGAAATACCTGCCTCCGTTTTTCTCTACACGACGGGTCAGATATATTCTTGGGTACATCTCCGAACTAACACAGATCCAAGGATAGGTCTTGGAGTCTTTCAGCAGGATGTTATATTTGGGTTTGTATTGCTTTATGAGATTATTCTCCAGCAGCAGGGCGTCGGCTTCGCTGTCCACTACGGAATATTGGGCGTCGGCTATCTTGCTGACCAGCACCCTGGTCTTCGTATTCAACCTCTCGGCAGGCACGAAATACTGAGCCACCCTCTTATGCAGGTCTTTGGCCTTGCCTACATATATCACTTCCCCTGAGGCGTCGTAATACCTGTACACCCCAGGGGAATGTGGAAACAATGCTATTTTCTCCTTAAGCTTCAAGTTACTATAAGCCGAGAGCTTCTTTTACGGCAGCCTCAATGCCTTCTCCGCGAAGGTCACGCTTAAGTATGGTACCGTCAGGGCCGAACAACATTATCTGTGGAATTCCCTGAATGCCGTAGATGTCGGTAGGAATGCGCTGAGCATCTACGATCTGATTCCAGACTACTCCGTGCTCCTGCGCAGCAGCCTTGGTGTCTTCCACCTTGTCCCATACGGCTACGCTGAGAACGTCGAAATTCTCACCGGCGTATTTCTTGTAAACTTCGGCGATGGTAGGAATTTCCCTCTTGCAAGGGCCGCACCAGCTGGCCCAGAAATCTACCAGGACATATTTGCCTTTGCCGATGTAATCAGAGAACTTGACTCCGTTCACCTCGAAATCGGTGAACATCTTGCCTTCGGAGGTATTGTCCAGAGCGGCTATGCCCTCCAGAATCTTCTGCACATCCTCATCCTCTTTGATCTTAGGGCCAAGCCAGGTAATCACTTCCTTCAGCTGCTCGCCTTCGAGCTCGTAATAGATAGTCTTGAAAGCCTCGGCTCCAAGGCTGTTGTTCTTGTTCTTTTTCAAGGTCTTGAGACAGAGGTCCACCAGTTCTGCGGATGTGCTCTCATATATTTCTTCATGTTTTGCAGCCTTCTGCTCATCACTCAGGGTCTCGTCGTCCCTGAGGCCTGCGACAACAGTGTTATAAGACTCAACCAATTCCTGTATTTGAGTTTCAAATGCCTGGGTCTTTTTCTCCAAGGCGGCTTCATTGTTAGCACAAGAAGCGAAAAGGCAAATGGCTGCCAAAATTGCTAAGGTCTTCTTCATATCACTTAACTTAAATTAATAATTATTCAATTGACCCGCAAATTTAAAACTTTTGCACGAGAATGCCATAGGTCTGCCTTGACTAATCCTTGATGAAGGATTTCGTGCTTAATCGTTCAGTCTTGATAACGGTCTTAGGGGGTTCTTCCCAGAATATCTGGTAGTAGAAATCAGCCCATTCCTTCTCTCCGCTTTCCCAGATCTTGACTAGTTCTTCCGTAGGGGCATCTTTGCCTTCCGGATCATAGTGCGCCTTCAGGTCCTGGTCGAAGATCTTACCCACCAGATTCCAGAAACCGGCGGAAAGGCCGCCTTCATAGTTATAGATTATGTCATACACTGTCATCCCGCACTCCCTGTCCACCAGACGGGTCAGCAGAAAACCCTGGCTTACGGTAGTGTGCCGTATATCTTCTTCGAAGAGCCTAAAAAGCTCCTTTTCCACATTCTTGATGTACTTGTCCCTGTTTCTCTTGTCCAGATTGTCTGCTTCTATGGTGCTGTCCACCTGCTGCATCATCTTTCTTCCCACCAGGGCATAGGGATAGACTTTATTGAAATTATATACCAGTCTGTATTTCTCTCTCCACTCCTTGCCATACTTTTTTACCTTCTTCTTTCGCTTTCCGCTTACGGAAGCAGGCGGCAATTCGTCTAAATAATACTCTTCCTCCTGCATATTGAAATCCTGCGCCGGAGCGTAAACTCCAGCGCAGAGAATAATCATCGATATGAGAAGAAATTTTTTCATTAATCCTCCAGGATATGAATCCTTCCGAATCTGTCAGTTATGATAACAGAGTGCTTGTCGGCATCCGGATTATACGGGGCCTTGAAGAGGTTGGTGGTAGGGAAGCAGGCTACCCAAGGAATCTTGTGCTGACTCGGGTCTGCAAACTCGGCTTTGGCTACGGGGTCCTTGCCGGTGAATCTCTCCATGTCGCAGATCTTCTTTCCGTCTTCCCAATATTCTATCTTCCATGCCGGATCCACGTCCCAGACGTGCACTACTGCCAAGTCCGGATAATCCTCGTGGTCCAGATATAACTTGGCCTGATAGTCAGGGCTGAATCCGCAGCCCTTGTAATACCACTGCGCCTCGTCTCCGCGGAAGGTATAGACCTTGTATCCTGGAGGACAGCCGTCCACGCAGACGCTGCCGCACCACCAGGTCCCGCAAAAACCTCCTATATTATGTTCCATCAGGGATTCTTCTCCTCTTGGCCCGCCTATGATGAAGTTAGTGTTTGTGTGCATGTGGCCGGAAAGGATGAGGGCATCCCAGTCGGATATCATCCTGTAGAAGGCAGGCTTGTTACAGAGGTTGTCGCCTATGATGTCGTATCTGAATCTGTCCCTGTCTTCTTTACCCAAAGTAGTAGGAATGTGCATGCAAAGCACCAGTTTGTGATTCTTAGGAACATAAGAGAGATCTTTTTCCAGCCAGGCGAGCTGAACTTCGTCCAGGTAGCCTATGTAGAAGTAATCCCTGCCTACATAGAAATTGTCGTCTAGAACCACATAGTGGACTTTGCCTACATTGAAGGAATAGTAAGCCGGGCCGAAGAATTTCTCATATTCCGTGAAGGAAGTCTCGAAAGAACGGCCCCAATTGGTCATGTCGTGGTTGCCCATCACATATCGGATGTCTATGCCCACTTCTTCCAGTTTGCCGCTGATGCGGGGATAGAGAGGATGCTGCCAGCCCACGATGTCCCCCAGGCAGATGCCGAAAGTGTATTCCTTGTCCTTGAAGCCTGCCACATGTTCCTTCATGTCGTCCACCCTCTCGGCGAAAGGCTTCAAGTCGAGGGTGTCAGATATCTGAGGGTCTGCGAAGACTATAGGGTGATGGAGATTGTCGTCCAGAGGGTTCTTCACCAAGGTGAAATCGTAGTTCTTCTTCTCCGGAAGCAGATCCTGATAGAAGCAGTTCTCTCCCCTGAAAGAGGAGTTCTTGTAGCCTGCAGGCGTGCTTACGAAGACGAAGCGTCCCGAAGCCCTGTCATAAGGCATCTGGAAGTAGCCCTTGGCATCGGTAAGGGTAACGCTAACCCCGTCAGAGACTACTACATTTTTCACGGCCTTTCCGGCATCGTCCCGTACATAACCGCTGATGATGTTCTCATCCTGAACATTCTTTTTCTGTCTGTTAGCTCCGAAGGAGACCAGACACAGACAGGCAAGACCTATGGTTAATAAATACTTTTTCATAATCAACTTCTCCAGTATATTTTCTTTTTACTAAGCAGGCAAGTTAGTCCCATCATCGCAAGCGTGATGATAAGTCCCCTGCACACGCCCATCAGAGGATTACCGCTGCAGGCTCCGTCCACGATGCTGCCCAGCCCCGTAATGTAATACAGAGGGTTAAGTATCATACTTGGCATAGTGTAGGCTGCCATCGGGTTCTGTCCCACCATGGAGAACGGAGTGCACAAAGGCTTGTTCTTGGTCTTCCTAAGAGTTTCCGCCCAAAGCAGGAAGCCGGTCAGCAGACAAGAGAGTCCGCCGGTGGTCAGCATATACGAGAGGTTGCAGTGGTCCTTGGTAATGCCGCCGTCTATAGGGTCAAAAGCTATGCCAAATGCCAGCAGTACATATCCCATCTTCTGAATCAGGCTGTTCGCGCTGTCTTTCTGCCTGCCGCAGAGGAAGACCTGAATCAGTCCTGCCACTACGGTCACATTCATGGCCAGGAAGCATTTGCGTTTGTAGAGAGCCCACACTATGAAAGGAACCATGGCGAGGGCCAGGATGGCGCAGGATATCTCTTTGCCGTTTTTCGGCTGCTCGCACATAGGTCTCTTCTCGGCTCTGCTCTTAGCGAGGATGTCTCCCACGCTCATACCTATTATGGTAATCACCAGATACTGTGCGTAACTCCAGTTAATCAGCCAGTTGAGGCTTTTCGGTATGGCGAGGAAGTCCAGCCATTCTGTATGCCAAGTCACTTCCTTAATCGCACAGATTGCCAGGAGTATCACTGCTCTGAGCCAGAGTTTTTCGCGGCTTATCAGCCAGATGAAGGAGCCTGCCAATGCCAGGAAGGACAGTACCATTATTATAATGTTATTGCTATGCACGGAGAGTTTCGCGCCGAAGGCAAATTTCTCCACTATCAGCAGGGCTGTAATGACCAGTACACCTGCCAAGTTCACCATCCAGCCTTTGATGCGGCCTTTCTGGGGCACTCTCCACAGTGCCAGGAAGAGTCCGAGCCAGATGCACACTCTCACGAGTATCTTCAGCGGTTCGCTGTTCGAACTGATCAGGGCGGCGTTACCCAGCACCAGGCCGAAGGCGGCCAGGGTAAGCCAGCGTTTTACTATCTCGAGAGAAACTTGGCCTAAAGAATGCCCCCGACGGAGCTTGCCTCCGAGCGAAAAAGGCATGGAGGCGCCCATTGTGAAGATGAAGAGCGGGAAGACCAGATCGACCCAGGTGATACCCTTGATGGCAGGGTTGAAGATGTAGTCCGGAGGCGGAACTTGGCAGTGGAACATCCAGGCCGGAAGTCCCGCACCCCAGGCGATGTTGCCGCTCATCACCATCAGGAAGATGCTGATGCCACGCAATACATCTATGCTTTCTATTCTATCGTTCATTTTTTGCGTTTGAAGTTATGCCAATAATCCTCTATCTCCTCCAGTGTCTTTCCCGTGGTGTCAGGGATGACTTTCCACATGATGAGCATGTAAGGAATGCACATCAGGGCGAAGAGGAAGAAGGTGCCGGCCTGGCTCCATCCCAGAAGGACAGGGGTGAGTTGGCCTATAAGATAAGTGCCGACCCAGAGGGCGAATCCGGCGATGGACATGGCACGGCCGCGGACGCTGTTAGGGTACATTTCGCTCAGCAGTACGAATACCACTGCGGAGATGGATATGGCGCAGCAGAAGACATAAGCCAGGAAGAAGGTGAGCATGAATCCGTTGCCCAGGCCGAGGCTCTCTCCGAAAGCGAAGTAGATGCCTATGGCTACCAGGCAGATGATCATTCCGCTCACACCCCAGTAGATAAGTTTCTTGCGTCCTACCTTGTCTATGATGAAGACGGCCAGGATGGTAGTCACCATATTAACTACTCCTACCAGTACGGTAGAGAACATAGGATTGTCAAAGCCGGCCTGTGAGAAGATCTTAGGACCGTAGTAGAGCACGGCGTTCACGCCCATGAATTGGCCTAAAATGGCTATGGCGCTGCCGGCCAGAACGGCTACCAGAATGCCAGGTTTGAGCAGGTCTTTCCAGGAACCCTTGTTGTCTCCCTGAAGGGAGCTGAGGGTAAGCTGAATCTCTTCACGGATGTCGTCAGGGTTCTTGTAGATCTTAGCGAGAACACGATTGGCCTTATTCATCTGGTTCTTGACTATCAACCACTTAGGGCTTTCAGGAATGAAGAAGATAATCAGGAAGAAAAGCAGGGCAGGGATGGTCTCAGTGCCGAGCATTCCCCTCCAGGCTTCGGTCTGGAACATCTTGTCCCAGAGCGATATTTCTCCTGCACTTGCAGCTATGCTTGGGTCTATTCCGCTGTCTATCACCCAGTTCATAAGGTAAGCCAGCAGGAAACCCACCGTTACTGCCAGCTGGTAAAGGGATACCAGGGTGCCACGGATCTTCGCTGGCGATACTTCAGAGATATAGATAGGGGAAACTATGGATACGATACCGATTCCCACTCCTCCGATGATACGGAAGGCTACCAGGGAATTGAAATCAGGACACAGGGCACAGCCTATGGCAGATATACTGAAAAGAGCTGCCGAGATGAGCATGGTGAGTTTGCGTCCCAGATAATCGCTCAGGGAACCTGCCACCAGTACTCCTGCGATAGAACCTATCAGGGCACAGCCCACATACCAGCCTTCCTTGAAATCGTTCAGGGCGAATTGCCCTTTTACGATCTCGGTGGTTCCCGAGATTACGGCAGTGTCGTATCCGAAGAGTATGCCTCCGACAGCTGCCACTATGGCCATGAATATCACATAGCCGCTTGTTTTGTTCGTTTGAGTCATCTTATTTAATGTTGAAATAATCCTTGTATCTGTTATAGAGGTGTCCGGCCTGCAGGTAAGCACTCTGAGGGCTCATGAAATGGCTGAATTCAAAGGTGATGGCCTTGTCGTAACCGCAGCGTTGGGCAGCCTCGAGTTTCATTCTCAGCTTGTCGAACTTGATAGGCAGGAATTTGATAGGCATGTCGCGGTCGAAGGTCTCGGCATTGGTCCAGCACTGCATCCCGTAACGGTCGGCGAGCTTCTTGTTCACGGAGAAGAAGGCGTCGAGCTCGTCGTAGTCTATATGTCCGTCCTGGAAGGCGCAGGCGTCCACTACCTCGTGGATTCCGGAGAAGATTTCATCCCATTCTCTCTCGTGCTGCTCTACGCTCACTGCTTCCTCCTTCGAGAGACTTCCACCTGCTGCGGATACAGCCTTTTTGCCGTCTATCCAAGGCGAGATGAAGGTAGGGAGTCCTCCCGATACGTCCTTGCACATCTTGCCCATAGTGTAGAAGCATTCCACTGCTCCCTTCGTAGCTCGGGATATCTCCGTGGAGATGTACCAGCCCTGGAAACTCTTGTGATGCCCATAGTTCTGCCAAACTTCATCTATCACGAATTTGTTAGCTTCCATCTCTGCTCGCATATCGCCTGTGTCCCAATACTTTCCGGTGTCGTAAAGCCCGAAGTAGAACTTCATTCCGTACTTGTCTGCCAAGCTCAGGAACAGCTCCAGCAAGTCCAGCGAAGGCATATAGCAGCCCTTGCCCAGAAGGTATTTGCTCGGCCAGGTGATGAATTTGCGATAACCGCTTCGAATCATTATCACGGTGTCTATACCTATGGCCTTCATATTTTTAAAATCAGCTTCCCATTCTTTCGGCCCCCAGTTCTGGTGAGGAATGTCGTGAGAAATCTCATCCAGGAATGTACCTGTAATCCTCAGCGCATTTCCCTTCGGGACGATGAGTTCCCCGGCTTCTTTGTTTACTAAAAGTTCAGAATTGGAACAACTCTCCAATATGGGAGCCGCCGCTGCTGCGGCAGTCGTGGCCGCAACGGTTTTGATGAAAGAGCGTCTTGTAGTCATAGCTGTAGTGTGTTTTGTTTACAAAATTAGTAATATATTTGATTTGTCAATATGAAAAGACCCCTTTACGGGCACATATCCCGGCTGCTATTATTCCGGAATTCGGACCCAAACGGGTAACGGTTACAGGCACATCGTAACTTAAAAGTCTCAGAGAGTTCTGTTTTATAGCGACTTCCACTTGTTGTTGGAAATACGCAGGAGATATTTTAGCGAATTTACCTCCCAAGACTATGCAATCCGGATTAAACAGGTTAATCATGCCTGCCAATTGTTTTCCCAATTCCCTGCTGGTCTCCGACACCAGTTCTATACATAGAGGGTCTTCCTGTCCCGTGGCATATAGGATGTCATCTTCTGTAATCTTCTCTCCTCTGCGAAGTTTTGGAGACAAGATGGAGTCCTCTCCCATAGTTATTCTTTTGATGAGTTTTCTCTGGATGGCGAGTCCGGAGACTTCAGTCTCCATACAGCCTTTCTTTCCACAGTGGCAGACTATGTTGTTATCGTAGTAGTGAATATGCCCCAGTTCTCCGGAATAGCCCTGACGCCCGTAGTACAGTTCACCATTGATTATCATCCCCAGCCCTATTCCCCAGCTGAAATTGACAAAGAGGAGATTGCGTTTGGTGTTGTTATATATTATATAGTCGGCATAAGTCAAGGCTTTGGTGTCGTTTTCGATAAATACAGGGAAGCCGAAATGTTCGGACAGAATGCTTGCCAATGAAGATTTCTGCATCTCCTCGAAATTATATTTGGTAGCGCTGGTCCCGTTACGGGAATCGACCCTGCCTCCAAGTGAAAGCCCCAATGAGACAATTTTCTGTCGGATAGGGGCATCCAGACCTTCTATATACTGGTCAACTTTCACGCATACCTCATTCAGGTTTTCGTGGCTGTTCTCAAAACGGAAATTAGTGAAGGAATACGAATCAATCAAAGTGCCAGAGAAATCAACCACACCCACATCCAGTCCGGCATTATTAATGTCCACTCCCACAAAGTAATGAGAATCAGTGCTTATCCCATACACTACAGCTCTACGTCCTTTTCTGGAGGCATTTTCTTTGCCAATTTCCTCAAGTTTTTTAGCTTCCACCATTTGAGTGAAATATTTGGCTACAGTGGTGGTACTAAGATCCACGATTTCTGCTATTCCTGGTATTGTGACCTGTCCTTTTTCTATAATCTGCTCAAGAACGGCACGTTCTAGCATCTCAAAAGTGTTATTAATAAGCATCTTTGTAAAATAAAGATTTAATTATCCAATTTACTTTTCCAAATAGTGGTTTAATTCACAAATGTAAATATTTATTTCGATTTTTATGAAAGAAATTTTGCAGTTATTTTTTAAATTGATACTTTTGAGGGATAAATTATAATAAACGATGACCACATTTGACAAAACACTTTTGCTAAATAACGCAGATTGGTATAGAAAAGAACTTAGGGATAACATCTTAGCTTTTTGGACAGAAAAAGGCCTTGACAGGATTAATGGAGGAATGTTCACTTGCCTCGACAGGGAAGGAAATCTGATGGACAGCACCAAGTCCGTATGGTTTCAGGGAAGGTGTGCTTATGTATATTCCTATGCTTATAACAATGTCGAAAAGAATCCTGAATGGCTTTCTGTAGCCAAGTCCTGTATAGATTTTATCGAAAAGTATTGTATAGACCCTCAGACTGGACAGCTCTATTTTTCTGTCACTGCAGAAGGCAAGCCATTACGCAAGCGGCGTTATGTCTTTTCGGATTGTTTTGCTGCCATCGCCATGGCTGAATATGCAAAGGCAAGCGGAGACGAAGTCTATGCGGGAAAAGCTCTGGATATGTTCAATCATATAAGGTATATGTTGAATACTCCGGGATTTCTCGAACCGAAGAGTATGGAAGCGGCCAGGGGACATTCGATAACCATGATTCTTATCAATGTGACTCTCGTGCTTAAGCAGATCTCTAATGACCCTGTATTGGATATTCAGATTCAGGAATCTATCGATGCTTTGGAAAAATACTTCATTCATCCGGAATATAAATGTATTCTCGAGACGGTCACTCCTGAAGGAAAATTGATTGATACCTGTGAAGGTAGGACGATCAATCCAGGACATGGTATTGAGACTGCCTGGTTCCTGATGCAGGCCGCAGATGTCTATGGGAACGCACATTACAGGGAACTTGGCCTGAAGATATTTGACTGGCAGTATGAATGGGGCTGGGACAAGGAATTCGGAGGCATTATCAATTTCAGGGATTGCAAGAATTTTCCGCCTCAGGATTATTCCCAGGATATGAAATTCTGGTGGCCGCAGTGTGAAACAATCCTGGCCTCTCTCTATGCTTATAAAGCTACTCACGATACCAAGTATCTTGATATATACAAAGAGGCTCATGATTGGGCTCTTAAGCATCTTAAAGACAATCAGGGGAGGGAGTGGTTCGGATATCTGCACCGTGACGGTTCAGTCGCTCAGGATGCGAAGGGAAATCTGTTTAAAGGGCCTTTCCATATCCCGAGAATGTTGGTCTTGGCATCTAAATTATGTAATCAAATAATCGATGAATTATGAATAAACGAGCATTGACTGCACTTTTAATAAGTTCGATCTGCTGCATGGCCTGCAAATCGGACAATTATGCTGGTCTAACTCTTGTGCCTTACGGGACGGTGACAGATCAGATTGCTCTTGACATCAGAGCCGGTTTTATTAATAAATCCAAGGCTCAGACCAGCTTTGATGTAGAAATATGGTTGGATGACCAGACTCTTCTCGAGAAGAACAATTTCATTCTGGGGGGGGGTACGATAATTACTGCTTGAAATACAGTCTCCCGACGGCGAATTTATGTGGAGACAAGCATATAACACTTAAAGTATGGGAAAACGGTAAATTAACTAAAACTGAACGGGAAAACTTCAAAGTCATACCTTCCGAGCTTAGAACTGACAGGCAGATCGATGGGGCCTGGTGTGGAATTTACCACTGGAGTGAGCAGGAAGGACTTCACTGGAACAAGGATATAGCAAAGATGAGTGACTCCCAATGGAAGGAACTCGTCAGGGCCATGCATAGCATTAGAATGGATGCTGTGGTCATTCAGGAAGTGTTTAGAAATCAAGAGTATGTAGGTCGTCACGATATGACTCTTGAGACCTATGGAGGTAAAGCCTTTTATCCTTCAAAACTGTATCCTGCCCGAATGGATAATATCAGTGCTGAGGATCCGGTAGAAGCGATCTTGTCTCAGGCGGACGAGTTGGATATGAAGGTGATGGTAGGTGTAGGTATGTGGGCATGGTTCGATTTCTCTCCAATGTCTTTGGAATGGCACAAGGCTGTCGCCAAGGAGTTGTGGGAAATGTATGGACACCATAAGTCTTTTTATGCCTTTTACATATCTGAAGAGTGTGACGGTTCTCTAACCACATATGATCCTGACCCTGAAGTGATGCAGAGACGTAAGGCTGAAATTGTTCACTTCTTTAAGGAGATGAAAGAGTATTGTGCTACTCTTGCCCCTGACAAGCCTTTGATGCTGGCAACCAACAGCATGAATATTACCAAAAGTCTGGATGTCTATCCTCTGCTGCTTCAAAACCTGGATATACTCTGTCCTTTCGGTTTTGCCAGAATGCCTGAAAATGATCTGACAGGGAAAGAGGCTGCCGATCTCTTGCAATCTCTGTGCGATCAGGCAGGAAGTCATCTATGGTTCGACCTTGAGGCCTTTTTGTTTAATCCTGACATGTCCCTTTATCCGAAACCTATAGATCAGATTATCTCTGAACTGACGCTTTTGGATAATTTTGAGAAGGTGCTGACTTATCAGTTCCCAGGAGTCTTCAATGACCCCGAGATGTCCATTCAGATCGGGGAAGATAGGACAGTACAGCTATTCCTTGACTATAAGGAATATCTGAAATCTCTCGACGAGTCTAACAAGTAACACATTTAAAACATAATACAATGAAAAGAACTGTTTTAGCAATGATGGCTGCATCGTGCTTATTGTGCGTTGCGTGTCAAGAAGACAGGGGTGCTAATCCTTATGATCCCAACACTCCGGTTACAGTATCTCAAATGCCTAAAATAGAATCCTTTTCTCCAAGAGAAGGTGGTCCTGGAGATGAGATTCATATTTTCGGTGTAAACTTCAGTACTGCCACTGCTGTTACTTTCGGCGGCAAGGCGGCAGAATCTTTCGAAATAGTTTCTGATGGTGAAATTGCTGCTGTCGTGAGTCAGTATGGAGCGACGGGAAAGGTGGCTGTCACCAATCACAAAGGCACCAAGGAACTTGCCGGTTTTGTGTTCATCAAGCCGCAGGAGACCGAGGATCCGAACATGGCACTTGGCAAGCCTGTGAGCGCATCCTCAGAAAATAGGCCGGCCACTAATATTACGGATGGTTCGGATAATCTCTGGCAGGCTCAAAGTACAGGCACGGAATGGGTGATTATAGACCTTGGCAAGGTATGTCGATTTAATAAGTTCGTAATCTGCTGGGATCCTGGCGCAAGCGCTACCGCTTTTGAGATTTTGGTTTCAGATGATTCAGAGAACTTCACTTCTGTTTATTCAACTGATTCTTACAATGCTCTCGCTGGAGCAGGAGATGGCATTCAGACCATCTTTATAGAGGAGGCTATTGGTCGATATGTGAAAATTCTTATGACCAAGTGTATCAATATCTGGAATTATTCTATCAAGGAGGTTGAGATTTATAGGGAAGAGGCTGAGCCTGTTGAGGAAAAAGTTAACCTCGCTCTGGGCAAAACTGCGACGGTTTCTTCTATTACTGCCGGAATTGCAAGCAATCTAACCGATGGAACGGATCATCTCTGGCAGGCTGGCAGTGCAGAGCCTGGTGAGTGGGCAATGGTGGATTTGGGAGAAAATAAGACTATCAATAATGTAGTTCTGACTGTCGATCCGGGTGCTTGTGCAGTTGAGTTTGATCTGCAGGTATCTACAGATGGAGAGAATTTCACTACAGTAATCAACAGAACGGATTACAGTCCTTCATATGATGGTGGCGTATGTAATCTTATCTTCCCTGACTGTGAGGCCAGATATGTGAAATTGTTTATGAAGAAATGTATCAACATCTGGCACTATACAATTAAGGAATTTGAGGTTTATAAACTTCCTGCCATGACGAATGTGGCCCTCGAAAAGAGTGCCAGCGCATCATCTGAGAACACTCCTGCTTCACGTCTTACCGATGGTTCTGACGCTCTCTGGCAGGCTGGCAGTGCAGAGGAAAATACTGAATGGGTGAAGATTGACCTCGGAGCTCCGACCAAGATCAATACTGTTCTGCTGAATTGGGATGGTCTTGCAAGTGCTACCGCATACGATGTGCTCGTTTCTTCTGACGATGCTGAATATACTAAGGTGTTTGGTACTGAAGGATATGATTATCAGTACGATGGTGGAATGAACTATATCTACTTCTCAGAGCTTGAGACAAGATATGTAAAGGTCGAACTCAAGAAGTGTTATTCCATCTACAGCTATTCTCTCAAGGAAGTTGAAATATATAATTACAAGTAATATGTTCCGATTCAAGACCTTTTTAACTGTCGGATTGATTTTGTCTGTAACTGCTTGCGGCTGCTCCTCGGAATCGGGGAGCACTGCCCCGAGCGGTGGGTCAAATGTGGTGAGGAACCCTGAGAAGGAACTGATGTATTCATCCGTCGCTTCTTCACAGGAAGAATACATTCGTTCTTTGCGCACCAGTACGGGGGCTCTCTCTTATGACCCGGGCGGAACCAGACTTTGCCCATATTTCTCTAATTATGCCGCAATTGGCCTGCTTACAAGACCTGGTGTGCAGAATGAGAAACTGGTGAAAGAGTATATGGACTGGTATATAGGGAAGCTGAATGGAAATGTGAACCCAAAGACTGGAGCCGCAGAAATTCCTGGCTCCATCTACGATTATCAGATTTCCAATGGGGCGGAGATTACTTCCGGAAAATACGATTCCGTGGATTCTTATGCTGCCACTTTTCTCATCCTTGCAGAAAAGCTGATGAAGATATCTGCGGAAAATGAGGCTTGGCTTAAGGAAAGAAGCAATAAGATTAACCTTATCGCATCTGCCATGATAGCCTGCATCGACAGTCCGAGCGTCAAGGTGCCGGAAGATTACAGCCCTGACGATAACGATTATCTGAGTGTCGCATCCTTTGTCTATCCGGCCAAATATCTTATGGACAACTGCGAAGTGAACAGGGGACTGCTCGCTGCCAAGCGACTGCAGGACAACGGCGTGATTACCGATTCTGTGGATTATCAATTCTATTTGGAGAAGAATGCCGAGGGCATAGAGTCCCAATTATGGAACAATAGCACATACAGGTGGATTGATCAGCCTGGCAGCAATTCTAATTGGAATAACTTCTATGCTGATGCCGTAGCTCAGCTTACTCCCGTGATGATGGGAGTCCTCAAGTCGGAGGACGCCAGGTCCAAGAGTCTCTGGGATGAGTTCAACGGGCATTATGGCAATTGGAGCAGCGGGTATAATTATTCTGAATTTCCATGGGTGTTCATCTGTTTCGGTGCAGCCAGTATGGGAGATGCTGACAGGGTGGAGGAATATGTAAAACACATTTACAGCTATACCTCTAAGAATACTCAGAAGAAAAACTGGTACAGTTCGGAAGCCGGTGAGCTTTTAATAGCCATCGATTTAATAAAAAACAAAACAATATTTTAATTTATGAACCCAATATCATTAAAGCGATCTTTTCAGAGAGCAGCGGTGCTTTTGGCATTATGTTTCGGGCTTTCGTCCGCAGCTTTTGCCCAAAGCACAATTAAGGGAAAGGTTATCGACAGCTATGGTAATCCTATAGGAGGTGTCGGGATCTTCCAGAAAGGCGGCAATCAAGGCGTCCTTTCGGACAATGATGGAAACTTTGTCTTTCATGCCAGTGAAAATGAAGTCACTCTCGTTTTCTCAATGCTGGGATATGAGGAAAAGGAAATAAAGAGCGGAACTACAACAAATCTTGTGGTAGTTCTTGCAGATTCTTTGGAATATCTTGAAGAAAGTGTAGTAATCGGTTACGGTACGGCCACCAAGAAGGATTTGACAGGTGCTGTGGGGGTCGTCAAGGCGAATGAATTTGCCGGCATGTCCATAACGAGTGCTAATAATATTCTTCAGGGAAAAGTGGCCGGTGTCACCGTGTCGGCTTCCAGTGGTGCTCCTGGTAAAGGCAGCGTCACGAGAATCCGCGGTATAGGAACCATAAACAGTTCTGACTCTCCTCTTTACATCGTGGATGGTCTGCCTCAGAGCGGAATAGATTATCTGAGCCCAAATGAGATCGAGACCATTACTATACATAAGGATGCATCAGCTGTCGCCATCTATGGTTCGAGGGCTGCAAACGGTGTGATTATCGTCACGACCAAGAGTGGTGCCAAAGGGGACAGGATCATGGTAAGCTATGACGGTTCCTATTCGATTCAGAATCCTTGGAAGAGACCGTATATGCTCACTGCTGAAGAATATATCACTTATAGAAATTTGGCAGCTGACAATGCCGGAACCGACAGGCTTCCAGCATTTGCTACTGAAGAGAACATTGAGAAGGTGCTCAATTTCGTAGAGAAGAATACCGGCAGCCGTGCTGGTACTGACTGGTGGAATGAGATTATGCAGAAGAATGCTCCTATGCAAAATCATAGTCTCAGCATCAATGGCGGAAGCGAAAAACTTAGTTTCTCTTCTACTCTTTCATATACCGATCAGGATGGTATCATGAAGGGAACTAATTATCAGAGACTATCGTGGAGAAATACGCTCAATGCACAGATCAGCGAGCGAGTAAATTTCTCTGCTAATATCGGCCTTTATAATGAGAGTCGTCTGCTGGCAGATGAGAATAACCCTGTTACCGGTACCATTTTCTTATCGATGGCCGCAGATCCTATTACTCCTGTATTCAGGAATAATCTTGTAGATGTTCCTGATTTTCTTTCGAATATCTACCTCGGTTACGAGCCGATGAACAAGTATTCCCAGTATGCGGGAATTCTGTTCTCCAATAAGCGCAACCCTGTCGCTCAGATCGAGAGAATGCGTCAGAGCACCTATGGTTCCCTTGCCTTGAGGGGAGGAGTAAATCTGGAAATCAAGATTCTGGATGTACTTAAGTTCAACTCCCGTTTTGGAATGGATTTGGGCAGGGGATACACTGATGGCTTCCAGCCTTCATATCAGTTAAGCCCAAGTGATTATGCCACTGAGAATAAAGTAATTGAATCGAATACCAGATCAGATTACATGGTCTGGGAGCAGACTCTTACTTATGACCAGCAGATTGATAAATTCAAGTTAGGTGCACTTATCGGAACCTCTGCAGAAGAGACTAAGGTAAGAACATCCACCGCATCCATAGAGGGAACACCAAATAATGATCCAAGTATGGCGATTCTGAGTGCCGGTACTACCAATCAGTCAGTATCGGGTTATCCATACAGTACGGCCCTCCTCTCTTTCTTTGGAAGAGCTACGGTCAATTACGATGACAAGTATCTTTTTGCCGTGAACCTGCGTTCTGATGGTTCTTCGAAATTCGCTCCTGGATATCGTTGGGGTACCTTCCCTTCCGTATCTGCTGCCTGGAGAATCTCTGAAGAGTCCTTTATGGAAAACACCCGCTCTTGGCTGGATGAGGCCAAACTTCGTGTCAGCTACGGACATATCGGTAACCAGAACATCGCCGGTGGCTCTTATCAGTCCACTTATGGAACCAACATCTGGAACAGATATCAGTTTGGCAATGCCTCCACTGTCTATATTTCCTCAGGTCGCCTGAGTGTAGGTAATTCTTCGCTCAAGTGGGAAACCTCCAAGCAGTTCGACCTCGGTGTGGACCTTGGCCTTTTGAGGGGCAAACTCGACATCACGGCAGATTACTTCAGCAAGAAGATTTGCGACATGCTCATGAAGGAGCCTCAGCCTTCCACCCTGGGTTATCCTAACGATCCTTATGCCAATGTCGGCACCATGCTCAATGAAGGTTGGGAATTCAGCGTGGGCTGGAATGACAAAGAAGGAGACTTCTCATATGGAATTAATGCCAATATCTCCACCTACAAGAATACTGTGCTCTCCCTGGGTAACGGCGATGCCATTTACGGCACTGCATATCTGACCGATATGGTAGTTACCAAGACTGAAGTAGGAATGCCGGTAGGATATTTCTACGGTTATGTCACCAACGGAATATTCCAGAATGAAGCTGAAGTTGAGGGAAGCGCCCAGAGAGAGGTTTCCGTTCCTGGAGATATCCGGTTTAAAGATATCAACGGAGACGATATCCTCGATGACCAGGACCGCACTATAATAGGAAATCCTTGGCCGGACTTTGTATATGGACTAACTTTGAATATGGCATATAAGGGCTTTGATTTTAGTATGTTCATTCAGGGATCTCAGGGTAACGATGTCCTCAACATGAAGATGTATGACCTCGAGTCAGGTACCGGTTATCTCAATGCTCCGGCTGGATTCCTCGAGAGGTCTTGGCATGGAGAAGGTACTTCGGACAGATTCCACAGGATCTCCGAAGAACAAGGTCTGAACCAGAGTGTCTCCGATTATTTCGTGGAAGATGGTTCCTACCTGCGAATCAAGAATCTTCAGATAGGATATTCTCTTCCTTCCAAACTTGTTCGCAAGGTAGGTTTGAGCCAGCTCAGAGTGTATCTCAGTGCTCAGAACCTTCTCACTCTCACAAAATATTCAGGTCTTGATCCAGAGATGGGTTCTTCCAGCCCTCTCACCAACGGAATTGACAGTGGATATTATCCTCAGGCAAGAGTATTCTCTTTGGGTCTAAATCTTAAATTTTAGTTGATATGAAAAAGATAATAAATATACTTGCAGCCATCAGTTCCCTTATTCTTGTAAGTTCTTGCAGCGACTGGCTTGACAGGCCTTCATCGGGTGTGATGGATGAACCGAATTTCTTCGCGTCTAACGATGCCGGATTAGGTTCTGTATATAAATGCTACTATTCTCTGCACGATGTATATGGATATGAGGTCCCTCGTTTCGCTATCGGGGATGTTTGTACCGATGATGCCGAGAAGGGTGGTTCCGATGCTGGAGACAATGCTCCTATGAACGAGATGGCTTATGGTTATGCCATATCCTCTAACAAAGTCTTGAATAATTTTTGGAAGCAGATGTATGCAGGTATTGGAAACTGTAATGTCTGTCTTGACAATTTCCCTGTCTATGAACTTGTTGACAGTGAAGGTTATCCTGTAAGTGAGGAAGAAAAGTCCAGATATGTGGCAGAAGTGCGTTTCCTTAGAGCCTTTATGTATTTTGAATTAACAAAAGCTTTTGGAGGTGTTCCTCTTGTTACAACCACACTCACTCCGGCTGATTCAAAGTCTATCGTTAGGGCGACTGAGGACGAAACTCTTAAGTTTATAGTCGATGAACTCTCCGCAGCAATTGAAAGTTCAGCACTGCCTACGAAGGCTGCACTGCCGGCTGCTGAACTTGGCCGTGTTACTGTGGAAGCTGCATGGGCTCTCAAGGGCAAGGTCGAGATGTACTGGGCTAAAAATGATGAAAGTCACTATGCTGAGGCTCTCAGTTCTTTAGAGAATGTAATCGGAAAATACAGTCTTGAGCCGAAATTTCAGAATCTTTGGCTTAAGGACAGCTATTACTCCGATGAGGCTATATTCGTAGATATCAGAGGTGATGATCCTGGGCAGAACATCTATGGATCCTTTATTCCTGTATTCAGCAGCCCTCGTTCTACCGGAGCTTATGGCTTTGATCAGCCAACTCAGAACCTCGTGGATGAATTCGAAGAAGGGGACCCTAGACTTCTGTTTACCATTATCCAGCCAGGAGACAAATTCCCTTCCGGATCTAAGACGGAAGTTATGGATTTCTCCACATATCCAAGTACCGGATATCATAGCAGAAAGGCTTTCCTTGTGAAAGAACGCAGGGGCCGTGGCTGGGGTGATGATGCATTCAGTTATATGCATATGCGTTATGCTGATATCCTGCTGCTCTATGCTGAGGCGATCGTTCGTACCGGAGGAGACAAGAGCGCTGCAGTCAAGTATATTAATGAGGTAAGAACCAGAGCCAACAATTCCAGGGGAGAAGATGTTGAGGCTACTGAAAGGGTACTTATCATACCTAATATACCTCTAAAGATGGTGACTGCTTCGGATGATTTGTTAGCTGCCATCAAGCACGAGCGCCGCGTGGAACTTGCTATGGAGTACAACCGTTATTACGACCTCAAACGCTGGGGGGAATATGTTGACAGGATGATGGAGGTAAGACCTGGTGCATTCCAGAAAGGTAAAAACGAGTATTTCCCGATTCCTCAGGTGGAAATCGACAGGACGGGTGGTTCAATCACCCAGAATCCTGGTTATTAGTGGTAATTATTTGTGACTGTAATATGAATAAAATAAAAATGATAAAGGGGGCGGCAGCCTATGCTGCCCCTTTGGTGGAGGTCCTAAAACTGACACCTCAGACATTGATTTGTACGAGCTTTAACAGTGAAGCTTTTGATGATGAAGAGAATTGTTCCGGAACCTTTGAAATCGACTATTGACATTATGAAACGTTTTTATCTATTGATTTTTGCCGGAGCTGTATTAGCGCTCTCTTCTTGTGATAAGGAATTTACTGATACTAAGGAGATTGTCTTTACTTGTACCACAGATGAAGGAAGATCTTTGAAGACAAGTCTTTCCGGAGTAAATGTATTGTGGAATGAAAGTGACAGGATTAAACTTGCATATCTGAACACTTCCGATTCTCAGACTTTATGTGAATTGGCCCCATCTTCCATAGAAAACAAAGGTGCCATAGCCAAATTCCATGGAGGAGTTACGGATGCTTCCGCTTCCACCAAATTCTATGGGATTTATCCGTCTTCTGCTCTGAGTTCATTTGATTATGCTACTGCAAGCGGTACTCTTAGCTTTCCTTCAGTGCAGGCTGCTGCCAATTCTTCTTTCGGACAGGATGCGAATGTTACTACCGCTTATGCAGAATATGGCAGCGGAGAACCTGAGTTGAAATTCAAGAATATGGGAGCTGTCGTATCATTTACTCTCAATTCTTCAGCTTCCATCAGTTCGGTGGAATTGAAGTCAACAAAAGATTTGTCCGGAGATGTGAATTTTACAATTTCTGAAACAGGCGTTCCGTCCATCGTTTCTGTTGAGAACGGCAGCAAGTCCGTGAAACTGGAGGGTACTTTTGAGAATGGCGGAAAGTATTATTTCGCAGTGCTCCCTGGCATATACGATTTATTTGAGGTGGATTTTGTCAATGCCTCAGGCAAGGTAGTAAAGGCTGTAAAAAATACTGCCTGCACTCTCGAGAGGAACGGCAATCTTTATCTTGGTGAAATAGAGATTCCGGATGCGGCCTGGGGTAATGCCAATATCGCATTGGGGAAAACCGTTACAGCTTCTTCCAATCAGGCTGCAGCCTTCCAAATTACTTATGGAAATCCTGCATTTTCCTGGCAGGCAGAATCAACAGGCTCTGAATATGTGATTGTTGACCTCGGTAAGGAAAGGATGTCTAATAATGTGGTAATTACTTGGTCAACTGGTGCTTACGCTACAAGTTTCGATGTAATGCTCTCGTCTGATGGGGAAAGCTATCAGACTGCTTATGCAGCACGAGGATATACTTGTCCTTCTGATGGAATATGCTCGATAGTATATGAGCCTACCAAGGCGAGGTATATTAAAATCCAGATGAACAAATGTGTAAACGTTTGGAATTATACCATAAAAGAACTGGAACTTTATTATGACCTGAGTCTTGACAAGACTCCTACGAGCAATTATGCCAAGGGCTCCACTGCAAGCGCATCTTCAGAGTTTTATCCTGCTTCAAATGCAGTTAAAGGTGATGAGAGTTTTTATTGGGTAGCCAAGAGCCACGGAGAAGAATGGTTCCAGGTGGATCTGGGAGAAGAATTGCCTGTTGAGAGTGTCGTTATCATCTGGCCGAGTGCCAATGCGGCAAAATCCTTCGAGATTCAATTGTCTCTGGACGGAACAAGTTTTAGTACAGTTGCTTCTGAAACATCCTATGATCCTGCTTCTGATCCGACGACAGAAAGCGGTAAATGTAAGCACACAATCAGTTTTACAAAGCAGAATGCACGGTATGTGAAACTCCTGATGAAAGAACCAGTTTTGAGCTGGGATTATTGGATTAACGAATTTGAGGTACATTAGTATATGAAGACTGACCGTCTGTTAACACTGTTTACACTTTTCATCTGCATCTCTGCCTCGGCATCGAGAAAAGTCCATGTAATAGAATCATCGAATCTGCACTGCGTTGATACCGTGGTGGTCTATTCTCCAGAGTTGGCGGCTATGGAGCGAGGACTTCCAACTCTCTTTCTGCTTCACGGAGCCGGAGGAAACTGGTCAAATTGGGAAAAAGTCAGCGATTTGCAGGTTTTATGCGATAAGTTCGGGTTCAGAATTATCTGTCCGGACGGGTTTGCAGACGGTTGGTATATTAACAAAACCGATCAGAGCGGTACGCGTTGGCGAGATTTTTTCTGGGAGGAACTGTGGTCTCTTATGGAAGCTGAATATGGTCTGGATCCGGCTGAGACTTTTGTTGACGGCCTTTCGATGGGCGGCCATGGAGCCATGAACATATTCCTCGATAGACCAGATCTCTTCGCCGGTGCCGGCTCTATGAGCGGAACACTTGACCTTAAATACTCTGGGGCTAAAGAGCGCATACCGGCTATGATAGGGGCCAAACATATAGAGGATACGGAATGCAAGGCGATGTCTGCGATTAATCGGCTTGAGAGAGTGTCTGAAATTTGTGGCGAAGATGCTGTGAATAAACTGCTTGTGATAAGCTGCGGATTGTCAGATGCTCAGTTTCTTCCTGCTGCGGAGGATTTCGAGCATAGATGCAGGGAACTTGGTCTTAATCATATCGCCCTGTTCAGTCCTGGCGGGCATCTGTGGGATTATTGGACTTGGCTTCTGCCTATTCACATAGAACTCTTTTCTCAGCATCTTAAGATTGTGAATTTAACTCGACAATAATTCACAAGCCACTGAGGTTCAGTTTGAATTATACAGACGGGAAGTGCAGATATCTTCCCGTCTGTATATTTATTTATAATTAGTACAAATCTCTTAATATTAGATATTTACTTAATTGAGAAACACGTGTGGTTAATTTTAGAATTTTAAAAAGTTAGCATAATAAAAGAATTAGTGTTATCTTTGACCTGCCGATAATAAAATAACACGATAATTATTATAGTATAATTAAACAAACTATTTTTAACCACTTTATGAAATCAAAAATCTTTGCTATCGCGGCAACGATCTTCCTGTCGTTAGCTATAAGTGCTAATGCTCAGGAACTTGTGCGTGGTACTGTGCGCGATTCTTATGGTGAACCTCTTCCTGGAGCATCCGTAGTAATCGCTAATTCTCAAGTGGGTGTATTGACCGACATAGACGGAAAATACACTATCCGTTGTTCTTCCGCTGACGTACTTGAATTCTCTTTCTTAGGCTATCAGACCAAGAAGGAGCAGGTAGGCAGCCGTACTGTGATCGATGTCGTCCTTCAGGATGACACTTCCGCATTGGACGAGGCTATCGTGGTAGGTTATGGTACCCAGTCCAAGCAGAACCTTACCAATGCCGTAAGCTCCGTAAAGGGAGCAGAACTCCTGAAGGCTCCGGCAGTGGGTGTATCCACGATGGTGGGAACCAGAGTGGCCGGTGTAGTAGCTCTCCAGCAGAGCGGTCAGCCAGGTGCTGACGCCGCTTCCCTTCTGGTCCGTGGACAAAGTGCAGTCTATATCGTGGACGGAGTAAAACGAGACATGAACGAGATCGACCCTAACGAAGTCGAGAGCGTTTCAGTTCTCAAGGATGCCACCTCGGCAGCCATGTACGGTCTCGATGCCACTTCTGTTATCTTGGTGACCACCAAGAGGGGAGATGCCCAGAGAACCCGCATCAGTTACAACGGAGAGTACGGTATCAGCCAGAACACTAACATGCTTCAACTTCTGGACGGTCCTCAGTTCGCATACTGGTATAACAAGACCCTTGAACTTGATGCAGAGGCTGCCGGAAAGGAATTCGTTCCGGTATTCACGAAAGAAAATGTGCAGGACATGCTGGACGGCAAGAACGGCTGGGGTAATACCAACTGGTACGAGAAGACCTTCGGCGTCGGTACCACCCAGCACCATTCTGTAAATGCCAGCGGCGGTAATGACAGATCTAAGTACTTCGCCTCCCTGGGCTATTTCGACCAGACCGGTAACGTACAGAACTTTAACTACAAGCGCTATAACATCCGCTCTAATGTAGATACCAAGATCAACGACTTTCTCTCCTTTGAGATGAATCTTGCCGGCCGTCTTGAGATCCGTGACCAGCCTATCTATTCGGCCAATCCTGATGACTGGCACAACATTCCACAACAGGCAGTGCGCGCCCTTCCATACGTGCCTGAGACAGTAGAGATAGACGGAGTCTCTTATCCGGTATCCACTCAGGACAACTCTTCCTGGGAAAACCCTCTGGCTTCAAGCACCCAGTCAGGAAGCAGCAATGTCCGTAACACCTATCTTCAGACCAATGTCAGTCTTCGTTACGACGTGCCTTTCGTAAAAGGACTCTGGTTCAAGGCCATGGGAGCATACGATATGTCTTTCCAGAACGCCAGAAGACTATCAACTCCTTATATGACAGCTATGCGTACTGAAAAGGTTCCGGCACCAGGTACTGAAGTATTGAAATATACCCTTACCACTGACGCCAGAGGTAATACCACCTCCCTTACTGAGTCTGCATACTGGGCCTACAACATCACCACGAACTTAAGTGCCAATTACGAGAACACATTCGGAAAACACGCCGTCAAGGCCATCGCCTTCGTGGAGACTCGTGAGACCAGAAGCCATACTATAGGGGCTACCGGTTACGGCTTGGATTTCCTGAGTCTTGCTGAACTCAGCAAGGTTACCAACAAGACAGGCAACGGTACCGAGAAGACTCCTACTGTAAGCGGTAGCAGCAGCAACACCCGCACCGCCGGTTTTGCCGGACGACTCAACTACTCATATGACCAGAAATACCTGCTCGAACTCTCTTGCCGTTATGACGGTTCCTATATCTTCTCTAAGAAGGCCGGTTCTCGCTGGGTAGTTCTCCCTGGTATTTCAGTGGGCTGGAACCTACATAAGGAAGACTGGTTCGACTACGACTGGGTTAACGAGTTGAAACTCCGCGCCAGCGCAGGTAAGTCCGCCACTTCTAACGGCCTCGGAAGGACCAATTATGTCGATCTTTTCGACCTTTCAAACAACGCCATCGTACTCAACGGAGTGAACCAGGCTATGGTTTATGCTTCAGTGCTCGGTAATCCTAACCTCACCTGGGCCAAGATCGACAACTACGACCTCGGTGTGGACTTCAATGCCTGGAACGGACTGCTCGGCTTCGAGTTCGATGTTTACTACAAATACGAATACGATATCCTCTCATCAGTTACCGGAGCTTATTCTCCTTCAAGAGGAGGATACTATTATACCTATGGTAACGATAACAAGAGGGATTATCGCGGCTTCGATTTCACCATCCACCACGATAACTACATAGGAGACCTGAACTACGGTGCCAAACTTATGTTTACCTATGCTTACAGAAGGTGGCTCTACTACGCCGGAGATTCCGAGAATATGCCTGATTACCAGAGACGTACAGGTAAGGAAGTAGGCTCGCTCTACGGATTCCTCGCAGACGGACTCTTCCAGACTGAAGAAGAAATTCTGACCAGCGCCACCATGCCAGGTGCTAAAGTGGCTCCTGGTTACATCAAGTACGTGGACCGTAACGGCGACGGACAGATTACCTATGCTCAGGACAGAGGTCTTGTAGCCGCCAGTGCTTACCCACGCGTACAGGGTTCGCTGAATATATATGCCAATTGGAAAGGTTTCGATATCGATCTGCTCTTCCAGGGGGCTACGGGACGCACAGTCTCACTTACCGGTGTCTATACCGCGACCGGATCAGCTGGTATTGAGGATAACACCTTCCTCACCAAGGCCTTCTACCACGGCGGTAACTCACCTCTCTTCCTTTTTGAAAGGGCCTGGACACCAGAGAACCCAGAAGGCGAATTCCCTCGTCCTTCCATCGTCCCTCTCAGTTCAAACAACGCCTACGCTTCCACCTTCTGGTACAGGGACGGCTCTTACCTTCGTCTGAAGACCATGCAGCTGGGTTATACTGTGCCGGCCAAGCTTACCAAGAAAGCTGGAATATCCTCTCTGAGATTCTATCTGCAGGGTTCCAACCTCTTCACTCTCAGTGCTCTGACCAAATATAACATCGATCCGGAGCAAGCTGCTGTGAATAACGGTTACTATCCTCAGCAGAAAGTATATCAGCTCGGTGTCAAAGTATCATTTTAATTAGGAGACAAGAGTTATGAAAAGTAATTTTAAAAAATATATCGCATTATTAAGCGTTTGTGCGGCTCTCGTATCCTGTGACGACTGGCTGGATGCGACCTCAGATTCCTCTTCTCTCTCAGAAGAAGCCATCTGGACATCCAAGGAGACTGCCGACAAGTACATCAATGGTTTTTATACCTATATTCATAAATACGGTCAGTTCGGTACCGCCCAGTTCGGCGGCAGTATGATGGAGAGTCTTACTGACGAGCTGAAGTACGGTTCAGAGGCTCTGGGACATATGGCCGGACATCCTAACAACTATGTCACCAATCCTGATGCAATCACTGCAGACGGCTGTCTCTGGGGTATCTGGAGCAGTGCTTATGAGCAGATCCGCCGTGTAAACGGTTTCCTTGAGTCCCGCGCCCGTTTCTCACATTTCGACGCCCAGACCGACACTCTTTATGTCGCTCAGGCCAAATTCTTCCGCGCTTTCCTGCATTTCCAGCTGGCTAAGCGTCATCCTAAGGGAATCATTTATTATAAAGAGCTTCCTACATCCAATGACAGGGCTCTCAACACTCCTGAGGAAGTATGGCAGAACATCTACGACGATCTGAGATACGCTGCTGACAATCTTCCTGTAGAGTGGCCTTCTACCGACAAGGGCCGACTTACCAAAGGCGCTGCCTGGGCTATGCTCTCCCGCACTATGCTCTATGCAGAGCGCTGGCAGGATGCCTACGATGCCGCCGATTCGGTAATCGCACTTAATAAATACGGTCTGATGGATAAGTATGAGGATTCCTGGAAGGGGAACAATAAGGAAGCCATTCTCGAATTCGACTATAACAAGAACGGAGTCACCCATAATTTCGACCAGGACTATGTGCCTATGTGCTTCGGCTATGATTTCGGAGGTAAGGGTACTCCTACTCAGGAGATGGTAGAATGCTACGAAAGGGCTGATGGTGGCAGACTTGACTGGAGTGGATATCACGACGGAAGTATTAAGGTGAGACCTAACTATGAGGCTCTCGAGCCACGTTTCCACGCCACCGTTTACTACAATGGCTGTCCTTTCGGTACTGAAGGCAAGACTATGGATTGCTCGGTTAATGGTGTGAATGGAGAATACGTCCCTTACGGTTCAGCTCCATATACTTATGGCAAGACCACTACCGGATACTTCCTCCGCAAGCTGATAGACGAGAATCATACTGATTATGTAGGAGTCAAGAGTACCCAGTCTTGGGTGGAGATACGTTATGCCGAAGTGCTTTTGAACAAGGCCGAGGCCGCTTACAGATTAGGAAAGAACGACTATCAGGCACCTATGAACGAAGTGCGTGGTCGCGTAGGTCTTCCTGACAAGACCAGCACAGGGGAAGCATGGTTCGCAGATTATCGTAATGAGCGTAAGGTCGAATTGGCCTATGAAGGACATCACTTCTGGGATATGAGAAGATGGCGTCTTGCCCATATAGCTTTTAACAACTATATGTGTCACGGCTTCAGAATCACAGGAACTACTTTCAACTATGAGCCTTGTGACCTGAATACCCGCTGGTTCGAGGAGAAGCTTTATTGTCTGCCTATCCCGTCCTCCGAACTTAGAGAGAATAACCTTATTAATGAACAATTCGAAGAGTGGAGATAATATGAAAAAGATTTTTCAATATATAGCTTTGGCAGCTTTAATTTTAGGAGCTTCAGCCTGTCAACAGCCTGAATATAAGATTCCTGAAAAAGCGTCCAATGCCATTACGAGCTTTAAGGCCTATTTCATAGGCGACAACAGCGAGCAGAACGAATTCTCCTCTGAAATAGATTACGAGAATCACGTCATTACTGTGGTGTTCCCATATACCTATCCGGCCAATACCATCTACAACCTCGAAGAGGCTGACCTCAGGAAAGTCAAGGTGGTAGCAGGTCTGAATGACAACTGTCGCATCGACCCTCCTATCAAAGTGATGGATCTTAGTGTGGATAACACGATTACTGTAATCAACGAGCGCAAGGAGGCTGTGGATTATGTGGTACGAGGAGAGATCAGAAAGAGCAACAAATGCTTCGTCGAGGAATTCAAGCTTCTTACTGACAATCTTACAGGCGTGATCAATGACACCGATGGTACGATCTCCATCGTTTCCGGCGGAGGACTTTCTTCCCAGCTCGCAGAGGTGAAACTCTCTTTCGGAGCCACTATCATAGGCGATGTTAATCCTACCACCACTGAATTCGATTACAGCAGCGATGTGACTTTCACTGTACAGGCACAGAACGGAGTCACCACTAAGGATTACACGGTGAAGATTCAGCTGCCGGCCACTTTGGAGAAAGGTATGCGTCCGGGAAGTGCCAAGATGCTCTGGGATATCAAACTTAAGGAGACCTACAGCCTGACTACTCCTCTGATGATGACCTCTATGGCAGTCATTAAGGACTATATCGTGCTGAACACCAGAGCAGAAGACCTTCTGGTTATCAACCGCAAGGATGGCTCTAAGGTAGGCACTATCGAACTGCCGTTCAAGGGTAGCACGACCAACTTCAAGATCACCGGCGACAGCTCTGACAACATCCTCGTCTGCGGTATTTCTTCTACCGAGGCCAAGGTTTACAGAATCAAAGGTATAAATGGTACTCCTGAGGAGTATATTAACTACACTGAGACTGGTGGCAAGTCTTATGGCCGCGGTATCTCCGTAGTAGGTTCTCTGGACGGCGATGCCATCATCACCATGCCGAGATATCAGGATACCTGGTCATTCCTTAGATGGACCGTCACCGGCGGTGTGCTGAATCCTACACCTGAGCTCGTGAACATCGACTGCGACATCAACAAAGGCGGCTGGGTTTACAACTGCGATATCGTGCCTTTGAGTGCCACCGACCCTAATGCAGACTATATAATAAACTCTTATGCCAAGTTGGTCGGCAACGAGGCCAATGTGGACAGAGCTTCAGTTTGGATCAACGGCAACACCAATACGACCAAGTGCCACAGTTCCTTCACCTCATCCAACTGGGTTCGTAATGCCGGCGACTATGTCAAGTTCAATGGGGTGGACTTCTATGTGGCCAATTCTGTTAACTCCTTCACCTGGGGTTCAGATGACTACATCTATCTCTTCGATCTGGGCGACGGTAATCTGGATAATGAAGTATGGCGATGCGACAGGGGTACCTACGGTTCCTTCGTAACCATAGGCGAGGCTAATGGCAATGCTTGCAGCGACGTGGCTCTCCGCGTGTCAGACGACGGTTACTTTATGTATCTGTACTTCTTCTTCGGAGGCGGACATATAGTATGTGTTCAGTTCGACTGCCTGGATATGTAATTATGAATCAATTCAAAAGATATCTTTTATTTGCAGCGGCAATCCTGTTTGCCGCTGCTTGCGATGATGAGACGGGACGGGTGCACACTCCGGATTGGGACCTTCCGGACAGACCGGTGAATCCTAGTCCGGACGAGCCCGATAATCCCGATGATCCTGACAATCCTGATGATCCCGACACTCCTAAGGAGACCAAGCCTTTCTTCGTCTGGATAGATGCTGCGGCCAATTTCCCTGACTTCGCGAATTCTCAGGACAATATCCGAAGAGACCTTCAGCGGGCCAAGGATACAGGATTTACCGATGTCGTGGTGGACGTCCGTCCGACGACAGGTGATGTGCTCTTCACTTCCAGAGAAGGCTATCCTGTGGAATGGCTCGGAGCCTGGGTTAACGGCTCCTATACCAAGATCAGCAGGACGGCGGACTGGGATTACCTCCAGGCTTTCATAGACATAGGTCACGAACTGGGTCTTAGGGTTCACGCTGCTATGAATACTATGGTAGGCGGCAAGTCCACTTCCCTGGGAACACAGGGTATCCTCTACAGAGACGCTTCGAAAAAGGACTGGGCTACGACATATAATCTCTCTTCAGGCTTTGCCAATGCCCTGGATTGCGGAAAGGAGCCTTTCTTTAATCCGGCACATCCCGAGGTTCAGGATTATCTGATATCCCTCGTGGAAGACTTGGCAGCCTATAAGGATCTGGATGGGATTTTCCTCGACAGGTGCCGTTATCAGGGCCTGCTTTCGGACTTCTCCGAGATTTCGAAGAAGCAGTTCATGGAGTATAAGGGATTGCTGAGTATAAGTTGGCCTTCTGATATCCTGCCTCCAGGCACGGATTACTCAGCGGCTCAGAAGATCAGCACTCCGGCTCCGTATTATAAGGATTGGCTCGAATTCAGGGCGAAGGTGATTCACGATTTCGTGGAGAGGGCTTCGAAGGCCGCGCACGCAGTGAATCCGGACATCGCCTTCGGAGTCTATGTGGGTGGCTGGTACAGCCAGTATTACGATGTGGGAGTGAACTGGGCCAGTCCTAAGTATAACACCGCAGCCGATTATCCTAAGTGGGCAAGTGCTAACTACAGGAATTTCGGCTATGCCGACCACTGCGACCATATCCTTATCGGAGCTTATGCTAACCCTGGTGCAGTTTATGGCTCGGGAGAGTGGACCATGCAGGGCTTCTGCCTGAAGGCCAAGGAGAAAATCGGTTCTGCCTGCCCAATGGTGGCCGGCGGTCCTGACGTGGGCAACTGGGATTCTTCTGATAAATACACTCAGGATCAGGAGAACGAGGCTATAGTCAATTCCGTGGAGGCCTGCTACGATGCCTGTGACGGCTACTTCCTCTTCGATATGATTCATCTCAAGCTCGCCGATCAGTGGCGATTCGTTAAACGTGGAATAGATAAAGCATTGGAATAATGATTAAAAGAATTTTTCGCATAGTGGCTGCCGCTGCTCTCTGCCTTTGTGCCTGCACCAAGGCAGAGGAGGGCAAGCCGAGATATATCTGGGTAGATGCTTCTGCCAATTTCGCTGATTTTGCCAATTCTCAGGAGAACATCCGAAGGGACCTGACTTTGGCTAAGGAAGCCGGATTCACGGACATAGTGGTGGATGTAAGACCTACGGACGGCAATGTACTTTTCAAATCCCGTGAGGGCATACCTTACACCGTGCATCACGGTTGGAGAGGGGATGTGGTACGCACTGCAGACTGGGACTACCTCGGAGCTTTCATAGAGATTGGACACGAGTTGGGGCTCAGGGTTCACGCAGGCATGAATACCATGGCAGGAGGCCGCTATTCGCCGAGAGGAATGAGTGGCGCACTCTGTACTGATCCGAGTAAAAAAGATTGGCAGATAATGTATAACACTGCCGAGGGCATCAAGCCTATAGAGAAGGGAGATTCGATGAGTACTCTCTTCTTTAACCCTGCCAATCCTGACGCCCAGGCTTATCTGCTGGGCCTTATCGAGGATCTGGCCAATTATAAGGATCTGGACGGAATCATTCTCGACAGATGCCGTTTTGCCGGCCTGAATTCGGATTTCTCCGAGCTTTCAAAGCAGCTCTTTATGGAGTACATCGGAGTGGACAGCATAAATTGGCCTGAAGACGTGCTGCCTGTGGGATGCACCTATTACACTCAGCCGGAAGTGAAGCCTAAGTACTTCAAGCTCTGGAATGAGTGGAGGGCCAAGATTATCCACGACTTCGTGGAGAAGGCCTCCGACCTGGTGCACAGAACGAACCGCAATATAAAGTTCGGAGTCTATGTGGGTGGCTGGTATTCAGAGTATTACGATGTTGGTGTAAACTGGGCCAGCCCTCGTTACGATGCTTCTAAGGATTATCCTGAGTGGGCCACCGAGAACTATAAGAACTATGGCTATGCCGACCACTGCGACCATATGCTCATCGGAGCCTATGCTTCTCCTGGAGCTGTCTATGGAGACAAGGAGTGGACTATGGAGGGATTCTGCAAGCTCGCCAAGGAGAAGATTATGGGGGATTGCCCTATAGTCTGTGGCGGTCCTGACGTGGGTAACTGGGATTCCAGAAGGGAGTTCAGTCAGGAGGAAGAGAATCAGGCTGTGGTCAATTCGGTGAAGGCTTGCTACGATGCCTGTGACGGATATTTTCTCTTCGATATGATTCACCTTAAGAATGCCCATCAGTGGGAATATGTGAAGGAAGGCATAGACAAGGCCTTGGAATAATATGAAGACACTGCTCATAGTCTTGTCAGTAGTGCTGCCTTTTATCGGCTCCGGCGGGCACGGTCACGTGTTTGTCGGGGCCGATGTCCCTCACGGAGCCATTCACGCCGGTCCTATGAATTTGACTCAGGGCTGGGACTGGTGCTCCGGATATCATAGCAGTGACACCACACTGGCTGGCTTCGCCCAGACCAGACTCGGGGGAACTGGAGTGGCGGATTATGGGGACATAGTGATTCTGCCTCAGGTGGAGCCTTCTTTCAGTGCTTCTGACTCTTTCTCCAAATCCTCCGAGACAGCTTACCCTGGCTATTATGAACTCACTACGAGCAGTGGCATCAGGGTGCAGATCACTGCCAGTGATTACTGTGCCCTTTACAGATTTACTTTTCCTAAGGGGGCTCGGCCTTGTCTGAAGATAGATTTGAAGAGGGGAGCTCAGTCCCTGATGTTCCGAAAGGCTTTCGATTCGGGGGATTTGCAGCTCTGCCCAGATGGTCGCAGCATAGAAGGGAATCGTGTCTCCAGTGAGTGGACTTTCTACCAGCCTGTTTGGTTTAAGGCGAAGTTTTCTTCGAAAGTCCTTGATATTAAGGAGGAAGACTCTGTATATCTGCTTTCCTTCGAAGGCTCGGGAGAGATATTGGAGATGAAATTGGCCATCTCCCAGAAGAGCAGTTCGGCCCTGGCCGCTAATCTCAAGGACGCATCTTCTTTCGGGAAGACTCTTAAGAAAGCGCAGAAGG
>JBJEBS010000050.1:0-10317 GCA_051870275.1 Candidatus Cryptobacteroides sp.
CGATGCTATAGCATCTCCGTACATAGGTGGTTTCGCACTTGCGAAACTTAAATTAGATAATCATTAAGTTGTCAGTCCATTGTAGCTGGTAGCTTTACTGTAGTTGGAAACTTTATTTACGTTGGTTTTCTTACTGTAGTTGATAATTATATTGAAGTTGGTCACTCTACTGTTATAAGCAAAGTATGGTGACCACTTTTCATGAGACTCTCCTGATAAGCCGAAATTACTTACCGACTACTTGTCCAAAGTGCCTCCGGTGAGCAAAATCCCGAAATTACTCACCGAATATGGGGTTCAGCAACGGCCACCTCTTTATTTCCGGCTGCGGTGCTGATAGAAATTGGAAAGGCTCGCATCCCTGCGAGCCTTATCGATTAGTTAGTAGTGTATTACCTATTAAGAAGGTTAATTATTTTCGGGTTAGTACTTACTATTTAGTAAGACTGAGTTGTTTATCATTTCCGATGACAAATATACGACGGTTTTTTATATAAACAAAATTTTTTATCATTTTTTATAGTGAAAAATATAGTTTTTAAAATTTTTTAAGAAGTGAGGGTCTGAGCTTTTTTGTCCTCTCCAGAGCCTGCTCGTCCTGCCAGGCCTGGATAAGTTTAGGGTTGCCACTCAGAAGTATCTCAGGGACCTTCCAGCCATTGAATTCTGCCGGTCTGGTATAGACAGGAGGGGAGAGCAGGTCGTCCTGGAAAGAGTCTGAAAGGGCGGAGGTCTCATCGCTGAGTGCTCCAGGGATAAGCCTGACAATACTGTCTGCAAGCAGGGCTGCAGGAATTTCCCCTCCGCTGACTACGTAATCTCCCACGGATATCTCTCTGGTAATGAGATGCTCCCTTATCCTGTGGTCTATTCCTTTATAATGTCCGCAGAGGATGATGATGTTCTCTTTAAGGGAGAGTTCGTTAGAGACTTTCTGGTCGAGGGTCTGTCCGTCCGGGGACATATAGATGATCTCATCGTATTCCCTTTCGGATTTCAACTCTTCTATCATCTTGTACACCGGTTCTATCATCATCACCATTCCGGCATCTCCGCCATAGGAGTAGTCGTCCACATTTTTTCTGGGGCCAATGCCATACTTTCTGAGATTATGGACCTGAATGTCAACGAGTCCCTTGCTGATGGCTCTGCCGACTATGCTGTGGCTAAGGGGACTTTCCAGAAGTTCCGGCACCACGCTGAGAATGTCTATTCGCATGCTTATTTCCGAGTATTGTAATTTCGGATGCAAAAATACAGAAAATATTGCTATATTTGCCGTATTGCTTAAATCAATATTATTATGACATCAGAAGTTGAAAACCCTACGCTTCCTGAAAATCCTACACTGGAGGAATTGGTACTTGAGTTAAAACGGATTGGTACTTTGGACGATAGAATGGAACGTTCAAAAGAGGTGGAGGCTCTAAAGTCCTCGTTTTATAGACAGCTCGGCAAACTCAAAGCCGATGCGGAGGCGGCTGGATCGGGTGATTCTGAGACATTCGTAGCTGTGGAAGAGAACTTCAAAGCCGTTTATAATGACTATAAACGGGAAAAGGCCGAGTATAACCGGAATCAGGAGATCGAAAGACAGCAGAATCTGGAGAAAAAAAATGCCTTGATAGCCAGATTGAAGGATCTGGTCGATAATATCAATGACGTCCAGGCTGCCTTCCCTGAACTGAAAGAGATTCAGGCTGAATGGAAGAGCATAGGACAGGTTCCTGTCAGCGAATTCCGTAATGTGAACGAAACTTATCAATATCAGGTGGAGAGATTTTACGATATGGTTCAGATTAACCATGACCTGAGAGACCTGGACTTTAAAAAGAATCTCGAAGCTAAGGAAGAGCTCTGCAGGCAGGCAGAAGAATTGGCAGAGAATGAAAACATCCTGGAGGCCTTCAATGCCTTGCAGAAGCTGCACGAGCAGTGGAAGGAGATAGGACCTGTAGCTAAAGAATACAGGGACAGCATCTGGGAGAGGTTTAAGGCTGCTACTTCCGTTATAAATAAGAAATATCAGGCTCATTTCGAGGATCTCAAGGCAGAGTTTGCCTCTAATCTTCAGGCCAAGGAAGCTCTCTGCGAAGAGGTGGAGGCCATAGCCGACAAGCAGGATATCAAGGACGCTAATCAGTGGAATGCCCTGTCCAAGCAGATAGAGCAGATCCAGGCCAAATGGAAGACTATTGGCTTTGCATCCAGAAAGGATAATCAGAAGATCTACGACCGTTTCCGTGCTGCCTGTGACAAGTTCTACGCCCGCAAGAGAGAGTATTTCCTCGCCGTGAAGGACGGAATGGATGAGAATATAGCTAAAAAGGAAGCTCTCATAGCTCAGGCTGAGGAGTTGAAACTCAGTGTGGACTGGAAGAAGACTACAGATCAGTTTATCTCTCTGCAGAAGCAGTGGAAGGAAGTAGGACCGGTTCCGAGAAAGAAGTCTGACCAGCTCTGGAAGCGTTTCCGTGCAGCTTGTGACGAGTTCTTCGCTTCCCGCGATGCTAATGCCAAGCCTGAGAATGATTTTTATGCTAATCTCAAGGCCAAGAAGGCCATCATCGCCGAGATTAAGGCCTACAAGCCGGTGGAGGGAGTGTCAGCCCAGCAGGCTCAGGAAGAGTTCACCCGCAGGTTCAAGGAGATAGGTTACGTGCCTTTCAAGGAGAAGGATAACATAGCCAAGGCTTTCAAGGAGGCCATCAACGAGACCTTCCCTCCTGTATTGGGTCGTAATGAGCTCATCAAGAAGTACAATGCCCTGCAGCAGGACATCGTGACTTATGAGAATAATATCGGTTTCTTCTCTAATTCAAGTAATTCTGAACCCCTTATACTTCAGATGAAGAGTCGTATCGAAGAGGCTAAGGCGGAGTTGAAGGCTATCGAGGAGCAGATTAGGAGCCAGAAGTAATCATATTCTATGGATAAAAATTCGATAATTGGATTTATTTTAATGGGATTAGTCCTCGTGGGCTTTTCCATCTTTCAATCAAAACAAGCAGAAAAACAACTTTCCCAGGTTCAACAGCAGGAGTTGGTGGTAGAGACACAGACTCCAGATATTCAGGGAGAGACCGTTCAGGTAGAGAACAAGATTACTGAGCGTATATATAAGGATGCCTCTTTGGATGCGAGAAAATCTTCTGAAGGTGAGATATTGAAGATATCCAACGATCTTATAGAGTTGGAGATCAATACCAAGGGCGCCCAGCTCTGGTCTGCAAGACTTAAAAATTATAGCTATTACGGAGGAGACGATCTCTATGTCTTCAAGGCTGGTGGGAATCATTACGATGTAAGCGTCTATGCAGGAGAAATCCTGAAGACTTCGGATTTCGATTTTGAGATAGCTGAACTCAGGGATTCCCTCGTAGTGCTGCGTCTTCCTTTTGAGCAGGGCGGTTATATAGAGCAGTCTTATGCTCTTAGCAGCGGTTCATATCTGGTTAACAGTGAATTGGCCTTCGTGAATATGACTAATATTCCTCGTCAGGTCAGCTCTGTAGATGTGGATTTCAATACCGTGATCCCACGTATGGAGAAAGGTTATAAGAACGAAAGCCAGTATTCTAAGCTGAACTATTATTTCAGTGATGACAAGAAACCTGTGGAGATGGGCAAGGGCCGCAAGGATTCCAAGCGAATCAGTTCCAGCCTGGAGTGGTTCTCTTTCCAGCAGCAGTTCTTCTCCATGATAGTCAGGGCTCCGAAGCAGTTCTCTGACGGTAGCTTGAATGTGAATTTCTTGGGAGAGGATGACCCTGGACATAATCTTATGGCATGCGAGGCCAAGATGAGATTGGCCTTGGATGAGGGCGGAAACAGCCGCATTCCTCTTGAGTATTACATAGGGCCTAATCATTACAGCACCTTGAAGTCTTATGATCACAAATACGAGAAGATTATCCCTCTGGGTGGTTGGCTCGTAGGCTGGTTCACCAAGTACTTCATTATCCCTATGTTTAATCTTCTGCACAAGTACATAGCTAACTTCGGTATTATCATTCTCATTATGACCTTGATAATCAAGATAGTCGTACTGCCTCTTACCTATAAGTCCTATGCTTCTTCGGCCAAGATGAGTGCCTTGAAGCCTTATATCGAAGAGATTAACAAGAAGTATCCTAAGCAGGACGATGCCTTGAAAAAGCAGCAGGCTACGATGGATCTGTACAAACGGGCGGGCGTAAGCACCATGGGAGGCTGTCTTCCTACCTTGCTGACCTTCCCTATACTCTGGGCCATGTTCCGTTTCTTCCCTGCATCCATCGAACTTCGCCAGCAGCCTTTCCTCTGGGCCGAGGACTTGAGTGCCTATGATTCCATCGTGGATTTCGGCTTCAGGATTCCGCTTTTGGGAGATCACCTGAGCCTCTTTGCCCTCCTGATGGCAGTGGTGATGTTCGCATACAGTAAGGTCACCATGTCTCAGCAGCCTAATTCTGATGATCCTTCTACCAAGTCCATGCAGTTCATGAGCGTGTGGTTGATGCCTATAATGATGTTCTTCATTTGTAATAACTTGTCTTCCGGTTTGAGTTACTACTATCTTATCTCCCAGCTGATTTCTATGGTGGAGATATTCATAATCAGAAAGTGGTGCGTTAAACCTCAGGCCGTCATCGCCAAGGTGGAAGCCTCTAAGGGAAAGCCTCTCCCTAAGAGCAAATGGCAAAAGACTTTGGAAGAAGCTCAGAAGATGCAGGAGCAGCAGCTTAAACAACAGCAAAGACGCAGGTAAAGAATTATAACTCAATATGAAGCGTTTAATTTCATATATCACGATAGCTCTGGGATTGATTTCCCAGAGTTGTTTTGCTTTTAATGGAGAGCCTTTATGGAAACTCACTTTTCTGGGACCTCAGGGAGAGAGTCCGGTATATACTCCGGATTATGCCCGTCTGGTATCCGAGCAGGAGAGTGACGGCAGCCATACTTGGATATGGAATTTTACGCTGGACAGGGTTGAGAGCAATCAGGTGCGGGTGAGCAGAAGGGAGGAAGGTGGATTGGCCTTGTGGTCTATAGCTGCGAGCATCCCTGAGGGCTGGGTAGTAGATGAGTTGGAATTTCCTATCATCAAGGTGAAAAGGGAGGAGGGTAGCAAGGCGGTGATACCTATGGGATATGGAGCTGAGTTTGAGATTCCTGTGGATGGAGGTGTTTTGGAGAGCCGATATCCTTCGGTTACCGGAGGTATGCAGTTCGTGCTCACTCATTCTGAAAAGGGTTCTTATTATTTAGCTGCCTTGGATAAGGAAGGGAGCGGAAAATATTTTTACATAAGGGGAACTGAGTCTGAAATTACTTTCTCCCAGCGGATTCCTACTTCTCGGGCCTGGACTGAGGCAGGGGAGTTTAAATTGTATTGGGAGACAGCTTTCGCCTTTAATCCGCAGAGCTGGGACCAGACTCTGCTTAAGTGGTACAGGCCTTTCGTTCTGACTTGTGAGTGGGCTGAAAAGCCATTGAAAGAAAGGAAGATAGCCAAATGGATTCAGGATGCTGACGTCTGGATGCGTCCTAAGAATATGTTCCCTGAAGTAATTTCTTCCGTACGCAAGGCTGTGGATTACTACGACAAGGGTCTGGGTATTCACTGGTATCATTGGCATCATTACTCCTATGACACGATGTATCCGGAGTATCTGCCGGCCAAGCCTGGCTTCGCCGAGATGGTGAAGGAAGTCCAGAGCAAGGGTGCACGTGTGACCCCATATATTAACGGCAGACTTTGGGATCCGGCCAATGATTCCTACAAGTCTCGAGAAGGCTACAAGGCTTCCTGCAGAAAGAAGGATGGCTCGCTTTATACAGAGATATATCCAACTTCGAATGTGCCTAACACCGTGACCTGCCCTTCTTCTGAGATATGGCAGGGGATTATAAGGGAATTGTGTGATTCGCTTCTTTACGGGATAGGTACAGACGGTGTGTATATAGACCAGATTTCGGCTGCGGCGAGCGAGCCTTGCTATGCTGAAAATCATCCCCATGCTCCTGGTGCCGGCAACTGGTGGCCTAAAGCTTACAGGTCTCTGCTGACTGAACTCCGATCTGAAGTGTTTACTCAAGGTCAGGCAGTGACATCTGAGGAGAATGCTGAGGTGTATATGGATCTTTTCGATATGCTTCTGATAGTGAATACTCCGCATGGTGCAAGCGTTAAGATGCTGCCGGTTTTCCCTCTGATCTATTCCGACAGGGCTGTGTACAGTGGCTTGAACTACTATCACCAGACCCTGAACGACGGGCATTTCCTGTATAATAATGCCAGGAGTCTGCTTTGGGGAGCGCAACTGGGCTGGATTCAGCCGGAGTGGCTCTTCGTGGAAGGAAACGAGGTGGAGATAGAGTTCCTGAGGACTCTCGGACGCTTCCGTGCCAGAAACCACGATGTCTTCTACGGTGGCAGATTCATAGAGGAATTGGCCTTCCCTGAAGAACTTCCGATGCTGCAGGTCTTCGAAGGAGAGCAGTATCCTGTGGTGATGGGGGCGCATTGGCATAATATAAAAGGAAAGGATGCCTATATCCTGGTGAATATGAGCGGGGAGGACAGACAGCTGAGTCTTCCTGACGGAAAGAAGGTGAAAGTTAAGGCCTATTCTGCCTTAAGAAAATAACAAAACTACTAACTACATTTATTATGAACCGATTAAATCTGATTTGCTCTTTTGCTTTTGCAGCGCTTTGCCTGTCCTGCACACCTAAGGAGGAAAGCGGCGAGAAGCATTATGCTCCGCTGAAGAATCCTACGAGACTTAGTCTGGAGCAAGAGGCTTTTACTGCTAAAGTTAGCGTGACTTGGCAGGATAACTGTGATAACGAGGCTGGTTATGCGGTCTATTTGAAGGCTGCTGGAGAACAGGAGGCTTCACAGATAGCTGAACTGTCTGCTGATACTCAAGAATATATCATCGAGGAAGGCTTGAAACAGGGGGCAAGCTACAGCATAGGCGTGCAGGCCCTAAGTGGTGGCCCTATGCTCTCTTCTCAGGTGATTTCTAAGGAGATAGCCCTTTTTGACTACTCTTTGCTGCCATCTGCCTCCTTTAGGGATGAGCCTGTCTATACCCCTACTTCTGTCTGCTTTGCCTATACTTTCAAGAACTCCTCTGATTATCCTCGCACTGACTGGGGACTCTGCTGGAGTGCCGAGCATACGCCTACTGTAGAGGATGCTTGCTCTCACGGACCTCTCGCCACGAAAGTTCCTATCTATCAGGTCCTTACTGCTGCAGATCTGGATTATGCCAAGACTTATAAGGTCAGAGCCTATGTGACTTGCAGCATAGGTACTACTTATAGTGAAGAAGTGGAGGTCTGCCTTTCTGAAGAGCCTCAAGCTATAGTTCTAAACTGGACAGATATCTCTTCAGAGTATGGTCTTCCTGAGGATGTCAAGCTTTACAAGACTACGGATAAACTTAACGGCAGGGCTTTCAATGCCTGGTATGCCATAGCTGATGTAAGCAAGGGGAATGTGGAATTCAGAATGGAGTTCAGCGAGACTGGAAAAACTTTGGAGCAGTACTATAGCGAAGGTAATTATATCTTGACCAATGCCGGTTATTTCAACATGTCCACCGGTGAGACGGGGGATTTCCATGCTTGGGCTGGGAAAATTTATCCTGCCAATTATGCCTCCACCCCTCGAGGTACCTTCGGTGTGGACAAGGATCAGATTCCTTCAGTCTGCTGGGCCAGCAAGGATGCTGCGAGTGGCCTGATGCTTTATTACGATGCCCCTATCGCTACTCTTACAGGCAAGAACAACTATGACTCTGTTTCCGAGAACTATCCTAATCCATCCCACAACTGGGATCCTTACTATGCCATGACGGCAGGTCCGCTCCTGGTGAAAGACGGAAAGATTATGATAGATCTCAGCAGCGAAAACGGCTCTCTGGTAGGTAATTACGAGAACATAGCTTCTGATATTTTCTCAGCTACGCTTTCTCCTGACCGTACCACAGTAGCTTATACCGAGGACGGCAAAGTGATACTTTTCGTCTGCGACGGACGTATCACTCAGAGCCAGGGTGCCACCATACTTGAAGTGGCTCAGATTATGAAGGGCCTCGGCTGTGTGGGGGCAGTCAATTTCGATGGCGGTGGTTCTACTGCTATGACAGTAAAGGGCAGCCGTATCAATTCACTTTTAAGTAACACCTCTGGCGGTACCGAGAACCGCCCAGTAGGATCTGTAATGGGATTTTATAAGAAGAATTAATCGATATGAAGACACAGAGCACTTTTGTAGCCAGCACTTCTTTACTGAAGGCCAAGGCGGAGAATATTTTCGGAACCTCTCTGGAACTCTCATTTTCTGGGATTCCCGAGAACAAGGCCTACGCCTTGTGGAAGGATTTGAGCAAGGAACTTTCTCTTATGGAGAAGGTCTTTGATGCTGATAATCCTGCCAGCGAAGTCTCTGTGTTAAATTCTTCCACGGTGGATATCGAGACCAGCGATACTATGAAAGAGGCCCTGAATCTCTGTGAGTCTTATCTTATAAAGACTCAGGGTCTTTTCAATATCAACCGTCTGGAGAACGAAGGCCTGGATTTCTCCGGTTTTGTAAAAGCCTATTCCATCCAGCGCCTCTGTGCCCTTCTGAAGAAGGCCAAGGTCAAGAACTACTTCCTTAATTTCGGCGGCAGGGTGCTCTGCGCCAGCGGCACTCAGCCTTACTGTGAGGGCTGGTATTACACTCTTTACGACGAGACAGGGGAGGAAGAACTCGAGGAGTTCCTCATACAAAACGAGTCTCTGGCATTCTCACTTTTCGACGACAGATTGTGTCTGGTGAGGTCCAAAGACCCGCTTGAAGCTAAGATATTAAGTCTGGTTCTGCCTGTGGCCACCTCCTCTCAGAGGCACGAGATGTCCTACAGTTTCAAGAACCTGGACGAGAAGTACTATCACTTCAGATAGTCGTTAATCCATTCCCTACGCTCTTTGTAGATGGTATCGTGCCAATCCTGCCAATACCTCTCCTTCGGCTCATCGTGGTAGCGGTAAGGGCTTGGCCGCACCGTGATGTCCTTGCTCTTGCACACATTCAGAGCCGAATAGATGGCCGACGGCAGGCAGGTCTTGTCCATCAGACCTATCTCCACCCAGAATTTGGCCTTGCTTCGGGCAAGGAAGTTACAGCCGTCGAAATACTTCATCACGGAGATGCCTAATTCGCTGGTAGCGAATTCTTTGAATACGAAAGGCCAACTGTCTTCTCCGGCGGGAGTCACGCTTCCTGCGCTATTGCACCAGGCCGGCACTATCCCCACCACTGCGCTCACCCTCTTGTCCAGGCCCGCTAGGGCGAAAGCCTGCGCTCCGCCTTGGCTCTGTCCATAGGCCAATACTCTTTTTCCATCCCACTGTGGCAGGCTGCAAGTGTAATCCAGTGCTCTCACAGCCCTCAGGTACATGTTTTTGAAAAAGAAGGTCTCGGGACTGTCCGAAGGTCTGCGGGAGTAGTCTTTCAACTCTCCATTCTCCAGGTCGATGTAGTACTGTTGCTCCCTGTCATTATACATTCCGAAGGCATTGAAATCCACGCAGATGGCTCCGTTTCCCCAATGCGCCATGTCCATGGTCTGTGCAGGATTGCTCCTGCACCAGTGGCCGGATACTCCTGCCGCGTGCATGAATACCACTATAGGGAGGCTTTTTTTAGCCGCATTTCTCGGCATGGCTATGTAGCCCCTTACCGGAGTATCGTCCACGCATCTGAGAGTCATCTCGTAGCAGACGTAGTTCTCGTTGTCTCTCCCTGGAACCTCTATCTCTTTGATTTCCGGTTCCATGGGGATTTTCCTCATGGCAGCTTTCTCTTTGTTCCAGAATTTGTCGAAGTCCTTGGGGCAGGGGATACCCTGTCTGAAGAGTTCAGGGGCTACGACCCAGCCTATCTCGGTGTCGGCGTAGTGAAAGATGACATTCTGGGGTCCCTCGTACACCTGCTCATGCACCAGGGTGGTAACAGCATTTTCAGTAGCGAAGACACAAACCGTGTCTCCGCTCTGATAAACGCCGTCAGGATGGTTCAGACTCAGCAGAACCAAGGCTGAAAGTATAGTTCTAAGCAGCATCATTATTCTATAGGTGGATTTTGGAATGCATAAGTGGAGTAATTGTAATTCTGACTGTCATAGAGTGGCAGCAGGGAAGTCTCAATCCTCTCCACGAAGTTCTCGTAGGAGGTCCTGTGGCTATGACTCCAGGCTACTTCGCTAAGGGCTGCGAGTCTCGGCAGCAGCATGTGCTGAATCTGGGCATAGTCCGGAATGTACTCTGTCC
>JBJEBS010000051.1:0-2673 GCA_051870275.1 Candidatus Cryptobacteroides sp.
CAACCGCTTCCTTCATCTGGGCCTCAGACAAAACGGGAGTTGCAATGAAAACGGTTTCGTACTGTTTAATCATCTGTTAATTAATTAAATTTATAAATAAGCCCCACAAAGGGGTTGCAAAGATACAAAAAAATTACAATTATCCAAAATTATTCCGTCACAAAGCCCTTCGGCCTCAATCCCCTCAAATTCATCTCCTTATATTTCTGCTGAATACGCCTGGTATCCTCCCTGGCGTCATCTCCGAGTTCGAACTTCTGACCATAACCGACCTCCTTGGTCCTGTAGTCAGCGTGAGAGAGGAATACATCCACCCCTGTCTCCTTGGCTATCAGGTGATAGCCGGTCTTCCAGCGGCGAATAGGTTTCCTGGTGCCCTCTGGGCAGATGCAGAGGTAAAAGCTTTCCGAATTGTTAATCTCGTGGATCAGGGGAAGCAGGGCGGTCTTGGGGTCGCTACGGTCTATAGGGAAAGCACCGAGCTTGCGCAGAAGCCAGCCCAAAGGGCCCTTGAAGGCTTCCCTTTTGATCATAATATGCAATTGGCCGTCCAAAGAACGGAAATAAAAAAAACCGATTACAAAATCCCAGATGGAAGTGTGGGGCGCGAAGAGGAAAATTCCCTTCTTATCCACAGGCTTCACATCTTCCCCTGGAGTCATCTTCCAGCCAAGTATCTTGGTCAGGATAAAACGATGTATCTTAGGACTCATATTATATGTCTATGTCTTCAAGTTCCTTTTCAGAGCGGAGATTGGCCCTGATGAAATTCTGCCTTTCCAGGGTGTTGTCTCCCATATAGAATTCCATAATCCCGTGGATAGACTCCTCCTCAGCGAGTTTCACGTGGTCCAGACGGATGTCCTTGCCGATAAAATCCACGAAATCCTCGTAAGAAATCTCTCCCAAACCTTTGAATCGGGTGACATCGCAGTTTTTAAGCTTGGCCATAGCCGCTTCCTTCTCTGGAATATCGTAGCAGAAGATAGTCTCCTTCTTGTTTCTCACCCTGAAAAGCGGGGTCTGGAGTATATGCACGTGCCCCCTTCGGATAAGATCCGGATAGTATTTCATAAAGAATGTGAGCACCAGCATGCGGATGTGCATTCCGTCATCATCGGCATCGGTAGCCACTATGATCTGATTATATCTAAGGTCTGCCAAGTCTTCCTCGACGCCCAGTGCGGATATCAGAAGGTTCAGCTCTTCGTTCTCTGCCACCTTTTTCCGGCTTTCCTTAAAGCAGTTGATAGGCTTACCTCGCAGGGAAAACACAGCCTGATGGGTAGCCTTGCGGGCCTTGGTAATGGTTCCGGAAGCAGAATCTCCCTCGGTAATGAAGATGGAGGAAGCATTGATGTAATCCTGAATCTCCTGAGGGGTCTTTTCCGTTATCTTGTCATTGTAGTGGTAGCGGCAGTCACGCAGTTTACGGTTATAGACATTGGCCTTCTTATTCTTCTCCCTAGTCTTTTTCTGTATGCCGGCTATCTCCTCCCTCTCCTTCTGGGAGTCTTTAATCTTCTCTTCGATAATAGGCACTATGTCCTTATGGATACGCAGATAGTCGTCCAAAGCCCTGGCTACAAAGTCGTTAATGAAAGAGCGGATGGTAGGACCCACGTCTCCGTTCTTCTCCCAGAGATAGGTCGAACCGAGTTTGATCTTGGTCTGGCTCTCGAAGCGAGGCTCCTGAATCTGTATGCTGATGGCTCCCACTATGCCCTGACGGCAATCCACCGGCTCGTAGTTCTTCTTAAAAAAGTCTTTCAAGGTCTTGGCCACAGCCTCGCGGAAAGCAGCCAGATGGGTACCTCCGTCCCTGGTATTCTGTCCGTTCACAAAGGAGGAGATATTCTCTCCGTAAGCATTGGTATGAGAGATAACCACCTCTATGTCAGGACCTTCCAGATGGATAGGCGGATAGAGCGGCTCTTCGCTCAGATTATCGTTCACCAGATCGGCAAGTCCGTTCTCGGACCTGTAATCCACTCCGTTAAGAGTAATGGTAAGCCCTCTTTTCAAGTAGGTGTAATTCTTCACCATAGACTCCACGAAGTCCATATTGAAGGCGAAAGGTCCGAACATCTCCTTGTCCGGCAGGAAGCGCACCAAAGTACCGTTCTTCTCCTTGGTATCCTCCTCCCCTTCCTCGCTGAGCACTCCCTTTAAGTATTTGGCCCAGTGGCACTTACCCTCACGATAAGAGCAGACGAAAAACTCCTCGGACAAGGCGTTCACGGCCTTGGAACCCACACCGTTCATACCCACAGCCTTCTTGAAGGCGGCATCGTCGAACTTACCTCCCGTGTTCAGCACGCTGGTAGCCCTCACTACGGATGCCAGAGGAATGCCTCGACCGAAGTCGCGCACGCTCACCTCCCCACTCTCGCTGATATCTATAATGATCTGCTTGCCGAATTTCATGGAGAACTCATCCACTGAATTATCCACTATCTCCTTTAGCATCACATAGATACCATCATCCTGATTCTTTCCGTCACCCAGGCGTCCTATATACATCCCGGGCCTGAGGCGGATATGCATCACGCCTTCGATAGTTCTGATATTGTCGTCCGAATAATTAATCTGCTCCTCTGCCATAAATAAAAACTACACAAGTTTCGCAAGTAACTAATTATTTAATATTAAGAGATTTGTGCTGCTTGCAAA
>JBJEBS010000052.1:0-9926 GCA_051870275.1 Candidatus Cryptobacteroides sp.
CACTTTGCTTCCGTCAGGAGAGAGCTTGAACTCGGAGATTCCAGAGTCCACCTTGCTTATCTGACGCCTTGCCCCGAGGGATTTTTTGCCCACTGCTGCCTTCCAGATCTGTCCGTCCTGGATAAAATAGACAGATTTGCCGTCCGGAGCCCATCTTACGCAGGATACGCTATGGGCATAGCGGCTGAGCTGTACCTTGTTACTGCCATCGAGATCCGAGATGAAGATATTCCGACAACTCCTATTATTCTCTATGGAGTTATAGCTGACGGTATAGAGAACCTTGTTTCCGTCAGGAGAGATCTGAGGATCCGAGATCCTGCCCAGGGCGAGCAGGACTTCCGGAGTCATCACTCCGTTCTCAACAGTCAGTTCCGAAGGCCCCACATAGCCTTTTTCGTTCTTGTTAGCTTTCATAAAGGATGAAGAAAGATAGGTGATTCCGTAACCAAGCCCGAAGCACAGGGCTATGATCAAAAATTTTTTAAAAAAACCTTTCATGATATTTTACTGTAGTCTCTTACTGAGTATTTTCCTTTTCTTAATTCCTGCACCAGTTTCGCGTTCTTCGGGAGTTCCAGGACTGGGTCTTCATCCAGTACTTTGATAGCGTAGGCCCTGGCTTCGGAAAGTATCCTCCCGTCCCTGGCCAGGGAAGCTATGCTCAGGTTAATAGGCAGTCCGCTCTGGGCAGTGCCCTCCAGGTCTCCTGGGCCTCTCATCTTCATGTCTTCCTCCGCTATCTCGAAGCCATTCTCTGTCTTGCACATCAGCTCCAGTCTGGATATGCTCTCCTTCGAGCACTTGTAATCCCTTACCAGTACGCAGTGGGACTGCTCGGCTCCTCGGCCCACTCTGCCTCTTAACTGGTGAAGCTGGGAAAGCCCGAATCTCTCCGCGCTCATAATCACCATCACCGTGGCGTTCGGCACATCTACTCCCACCTCTATCACCGTGGTAGAGACCAGAATATGGGCCCTTCCGGCGGCGAAAGCATTCATGTTGAAGGCTTTCTCTTCGCTGCTCTGCTGTCCGTGCACTATGGCTACCTTGTATTTAGGAAGAGGAAATTCCTGAACTATTTCCTCGTAGCCCTTCTCCAGATTCTGGAGCTCCAGTTTTTCGTTCTCGAATATCATAGGATAGACCACGAAGACCTGATGCCCCCTGTCTATCTCCTGACGCATAAAGTTATATATGGCAGGAAGTTTGGCTTCGGTATGCAGGCTGGTTCTCACCGGCGTCCTTCCTGGAGGCATCTCGTCTATTATAGACACGTCCAGGTCTCCATATACTGTCATCGCCAGTGTCCTCGGGATAGGAGTGGCTGTCATCACCAACACGTGCGGAGCACTGGTATTCTTACTCCAGAGCTTGGATCTCTGCTCCACGCCGAAGCGATGCTGTTCATCTATCACGGCCAATCCTAAATTCTTCCACTGCACCTTGTCTTCCAGCAGTGCGTGAGTCCCCACTATCAGTCCTATCTCTCCGTTTTCCAGACCTTCGTGAATCACCTTTCTGTCCTTGGCCTTGGTGGAACCGGTCAGCAGGGCGCAGCGCACTCGGGTAGGGGCGAGGTATTTTTGAATATTGGCATAATGCTGCTGGGCAAGGACTTCGGTGGGGGCCAGAAGGCAGGTCTGAAAGCTGTTGCCTATGGCAAGCAGGCAGCTGAGCACCGCCACCATAGTCTTGCCGGAACCCACGTCTCCCTGTAGCAGGCGGTTCATCTGCGAGCCGGACATAATGTCTGCCCTTATCTCCTTGATTACCCTCTGCTGGGCACCGGTTAGGGAATATGGCAGGGCGGCGTAGCAGGCGTTAAAGTCCGCTCCGACCTTGGGCATCAGAAAGCCCCGACTCTGTCTGGAGTGTATGTATTTCTGCTTTAACAGGCTGAGCTGCAGCAGGAAAAGCTCTTCGAACTTGAGCCTTCGCTGCGCCTTTTCCAGAGCATAGCTGTCACTCGGGAAGTGAATGTTCTTAAGAGCATAGGGCAGGGAACATAAGGCCAATTCTTTCAGGACATAGTCGGGCAGGGTCTCCTCGACCTCCGGCAGACACAAGGCGAGTGCCGCTCCCTGTAATTTATTGAACACCTTTCCGGTAATCCCTGCGTTCTTGAGCCTTTCTGTGCTGGGATAGACTCCGACCAAATGTGCGTTGAAGCCCTCTGCATTCGGAATTGGTTCATCCACCTCAGGGTGGACCATATTATATCTGCCGTTGAATTCGGAAGGTTTTCCGAAGAAGATGAAAGTCTTCCCGGGGGACAGTTTCTCATAGTTCCATTTCAGGCCTTTGAAAAAGACCATCTCCATCGCGCCGGATTCGTCGCTCACCACTACGCTCAGCCTTTTAGCCTTGCCTTCTCCGGTAAGCTGGCGGCTTTCCACCTTCCCTTTTACCTGAATGGAGGCTATGCTCTGGGTTATGTCTGCTATACGGCAGATGGAGGTCTTGTCTATATATCTGAAGGGATAAAAGTGAAGCAGTTCCTCCAAGGTGTTCAGGCCGAGCTCCTTGCTGAGAAGTTCGGCCCGTTTAGGTCCCACACCTTTGAGGTATTTTATTTCACTTTTAAGTTCAGTCATTTATCAATGTTGGATATTTCCCAGGACAAAGTTACAGAATTCGTGATAAAGCTGCTGGTCCTCCTTGTTAGTGGCCGAGTACAGATTATACAGGGTATTTTCTCCCATATAATAAGACAGCACGCAATTCCCGTAAAGTCCCAGGTCTTTGCACATCTGATAGTAGTATTTGTGCCTCTCGCGGAAGCTCTCCCAGTTAGGCTTGCCGTAGAGGACTTTGTCGTCGAGTTCTATCTCCATAGAGAGATTGTTCTTTACCACTCTGTCTTTCCAAGCCTCCATATCGTATTCCGGATGCCAGAGATAGTTCGGCTGAATCATCACGAAATCCAGGTGGAACTGCTCCCATCTGTCGCTGCCTGCACCCCAGTTGTAAGGGATCCAGGACATGCTGTAGCCCTTCTTGTGGACGTAGTCCGCAAGTGCAGGATAGATCTCCTCCCATCTTTTTAGCTCCGGATTATAGCCGCTGGCTTTAGTGGCGAGTTCCTCGGAGAAGCAGTAGAATCCTTCCAGCTCCAGGTTCTTGTATCCGGCTTTCTTCCAGCGTTTAAGCACCTCGTCCACAAACCACTTGACTGAGGCGAGCCTGTCTTCTCCCTTAGCGAAGTCCAATTCTTTCTTTTTAATCTTTCCCCAATATACTGTCTCGGAAGTGGTATCCCTAAAGTTAAAATAAGGTATAGGGTCCGGAATGCTGACCACCACCTTTCTTACGGTAGATGGTTCTCCCAGCCTCTCCTTAGCTTCTCCCACCACCTTGTCTAGGGCGTCGAAGCCATTGTCTTCGCTGAACCAGTAGTCTATAAAATGCTGCCAATTCTCTTTTCCTGCCGGTTTGTTACCGTAGCCTATGCCCATCGCTGCTCCCTCGGAGGATGGATCGGCTTTGTCGTATATCTCCAAAGCCAGGAAGGCATCGAAAAGCCAATGTTCCTGACCTTCGCGGTCCACATAGCTGACGTGCGGGCGAAGCCTTTCTGCCGTCCATAGGGCATTGGCCCTGCCCATATTGCCTCCATAGAGGAGAGCCATGTTGTCATAAGCTTCGAATCGTCCGCTTTCTCCAGCCCTCTGCTGGGCTCGGACTCCTGTAATGCTCGCCAAAAAGATGGCGGAAGTGATGAAAATAGTCTTAATCTGCATAATAAAGTAGTTTGTTTAATGTAAAACACAAATTTATTGTTTTTTCTCTAATTATTTATCCTTACATTTGTGGCGGTAGTGTATTTTTTAAAATCAAAAAACATGAAGACATTATTTAAAACTTTGTTGTGCACCGCTATGGCGGCTGCCCTTACTTTGTCATGTAACCCGACAAAGGATGATCCTGATGATCCGAATACTCCTGAAAATCCGGACACTCCTGAAAATCCAGATACTCCAGAAAATCCGGATACTCCTATGGTTTCAGATGTGATGCTTTTCTCTTACTATGGAGGAGATTGGTATGAGAATGAAACTGCTAATGTTTATATTAACTTCGTCAGTGGAGATATCAGCTTTGATGACGATAATAATTTGCTTGGTACCGGATTATATACCTGTCTGGATTTCTGCGCTGAGCCTGTCGCCACGGAAGATACCGATCACCTTCACTTGGCAGATTTTGCAGGAACCTATACTCTCGGTTCTGACTATGCCGCAGGCCAGGTAAGTGTGGATGATTCTTATATTTATCAGGCTGAGAATGGGGAATCTGTATATGAATCAGAAACTTTCGAGGAACTCACTTTGGTAATCAGTGCTTCCGATAAGGGTGTGAAGGTGACTGTCACCGCTACAGTGGATGGAAAGGAATTCAATCTTGAGTATGAAGGATCGGACTATATTATCTCTACAGCTGAAGAGACTTTGGGTTCCAACATTCCAGCTGATGTAAAATTCGACAATATCGCAGGTGCTTCAGTAATAAACTTCGGGGATGTGTTTGAAACCGGAACTGTGGATACATGGGCTATCAGTCTTGGAGATGACAAATACGACTTTGATATTGATTTTGGTTATGGCCAGTCCATGTTTATCTTCTTGAATGCTGTTCCAGGAAGTGAGGAACTGCCAGAAGGTCATTACGCTGAATTCGTAGATTTGTTTACTGCTGAAGAGTTGAATGCCGGTTCTCTTATCGGCGGAGTTTCTTTATACGGAATGTATATGGGCTGTTTCTATTTCAATACAGGTCTTTCTATCGAGGGCTCTCTGGTGGACGGCTATGTGGATGTCAATAAGAAGGGTGAGAACTATCTTATCAGCGGTGAACTTAAGGATTCCTACGGTAAGAAAGTTACATTCTCTTACGAGGGTGATCTGATGTATTACGAACTTGTAGAGGAAGAGTATTCAGCACTTTCTACCAAGAGTGCTGGCTATAGCAAGTGCGCTAAGAAGGGCCATCTTTCCCTTAAGAAATAAGAATAGTTAAGATAATTTGCTTAATCCCCACGAAAGGACCTTGTCTATCGTGGGGCTTTTTATTTGCTGCTCCTGAGCTACTTTGCTGACATAGGCAAGTCCGTAAGGGAAGTCTTCGGTGAAATAGCGGCTGGAATAATCAGCTACCCAGCCTTGAGGTGTCTGGAGCATAGGCGCCTTGAGTCCTTTGAAGGCTTTGATGGATCTGAGTTTGGCTGCAAGAGACTCTGGGTCAGTGCTTTCGTAATAGTCCAGTATTCGTGGAATAAAGCCTGGTCTTACCGGCAGAGCCTCCAGAATATGGAAAAACTCTTCGTCCATATCTATCAGCAGCTGAGCCGCTCTTATGCTCCAGTCTTCATAGAAGTGGATTTGTTCAGGAAATATTCTGCCCTCGTTCTCTTCTGCGAACAGGTCATAGAGACGGGCAGGGTGGAGCAGGGGATTGCTGTTAGTAAGGGAGGCTTCGTAGAAGTTGCTCAGCAGATTCACCGGCCTTTCGAAAAGAATGCTCAGGGCTTGGGTGAATTGCTGCTTGCTGTTATCGGAGACATTTTCCACCGCTACATTCAGGGAGTCCTTGTAGCCCAGAAGATGGGCACTTTTCCCGTATTCTTCCACTCTGGCTATGAAGGGCACCCTTTGAAAGCCCCAAAGGGGCTGATCTGCTCTAAGAATCTGTCTGGCTTCGAAGAAAAAGCCTGTGGAGGCGAAGACGCAGCCTACGAAAGCGTCGGCTTTTATATACTCTTTTATGGAAAGCAGGGCACTTCGGTTCTGGAAGCCTGGGTAGCAGAAGAGTATGATGTCTGCGTAAGGGATGACTTCTGAGGGCTCCGAACTGACTTTGCAGATATGGGCTATAAGGTCTTCCCCGTCCGGTCTGTGGATGATGAGGGGGTCCTGCCAGAGCTCAGGCTTGGAACTGAGCAGACTGACTTCGGCTTTTCCTCGGGCGGAGAGCCAGCCGGCTATCACGTGGCCCAATGCCCCTGTTCCGCAGATGCATATCTTCATCGTCCCAATTCCTCCAGTGCTTTGATTAGTTTGAGATTGTCTTCTCTGTCTCTGATGGCGAGCCTGATGTAGTTCTTGCCTTCGAAGGACTTCTTGCTGCTGCAGTCTTTGATCAGGATATTGTAATCTTTCAGCAGGGTGGTGGCAAGTTCAGCAGAACTGTATGGAGGCAGCACTTCACAGAGGAAGAAATTGGCCTGGGAATCGAAGACTTTCAGGTATGGGATGCGGCTAAGATCGACTTTGAAATGCTTCCTCTCTTCGCGGAAATTCTGGGAGCTGCGCAGGTAATCCTGCTCGTATTTGTTATATATCTGCATGAAGAACTCGGCGAAGGAGTTGATGTTCCAGATGGAAAGTCGGCTTTTAATCTCGGAGACAAGTTTTTTATCTGAGCATGCCATGACGCCGAGTCTGAGTCCAGGGACTCCGAAGGACTTGGATATGCTCTTGACTACTACGAGATTAGGGTAGGTCTCTAGAATTTTATCATTCAGCAGGCTGTTCTTTGGAAATTCGTCGCTGAAGTCTGCGAAAGACTCATCCACCAGTATCCTGATGCCTTTTTCCTTACTCCAGTCCAGGAGTTCGAGCAGTTCTGAGTATGGGAGGTAGTTGCCGGAAGGATTGTCCGGATTGATCAGCAGCAGAGACTCTACGGGATGAGCCTCGAAGTAGTTTTCGACCTGCTCCAGTCCGTAATGGAAATCTTCGCTTTGTGGCTGGAAGATAACTACTTGCTCTCTGTCCCTTCTGTTAGGATATTCTTCGAAAGTAGGGGAGATGATGCCGATTTTACCTTCCAGTTTTTCCATCAGGGCCTTGATGAGCTCTGCCGCTCCGTTCCCTGGGATGATGTATTCCTGTTTGACGGAGCAGAACTTGCCGGCGAGCAGGGAGTTGGTGGCAAGTCCGGATGGGTATTGGCCTAAAAGGATGTCGAAATTAGCGCGCAGTTCGTCTTTCATGCGCTGGGAAGGGAAGTATGGGTTCACCAGATAGCAGAAGTCGAGCATCTGAGGGAAGCGCCAATATCCTCCGTAGCGACGGGAGTAGAGGCTGAGCTGCTCGTTCTCAGGTGCGAAGAGGTTCTGGGCTATGTCCAGGTCCTGGATGTCGTCTATCTCGTACCATTTTTCGTCGCCTATAGGCAGGGCTTTGAGCTCGGAGTTGTCCAGCATGCAGATGACGCGAAGCACCTGCTCGTAGTATTCGTTGTTTCCGAGGGCGGAGCAATAAGCCTTGAGGAAAGGCAGGTATTTGTGCTCTATGAAAGCGCGGCTGAACTTATAGACATTGACTGTCTTGTAGTAATAGTCCACATCGGAGTATTTGAAGGCTTTCTTCGGGATGAAATTGACTATGTTGTTATCTTCGTCGATCCGGACCATGGTTCCGTCCATCCAGGTCTGGTATTTGGCTACCAGGGCGAGGTTAGGGTAAGGATTGTCCAGAATCAGGGAGAAGAGGCCGTCGTCGAGTATGAGGTCGGATTCTATCAGCAGGGTGTCGTCTTCCAGGAGTTTGTCCTGGGCGAGGGCCAGGGAGTAGATATTGTTCGTCTTGTCGTAGATGGGGTTGTGGATGAACTCTATCTTAAGTATATCGTCGTATCTGTGGCCAATATGTTTTATGAGATTCTCGGCCTGATAGCCTACCACTATTACTACTCTGTTAAGAGAGAGCTTGGAGAGCTGGCCCAGTACCCTGTCTATTAAGGTGACGCCGTTAACCTCCACCATACACTTGGTGTTGTTTCTGGTCAGGTCCCGAAGGCGTTTGCCCATTCCGGCGGCTAATATTACTGCTTGCATAATTGTATGTTAACCGAACATTTCTTTGAGGAACAACTGATTGTGTATCCTCTTTTTGATTTTATCCTCTGAAGGAATCTGCCTCCAGTCCCCGTAGAGATTTTTCAAGTAGCCCTCCGTGTCTTTTGGAGCTGGGAATTCCATTCCTTCAAATTTCAGACTGGAAAGCGGGAAAATCTGTTCTGGATAGAAGTAGGCATTGTAAAAGCCGGAACCCAGACGGTATCTGTATTGGCCTTTAGGATTGATGAGGCCTATGAGTCTGATGATGGGGATGATGATTCCGAAGTTGAGGAACTCTACCACCCTTATGGCTATGTGTCTGATAGTCTTGTTCTTAATGTATTGGGTGGGATGCTGGAGATTCAGGTAGAAGAACTTGGCGGCGTGGGAGGCGAAGCGGTTGGAGTATTCCAGGGGGAAGATATCTATCCCCACACCTTTGTATTTGAAATGGATGGCTCTGGGATTAGTGCTGTCACTGTTTCCTTCCTTGAGACGGAACATTCCGAAGGCGTTGATGTGCTCTATCTCGCTATTCATATCCTGGAAGAAGTACTTGTCATCATTCAGCTTGTACATTATCCTGCAGAGCTTTCTGTAGTCCTTCATCATCACGCAGACATCCATATCGTCGTCCCATGGGATGAAACCCCCGTGTCTGGCAGCCCCCAGCAGGGTTCCGGAGTCCATCCACCATTTTATGTCGTGTTCCTTACAAATCTTGTCAAAGGCCTTGAGCGCCTCGAGCATCTGGAGTTGGGCTTCTCTGATCTTTGATCCTTCGGGGTTATATATTCTCATCCTTCTATCAATTTATCAAACAGATTTTTCCATTTCGGGACTATTTTATCCGGGGTATAGTCCTGTCTTTTTCTTATGGCATTCAATCTGATTTCAAGCAATTCTTCAGTATTTTTAGATGCAATTTCCTTAAGAAGTGTTGCATATTTGTCTTCGTCGAAAGCTTCTACGAGGAAGCCGCAGCCTTGCTCGGCAGCCACCGTCTCCTCCACTCCGGCACTGCAGTTGAAGGCTATAGGGATTACTCCTTCTGCCTGTGCCTCACAGATATTTAGCGGCCAGCCTTCCGTCTGGGAAGTCATGCAGAGTATGGAGGCTTGGCGGTAATATTCGTGCGGGTCCTTCTGGAAGCCTTCGAAACTGATTCTCTCCAGATTCTTAAGATGGGCATAATGTTCCAGTTTGCTCTTGTCTGGGCCGTCTCCTATCAGTATCAGACGCCAGTCCTTCATCTCATCCTGTACTTTGCCCCATATTCTCAGCAGTCTGTCCACTCTCTTCGACCAGTTTTCGAAGCGTCCGCAGAAGAGCAGTATCTTCTCTTTTTCGAGTTGAGGATTTTCCACTTTGTCCTGTGGATTTTCTATCGCCCATACGTGCGAACAGCTTTTCGGTATGCCAATTTCCTTTTCCAGCTGTGCTTTGTATTTGTCGCAGAGCACGGTATATGCATCGCTCTTCCTGTAGTCTTGCAGGCTGCGTTCCTTGGCCATTTTCAGCGCTTTCTGTCCGTCGGCATAGATCCAGCGGTAGAAGAGTTCCCACATCAGCAGCTTTTTCTGCCTTCGGTGCATTATGGCATATCTCTGCCAAAATACTTCTCCATGGCAGGCAAGAATGACCTTGCAGCCGGTTCTGCGTTTGATGCCTTCTATGTCTTTGAGGGATTTGCCTATTTGAACCAGGATATCTATCTTGTCCTCCACTATGAGCCTTTCTATGGCCTTGGATCTTTTTGATTGATTGCTTTGGGTAGGAATCTGTTTTAGAGTCAGGCAGTTTGAGAGATTTGAGGCGAGCTCGAAATCGGGATGGCTGGCATATACAAAGATTTCATAATCTCTATCTTGCTGAAAATATCTTGCGATATCTATTGTAACTTTTTCGGCTCCCCCTGCGGGAAATCTGTTATGAATAAAAGCGGCTCTACTCATAGGATTTTGGTTAACGGGCGGCAAAGATAGTTAAAATAGATGAAAAAAGAAAAAGCCAGTCGATTGACTGGCTTGGTGGGAGCTGAGGGAGTCGAACCCCCGACCCTCTGCTTGTAAGGCAGACGCTC
>JBJEBS010000053.1:0-2647 GCA_051870275.1 Candidatus Cryptobacteroides sp.
CCATCTTTACGGCCGATTTTTTACAAGTTCAGAGTAATGAAAGCTATAATTAAATTTTCAGCGATGATAGGACTCAGTTCGCTTGCATTGATTTCTTGCAGAAACGATAAGGAAGAGAATTTCCGCTACCTCTTGGATGAATTCGCAGACCTCAAGGTCATCAGATACACCGTCCCTGGCTGGGATGAACTCAGCCTGCAGCAGAAAGAATACGTATATCACCTGGCAGAGGCCGCCAAATGGGGCAGGGACATCTATTGGGACCAGAACTGCGCAGAAAACTTGGCATTAAGAAAGGTGCTCGAGAAGATAATCACTGACTATCAGGGAGATAGAAAATGTAATGAGTATCTCGACTTCGAAGTATATGCCAAGCGTGTCTTCTTCTCTAACGGCGTTCACCACCATTATGCGGAGAACAAGTTCTTCCCTGACTGCAGCCGAGAGTATTTCGAAAGTTTGATGCAGGCCTGCTGCTGCGAAGACCAGGCCGTACTGAATTTCGTGTACGAGCGCTCGGAGGGCCTTCAGAGAAGGTCCACCAGCACCGTGGGGGACATAGTGGAACTCTCTGCCGTGAACTTCTACGAGGGAGTGAGCCGTAAGGACGTCGAGAATTATTACGCCTCTTTAGAAGACTCTTCAGACCCTCACCCTATATCTTATGGTCTTAATACCAAGGTAGTTAAAAGAGATGGTAAAATAGTGGAGCTGCCTTGGTGCGTGAGTGGTCTGTACTCCGGATACATAGAGAAGATCTGCGAGGAACTGAAGAAAGCAGCCGCAGTGGCAGAGAACGAGGAGCAGAAAAAGTGCATAGAACTTCTCGTGGAGTATTACCGCAGCGGAGACCTTCGCAAATGGGACGAGTATAACATCGCCTGGGTCAAGGAGTTGGATGGAACAGTTGATTTCGTGAACGGTTTCGTAGAAGACTATAACGACCCGCTCGGCCGCAAGGGTGCCTGGGAGGGTAATGTGAACATTAAAGACCACGAGGCTTCCAAGAGGACAGAGATTATCTCGGCCAATGCCCAGTGGTTCGAGGACAACTCCCCTGTCGATCCGCGTTTCAAAAAACCTGAGGTGAAAGGCGTGTCTGCCAAGGTAATCAATGTAGCCTGCATCAGCGGAGACTCCTATCCTTCCACCCCTATCGGAATCAATCTTCCGAATGCCGACTGGATACGTAAAGAGTATGGCAGCAAGTCAGTTACCATAGCTAACATCACCCATGCCTACGACTATGCGGCTAACGAATCTCCAAACAATATGCTCGACGAGTTCGCCTGGGATGAGGCCGAGAAGGAACTTGCCAGAAAGTGGGGGTCCTATGCCAGCGAGATCCATACCGACCTGCACGAATGTCTGGGCCATGGTTCAGGCCAATTGCTCCCTGGGGTCGCCACCACTGCCATGGGCGAGTACTCCTCGACTTTGGAGGAGACCCGTGCCGACCTCTTCGGGCTGTACTACGCCGCCGACCCTAAGTTGGTAGAGCTGGGAATCATGCCTGACAAGGATGCCTACAAGGCTGAGTATGCCAGCTTTATCCGTAACGGACTCTTCACCCAGTTCACCAGGGTGGAATTGGGCGCGAAGAACACCGAGGCTCATATGCAGAACCGCAAGCTCATAGCCGAGTGGTGCTACGAGAAGGGGCGCGAGGCCAATGTCATCGAGAAGAAAGTCCGCGATGGCAAGACCTATTTCGTAGTGAACGACTACGAGGCCCTGCGTGATCTTTTCGGAGAGCTTTTGGCTGAAGTTCAGAGGATTAAGAGCGAGGGAGACTATGCTGCAGGCAAGGCTCTGGTGGAGACTTACGCCGTAGATATAGACCCAGAGCTTCACAAGGAAGTTCTCGAGAGATATGCCGCCTTGAATCTCAAGCCATACGGCGGCTTCGTGAACCCTGACATAGTCCCAGTGCTTAGACACGGCAAGGTAGTAGACTACAAACTCGTTTACGCCGAGAGCTTCCTCGAGCAGCAGCTCAAATACGGCCGCGAGTACTCGCTGTAAAGGCATTATGGAGAATCGTGCATTGTTATTTGATTTTGATGGGGTGGTAGCTGATACCGAAGGGGAATACTCTCACTTTTGGGAGAAGATGGGCTTGCAGCTGCTGGGTAGGCATAATTTCGGAGAAGAGATCAAGGGAAGCACCCTTAGCAATATCCTGCAGACCTATTTCCCTGGGGACGAGAGAGCAGAGCGTGAGATCGTCGCGGGACTGGCAGACCTGGAGAGCCAGATGAGCTACGAGCTCATTCCAGGAGTTCTGGACTTCGTTAAAAAGGCCCGCAGCCGCGGCTACAGGACCGTCATCGTTACCAGTTCAAACATTCCCAAGATGGAATATGTTTACAAAGCTCATCCCGAACTAAGGAGCTGCTTTGACTTCATACTCACCAGCGAAGACTTCTCGGCTTCCAAACCGGACCCTGACTGCTACCTCAAGGCTATGGAGCTATGCGGCAGCGATCCTGCGCATAGCTTCGTCTTCGAAGACAGCACTAACGGTCTAAAGTCCGGCAGAAGCAGCGGGGCCAGAGTAATTGGCCTACTGACTACCCTGCCCGCAGAAGTCGTGAAGACGCACAGCGAGCTGCAGATAAGGGATTTCAGGAATAGCGAAATGCTT
>JBJEBS010000054.1:0-2628 GCA_051870275.1 Candidatus Cryptobacteroides sp.
TCAATAAGATACGATTTGACGATATGCCAGGTGAATTTCACGAAGGGAATAGCTGAAGCAAAAGGGGGTAGAAAATGGAGAGGTAGAGGAAGGTGTAGATGGGGAGGGAGATGGACAGAGAGGAAGAAGAGGGCGATGGATAGAGAGAAAGGTGGACGGAAAGAAAGAACGACAGAGAGAGAGATGGGAGAGTTGGAGAAGAAGTTGGAGAAGAAAATAGAGAAATAGATATTGAGGATGATGAAGAAGGGGAGAATGAGATTATTTTGAATATGGATATGGTGAATGGCAAGGTGGAGGCTGGCGGTCCTGACAGCATTAGAAACTAATATGCCCTTTCAATAGGACCTTAGGGGAGAGTCCTTATATTATCGCTGCCAAAAGCAAGGTGGCGGCGGAGATAGATGGAGCTGAAGAGGAGAATGGCGAGGGCATAAACAGCCTCGGAAACCCAGGCGATGGCCACGTCGCACCTCAGTATCTGTATAGCTATCAGACAGTAAAGGGTATAGATGACAAGAGAGAAACTCTCCAGAATAAAGGCCGCCTTAGTCTTTCCGGTACCGCTAAGAGCCTGAAAATAAATAAAAGCCGGAATAGTCAGCAGATAGGAAGCACAGAGAACCCAAAGAGATCGGACACTATCCTGAATCAGATCGGGGATATCTGTGTAGATGGATAAAACAGGTTTTGGAAAAATACAGAATAATACAAGAACGGGGATAAGAATAGCATAGGTAAGACGGAGCACCTTGGAGACAAGAGGAATTATCTCCCCTTCCCTTTTCATACCTACCAGATTGCTGGTCAAGGTACAGGTAGTCGAAGCAAAAGCCGACAAGGCCATCCAGATAAATCCAGAAGTATTCCTGATAATGTTAGACACTGCCAAGGCCCTCTCGCCTGTATGCTCTACAAACAAGAAGAAAATGAACCAGGTGGCGATGGAAAGACAATTCTGAACCATAGTCCATACCGAAAGCGACATTATCTCCTTCAAGTCTGAAAAACTAAACGGCTGTCTTCCAGAAAGGCCATACTTTTCCTTATCCTTAAGTCTGCCGGTATAAATCCAGAGAAAAAGCAGAGAAATAGCCTCTGAGAGAGTCGAGCCCAAAGCAGCTCCTTCTATCCCCATAGCTGGCAGGCCACACTTTCCGAAAATAAGGATCCAGTTCAGGACAATATTAGAACATACCAGAATTATAGAGTTGATACTCAACACCTTGGTATTAGTAGTCCCCACATAGAAAGCCCTAAACATACAAGTCAGATAAGCGAAAAAGATACTCGGAATCCTCCACTTCAGATAAGCCTGGCAGGCTGCAGCCACCCTCTCGGACTCCACCATCCAGTTCATCAAGGGACCCGAAATGAGTTCAAACAAGCCGCACAACACTATGGAGAGAAAGAGCAGAAAATAAAGGCCCTGATAAAATACAGGACCTATCTTGTCATATCTCTTCTCCCCATTTCTCTGGCCTATAAGTATCTGAGCCCCTATACTGAAGCCAAAGCCTATCATATACAGAACCGTATAAAAGACTCCGGCGAGAGCCGCCGCGCCCAGTTCTATCTCCCCCACCCTTCCCAGAAAGGCAGTATCGGTCATACCCAACAACTGCTCCATCACTAGGCTCAGAAGAATTGGCCAAGCCACCCTCCACAAATCCCTGCCCGTATATGTCGAAAGCTTTCCTCCCATCAACTCTTTACTCAAATCAACTATTTTCTCAAATCTCCACTATACTCATAATCAAATCCTTAAGCGGACGGTCCTGAGAATCGGTAGCTACTTTCTCTATCTGAGCTACCACCTCAAGGCCACTCTCCACCTCCCCGAAGACAGTATATTGCCCATCCAGGAAAGGAGTTCCGCCCAATTCTGCATAAACCTTCTTCTGCTCAGCACTGAGACTCCCCGCCCCACTTTCCTGAACCCGAGCGTGAGCCTGAGCTTCAAGTTCTTCCTGCAGTGCATACAGGGAAGCCTGATCCCTGTCACGGCGATAGCGGATAATCTCCTCCCTATGCTGCAGAGCCAAAGCATTGAACTCAGATTGAAGAGCCTGCATCTTCATCTGTTTTTCTAACTGGGCCAATTCTGACTCTTTGTAGGTCTTTCCCCAAACGATGTAGAACTGACAGCCACTACTGCGCTTCTCGGGGTTCACCTGATCTCCCTGACGGGCAGCACAAAGTGCTCCGCGTTTATGAAAAAGTGCAGGATTAAACTCTGCCTCTATAGTATATCCCACATCTCCGCTGCCAAGTGCCTTGGACTTCGGAGCGCCCTTGCTCTCAGGGTCGCCACCCTGGATCATAAAATCCTTGATAACCCTGTGAAAGAGAGTCCCATCATAAAAACCCTCCCTTACCAGTTTCAAAAAATTGTCCCTATGATGCGGGGTCTGGTCATAAAAACGCAGAACTATATCTCCGAAAGATGTCGTAATCTTAACTTTTGACATATCAATTATTTTCTAAGCACACAAGTTTGCAAGTAACTAATTATCTAACATTAAGAGATTTGTGCTGCTTGCAAACTTTTCTTTCCCACGCACATTTCTCTTTGTTTATCTGACCCTTCTCCTAAATCCTCTTCCTCAGGAAGAGGACTTTGTCGAT
>JBJEBS010000055.1:0-2622 GCA_051870275.1 Candidatus Cryptobacteroides sp.
ATCTACCAGAGAGGCTGCAGAATATGGATACACGGCGATAAGTTCAGTAGCCTTCGCGGCGACTTCTCCACTGAAAGAGGCTCCGGTGGCTCCATCTGTAAGAGCCTCGTCCGTAAACTCCCTTATGGCTACTCCGTCGTAAACCGCGAGTTTGTCACCTGCGTGCCATTTAATGCTTCTATCCTCGTCTATGTAGGCCTTGAGGCTCTCCGAGCTTACCTGGAGAGTGATACATTCAAGCTGTCCATCCGGAACTATCTCGGGACTAAGTTCCACTTCCTTCTGACATCCTGTCAGAGCTAAAAGTCCTAAAAGAACTGATGCTGATCTTATCTTTTTCATATTCATTCCTCCTTGATTATTTCCAAATGATTTCACCGCTACAATCTTCGTCTTCGTCGAGCGGACTTGCAAAACCTACACTGAAAGTACTTCCGCATAAAAGCTGCTGGGCTTCCAGGCGGAGGATGTCACAATCAGGAGCCTGATACTCCTTCAAATGTGGAAAGTGATTAAAACTCATAACTTTATATGTTTTATGTTAATAATCGTGGTTCGTATGACTGCTGCAAATATATAAAATGTTTTCTATAATCGAAGAAAATTTTATCATAAATTATTGATTATTTTATGTTTACGATTTACGAAATCGTTTTACATTTTTGAAATTATTTGTATATTTGCAGAGCCATAAGAGCTTAATGAATTTAAGTTTCTCAAGTGCGAAACCTCCTCTGTACGGAGATGCTATAGCATCGACAAAGTCCTCTTCCTGAGGAAGAGGATTTAGGAGAAGGGTCAGATAAACAAAGAGAAATGTGCGTGGGATAAAAGTTGAGCAAGCGCGCACAAATCTCAAAATGACAACTAATTATATCTTGCGAAACTTGAGTTAATGAACAGATGAAAAACATTACCATTAAAGATGTCGCGAAACAGGCGGGGGTATCCACCACCTTGGTTTCCAGAGTTTTGAATGCCGAAAGGATGGAAGATGGCATTCCGGTCTGTGCCGTGAACAGGGATACGGCGAAGAAGATAGCCGATACGATAAAGGCTATGGGATACAGGCCGAACACCGCGGCTTCGAGCCTTAGGAAGAAAAGGAATAACAGGATAGGGGTCATACTTCCGGATATCTCGCACCATTATTTCGCCTCTATGGCCAGGCACTTTGAGGACTTGGCGCAGGCGAAGGGATATACGGTACTGCTGGGAAGTTCAGGAGACGACGCGCAGCGGATAGAACAGTTGGCCTTGACCTTCGTTCAGGATAACGCAGACGGCATCATTCTGGTGCCTGGGATCAAGTGCGAGCAGGCGGTGGAGAGGATAGTCCGGCAGCGCATTCCTATAGTGGTGGCAGTGAGAGACTTGCCTGGAGTGGAGGGAGTCGGCAGGGTGCTCACGGATAACAGGGAGGGGACGGAGATGGCATTGGCACATCTGACTGAGAACTTCCAGAAAGTGGAGATGCTTTCAACTACACAAAGATTCTCGAATATAGAGGAGAGGGAGGCGCTGTTCGTGGAGTATATGGAGGGCAGGGGGCTGAATTCTTCGATATCGCACTGTGACCATGAGAACAGCGAGGAGAGTATGAGGTTTTTTATAGAGGACTGTCTGAGAAGAGGGGTGAAGGCAGTGTATTGCCCTAACGCTTCCCTGCCGCTGCTTTGCCTGAAGACTTGTAAGATACTGAATATCAGAATACCTGAAGACCTGGCTCTAATAGGTTACGACGGCGGGGAACTCTATGAGCTGACCAGCCCGAGCATCACTAACATCTCATACTCGAAAGAGGAAGTGGCCTCGGAGGCCTTCAGGATTCTTACGGAGATTATGGAAAAGGGGCCTGACTTTGCAGATGAGGCTGTGGTTAGACCGAGCCTGGTGAGGGGTGAATCGAGCCTTCTTCAGACAATAAAAAAGCCGAAGGAAATGGATTTCTCTTCGGCTCTTAATAAACTCGAGGCTTGCCAGCAGGCCCTACGCGTTCTCCACCAGGACCTCTCCCGCCTGAACAAATAATTTTTGTAGAAAGAAAAATTGTTTATAATTTTGTATTGAGATGATAAAACATGGTACGGATGGGTAATCGATCCGAGCAAAAGTCCCCGCCAGCGAGGCCCTAACTTTTGAAGTAATTCCCCCATGTATTCTCGGGGCAAATTTAACAGGAGGTTATTCTACCTCCTGTTTTATTTTTCCCGCATCTATTGCAGTAATACAATACTGCACCTTTATCTTATCCTTTCGTCTTACCCCTACTGTCATCTTGATTCTCCCTAAACCAGTAAACACATACTCCATAATCAACATTCTCTCAAAAGATCTTTGATTTTTACTATGTTCCTTACTGTTATCTGACTTAACAAGCCAAGCATTAGTTAGGATTACATCAAGTTGAAGTACAGCTAAAGTGGACAGATAATTCAGAGATGCATGAGCGGCCGTTTCCTCCAAAGATATAGCTCGGATATTGATATCATCCTTCAAAGAAATATTATACTTTTTTTGCTCAGGGTTATTCCGCTTCCAATTTTCATAAAATGAATATATTATGTTTCTCCCCGATTCAAGTGAACAGTGCAACAAAGGTGTAGGATTGTGAAGGTGCGG
>JBJEBS010000056.1:0-9788 GCA_051870275.1 Candidatus Cryptobacteroides sp.
GAAAATTCTCTGTCCTGCCGCATAGGCCTGCTTTATCGCCTCGGCTGGGTGAAATTTGCTCACGGCTACGAGCTCCACGTTCTGCGGCAGTTTGGCCTTGATGTCGGCGAGATTTTCAGCTATGCTCATCTCAGTGCGAAGCAATGTATTCCTCGTAATCCAGAATGGAACGGCGGATGATGTCCCTGGCATCGTTTACTCCATAGATGCCTATGAATTTCATTCTCTGATGAGTTTCTCCAGGGATATCCTTGTAGGTGGTGAAGTAATGGATAAGTCTTCTGACTATCTGGGTAGGCAGTTCCTCGATGTCTTGAATGTTCCCATAAACGGCATCGTTTTTCAGGACAGCTATAATCTTGTCATCTGCCTGGTTGTGGTCCAGGAGCCTAAGTCCTCCAATAGGGCGGGCTCTTACTATGATGTCTCCATGGGTTACATCCTTTTCGGTAAGAACGCAGATGTCAAGCGGATCTCCATCTCCCTCGATGTCAGTTCTGGCCAAGAGTTTGTTCGAAGGTTCTGCCATGTGTTCGGCGCAGTAAGTCCTCGGCAGGAAGCCGTAGAGGGAAGGGACTATGTTAGAGAATTTCTGGGGTCTGTCCAGGGAAAGGTAACCGGATTCTTTGTCCACTTCGTACTTGACTGTGTCTGTAGGAACGATTTCGATAAATGCCCTGACTTCTTCGGGCGCATTGTCTCCCAGGCTGATTCCATGCCAGGGGTGAGCTTTGTGAGAATGTTTGAGATCCATCATACGAATAGCCTTTTAATTGGCCTACAAATATAAGAATTATTGCTTACTTTTCACCCTTAACCCATAATCCAATTGCCGAGTTTCGGGATTTTTTGAATGAGGACAGAGACGAGTCCCGTGATGGCGAAAGTGACTATGGAACCGAGCAGGATGCTGAGCGGTGCAGCCCAGAAACCTAAGTCTCCTCTTTCTCCAACGGCACCCAGCAGTTCCCTGAAATAGGCCGATACCGGAGCAAGCACTATCATGTGGCAGAGATACATTCCGTATCCGGCCTTGGAAAGAGGCAGGATTAGGTGCTGGTAGAAAGAGCCGGATGATTTGATCTTTTTGAACATCAGAACCCAAGCTATGGTCATCAGAACTACTCCTATGGTGTCGTTACACCAGGTGGTCTCCCACCATACTGCCATGTTGACATTGCCTTCAAGAGGGAAGTCTCCGCTAAGAGATATCCTGCGCAGGAAGCCTCCGAAGACTATGAAGAAGCCTGTCAGAAAGCTTGGCAGAGAGATGGCAAGGGTCTTTCCCCAACTCAATTCTCCAGTGAAGCGGCGAAAATATAGTCCGAGCAGCAGATAGCCGATGAAACCGCTGAAGTAATAGAATACTCCGTAGGCGTTCCAGCTCGCCTCACCCCACAGCGGGTAGAGAGCCTGGCGGGAAATGCCGCTTGGCCCATAAGTGATGGAAAGAGGCTCTGTGGAGAGCCAATCTCTAATAAGAGGCAGAAGGCTGCTGGCAAAACAGATAGACATATATATGAGTAGCTCTTTTTTGCTGACTTTTTCTGCCCAAGGCGAGAGTAGTGGCATCAGCAGGTAAAGACCTATGAGCATATATACGAACCAGAGATGTCCGGCGGAATAATTGAAATTAAAGGCCAAGTTTCTTAGGTTTTCAAGCGGATTCCCCCATATAAAGGCATAGACAAGGCTCCAGATTATGAAAGGTACAAGTATTCTTGTAGCTCTTCTTTTGAAAAAAGTCTTGGTGTCAGTTTTAAGCGGAAATAGCAGGTAGCTGGAAGCGACTACGAATAGTGGCACGCAGGCCCTTACGAAAGAATCTGAAAAAGCGGCCCAGAAGCCATCGCCTTTACAAAGAATCTGGGATCCGTCTCCTCCCAGATAAAATGGTTCCGTACAGTGCACCACCATTACCATAAAACAGGCTGCCACTCGCAGCCAGTCGATCCATACCTCTCTTTCTTTAATCTGTTCCATTAATCTGTAGTGTTAGTTTATTTATGTTGTATTCACGCATATTTGTCCCTTTTTTAAAGGAAACAAGGTGGTTTCGCTTTTGCGAAACTTAAATATGTTATTCAAAGATAGAGAAAACTATATACAAAAAAAAGTGACTGAGCTGTTCTCAGTCACTTTTTAGCTTTTTACACGAGGCGTTTAGCCACGGTGTGGAGCACTACACCATAAGGGCGGCCACGAGGGCAAGGATGGCGTAGAACTCAGGAAGGGCGGCGTAGATCATAGTGTTGGTCTGTACGTCGTGACCCTGGCTGATGCCCACGATACCATTGGCACAAACCTGACCCTGACGAATGGCAGAGAAAAGGCATACCAGACCCACTGCGAGACCGACACCGAAAAGAAGTGGTCCCTGAGCGGCGAAGTCCTTGCCGGTCCACATAAGGAAGGCTACGAAACCGTAGAGACCCTGGGTGGCAGGCATGGCAGAAAGAATCATATAGCTGGAAGACTTCTCAGGGTTTTTTTTGAGAGCGCCTTCTGCTGCATTACCAGCGATGGTGGTTCCGATTGAGGAACCGATTCCGGCAAGGCCAAGCATAAGGCCAAGTCCGAGATAACCTAAAATAAGATTGATCATTGTTATAAAATTTTAATTGTTTATTATTTCTTTTTTTAATGGATTGTATTTAAGTCCTTTACCTTCATATCCACTGTTTTTGAAGTACTCCACGAAGGTAAGGCGCAGAGGGTGCACGAAGGCTCCCAGGCATGACATCAGCAGGTTCAGTACATGGCCGAACAGCAGGATAATCACATAAGGCAGCCACTGCCAAGTAGGATTCGTTCCCAGGACCATGGCTCCCAGATCGTTGAAAGCTCCTCCAAGCATACCACCAGCCAGGCCAAGGGCATAGAGACGGATGTAACTGAGTACGTCTCCAAGAATTCCTGTAGCCATGTTGTAGGTGTCCCACAAGCCTGCTCCTATGTTTAGGAGAGGATTGCGTCCAGGCTTGTTGAAGATGAAGATGCCGAGAACTGAAACAGCAGCTATGCCTATTATCAGAATCTTGGCGGTATTCATCGGCACCCATTTGAGCAGAGCCAGGGCGATAACTACAACGCAGCCTACGATGAGAAGCGTCCAGCCTATGGTACTGAGGTTCTGTTTAAGACCGAAGCGCTTGATGTAACAGATGGTCTTAACAATCATAGCCAGGCAGATATGGAATATACCTATGCCCAAGGCCAATACCATCTGAAGGTCATAGCCCATCACCTTGCCGGTAAGCATACAGTTCTTCAAGCCTTGTGGCACCCAGTTCTGGTCAGGCAGGCTGATTCCGAAGAAAGTCCCCAGGAACAAGCCGACTACCGTAGTTGCTATTCCCAAAACGGAGATGATGCTGCCCATACCTTTGAACATTCCTATCTTCAGCCAGCCCTTGTTCAGCGCTATACCTACGAAGATGAGAATGATACCGTAACCGGCATCTCCCATACACATCGCGAAGAATAGCAGGAAGAAGATGCTAAGGATAGGAGTAGGGTCGAACTCGTCGTAAACCGGCATACCATACATCCCTGTAAGACCTTCGAAGAGCTTGGAGAATTTATTGTTTTTCAGCTTGATAGGAGGATTATCATCCTTTGTGGCCTCTTCTTTCCACCAGTAAGCACAACTCTTTTCCAGAGCTTTTTCTACTTCAGTATCAGTGTCCACCGGAGCGAAGGCTTCAAAACAACAAAGTCTTTGCTCCACGGCTTCTTCTGCCTTGAGTGATGCGAGGTAAAGATCCAGAGAGGAACGAAGATCAGCTATCTGGGCTTCCAATTGAGGAATCTCGTTGCTGCGAGCTTTGAGAGCCTGGGCATGACTTTCCATCTCCTTTTCCAGAGCGGAGAGTTCTGCCTGTGCATCTGCGGCGCTCCTGGAAGGAACTGGCAGAGGCTTGATAGGGAAGTTCTGGGCGTTTACGATAACGAAATAGCATTGAGATCCGTCATCCTCTATCTTCTGAATGGCGAAGTCCTCTTCCCACTTGGAATCGTATTTCTTCGAAGCTACTGAATAGAAGCTGAGTTCGAGCCCTTGGGAGGCGAGATCTGAGATGGCCTTGGAATCGAATTCACCCCAGACCTTCAGGTTTCTGATCTCCTTTTCCAAAGCCTGCTTGCGGTTTGCAAGCTCGCGAAGATGCTCGTCGTTGCCTTTCTGGATGCAGGAGATGTCGTCTTTAATCTCCTTGATCTGTTCCATAATCTGAAGAGACTTCTCGTCTATGGCTTTATGAGAGCGACAGATATCTACCACTCCCAATTCTTGAAGCTGTTCCAGGAAAGACTCTTTATCTTCATTGAACAGAATGAAGGAGTATTTGCTCATTTTTGTAATCATAGGGCTTGTTCCTCCTCTTCTTGAGCGTGACGAGTCTTGACTATCTTAGAAGATGCCTTGCTAAGATTCTCCTCGTCTTCCATATATCTCTTAATCTTTCGGATAGCCTCCTGATAGCCAGGAATCTGTACTTTCTCGTAGAGGTTCACCTTCTGGGTGGTCTTCTTGCGGTTGTAGTCCAGAATCTTGCGACGCTGCTGGAAGATTTCCGATTCTATGCCCAGACGGGTGATGTCCTTTAGAATCCGTACTCCGTCAGCATACCAGGCAGGCTTGGTGAAGGCGTTGAATTCCTTAAGTTCGTAGATGATTTCATCCAGCTCGGGAATCTTTACGCCAGCGACCTTAACAGTACGAAGTTTTACATCAGTGATGCGGATGAGACCTGGCTCGAATTCGTTCCAAAGCGCAGAGAGATAGTCGTAGCTCTGAAGGGCCTGGGTCACTTCCTTTTCCAACTGCTCGCTGCGGGCCTTGGCCGAAGCTACGCTCACTCTCAGCGCCGACTCCTTGTTCTTAAGAGTAGGCAGCGCTTTCTGACGCACCTTCAACTGCTTGCCGAGATTGGTAAGAGATGTCTTGTTATATTGAAATTTAATGGCCATTAGGCTTTCCAGTATTTATCGATGAGTGCCTGTTTGATACCTGTCTCTTCCGGTTTGAAATACTTTGCGAAGAGCTCCCAGGCAGTGTCAAGCATTTCCTCTATCTTGATGTTAACATCTATACTAAGCAGTCTGACCGCATATTCTTTGGCATAATCCAGACAGCGAAGGTCGTACTCGGAGAGGTCGAAACCGTTCTCGAGCTTGGTCTTGGCACTCTGGGCGTCAGCGTAGAGTCGCACTCCGGCATTCATGACCTGGGAGTGGTCTTCGCGGGTGACTTTGCCTTGGACGAGCTGTTTCAGACGGGAAAGGGAACGGAACGGGTCCACGATGACCTTTCCTGTGTCGGTGTCGGCCTTCAGGTAAAGCTGTCCCTCAGTGATGTATCCGGTATTGTCAGGAATGGCGTGGGTGATGTCACCGTCGTTAAGGGTGGTCACCGCGATGATGGTGATAGAGCCGCCGCTTGGGAGTTGCACTGCCTTCTCATAAATCTTGGCCAAGTCTGAATAGAGGGAACCGGGCATGGAGTCCTTGGAAGGAATCTGGTCCATACGGTTCGATACTATACTTAAGGCGTCGGCGTAGAGGGTCATGTCGGTAAGCAGTACCAGCACCTTCTCGTTCTTGTCCACTGCGAAATATTCTGCGGCGGTAAGGGCCATGTCAGGGATGAGAAGACGCTCTACAGGAGGTTCTTCAGTGGTATTTACGAAGCTTACGATCTTGTCCAAGGCACCGGCGTTCTCGAATGCGTGCTTGAAGAAGAGGTAGTCGTCATTACTCAGACCCATACCTCCCAGGATAATCTTGTCCACGTCGGCACGAAGAGCCACGTCTGCCATTACCTGGTTATATGGCTGGTCAGGGTCGGCGTAGAAAGGAATTTTCTGTCCTGAGACCAGGGTGTTATTCAGGTCGATTCCGGCGATTCCGGTAGGAATGAGCTGGCTTGGCTGTTTTCTCTTGTAAGGGTTCACGGAAGGTCCGCCGATCTCCCTTTCTTCACCTTCCACTTCCGGACCGCCGTCAATCGGCTTTCCGTAGGCGTTAAAGAAGCGTCCGCTCAACTCATCGCTAACCTTAAGGGTAGGAGGTGCACCGAAGAAGGACACTTCCGCATTGGTCGGAATGCCTTCGGTGTTCGCGAATACCTGCAGGGTGACCAGGTCTCCCTTGGTTTTAACCACCTGGGCCAATTTTCCATCTACCATGGCCAATTCGTCATTCGTGGCTCCAGGGGCCTTAAGGCTCACTGTAGCTTTGGTAATGGCTTCCAGATGGGTGTAAGTCTTTTGATATGCTTTACTTGCCATTGTTTTCTAAGAGTTTATGAAGTTCTTGTTCATTGGCCTTGAATTCTTCAGAGCCGAAGACGCAGTAGTTGATCTGCTTCAGGCGGTTGATCACTTTCTTGAAGTACTCGCGGCATTTCTGGTAGTCGTCGAAATCGAAGTCGCGTCCGCAGATGTCCATGATGGTGTTCAGGATATATTTCTGACGCTCGATAGGGCAGAGGGCATCTACCGGATCGAAGGCATCCTGCTGCAGAAAGGCGAAGTCTATCATCTCACTCTTCCAGAATGCTACATGGTAGCTCATAGGAACGCCGTCATCTCCCAGAATGTCTATCTGGTCTTTCATCTCGCGACCGCGTCTTACTATGTTCTTGGCCTCGATGATCTTGTCCACCCAGCCTTTCTCCACTTTCTCGTCCAGATATTCCTTGATCTCAGGATATTCCAGATACTTAGAGTAAGAGTCCAGAGGGTTTACTGCAGGATAACGCTTCTGGTCCGCACGGTTCTGCTCAAGGGCGTAGAAGCAGCGGGCAGCTTTCTTGGTACTCTCGGTAACAGGCTCCTTGAGGTTACCTCCGGCAGGGGATACTGTACCGATGAAGGTTACAGCTCCGGTCTTGCCGTTGTTCAGGATAACCATACCGGCGCGGGCATAGAAGTTCGAGATGATGGATGAAAGGTCCACCGGGAAGGCATCCGCACCCGGGAGCTCTTCCATACGGTTACTCATCTCACGAAGAGCCTGGGCCCAACGGGAGGTGGAATCGGCCAGCAGCAGACATCTCAGACCCATGGCGCGGTAGTACTCGCAGATAGTCATGGCCGTGTAAACTGAGGCTTCACGGGCAGCCACAGGCATGTTAGAGGTGTTACAGATGATGGTGGTACGCTCCATAAGATGTCTTCCGGTATGAGGGTCTATGAGTTCAGGGAACTCGGAGAAGATCTCCACCACCTCATTAGCGCGCTCTCCGCAGGCTGCCATCACGATCACGTCGGCCTCTCCCTGCTTGGCTATGGCGTGCTGAAGTACGGTCTTGCCGCAGCCGAAAGGCCCTGGAATGAATCCCGTACCTCCCTCGGCGATAGGGTTGAAACTGTCGATAACACGCACACCCGTCTCCATAATCTTCTGCGGACGAGGCTTTTCCCTGTATCCCTTGACGGCCACTTTTACAGGCCAATTTTGAACCATAGTCACTGCTTTCTCCTCGCCTTCTGCGTCTGTGAGAACGGCGATGACCGTGTCTATGTTATAGGATCCGGCCTCCTTGATACTCTTGACCGTATATTCTCCTTCGAAGGAGAAAGGAACCATTATTTTGTGAGGAAGCCAACCCTCCTTGACCTCTCCGAGCCAGCTTGCGGCCTGTACCTTGTCGCCTACCTGGGCGATAGGAGTGAAGTCCCAAAGTTTCTCGTGATTCAATGGGTCGGTGTACTCGCCACGTTTCAGAAAGACGCCGGTCATCGTGGTAAGGTCATTCTGCAGACCGTCATAGACGCTGGAGAGAAGACCAGGGCCGAGAGAGACCTCAAGCATTTTTCCAAGGAATTCCACGCTATCCCCGCACTTAAGTCCGCGGGTGCTTTCGAACACCTGTACTGAGGCAGTGTTTCCGTTTACCTTGATTACCTCTGCCAGCATCTTGGTCCCCTTTACATCTATGTGACAGAGTTCATTCTCAGCCACAGGACCATCTACCAGCACGGTAACCAGGTTGGAAACTATACCCGATACTTTTCCTGTTGTACTCATTATTCTATGGGTTTTTTATTGTTTCTTAATTCGTTAACTAATTCTTTAAAGAGCTCTGCACCTCTCTGAGGGTCCAGTTTGAGCCAGCGAACCACTATCTGAAGCTTGGCGCAGAAGGCCAAAATCACATCCAGGCTGAATACCTGAAGGTGAGTGAGTAGGTCTATCTGCTCCCACATCAGGTCATCCAGGGATCTCTCCCTCTGGAGAATGTCTGAGACATTCAGGATGTCGAAGACCCTGGCCTTGTCTTCGAACTCTTCTTCTTCTTCCTCGTCCAAGATTACCTCGTCCAGGCCTTCTGCTCTGCCGAGGGCTTTATTCAGGAAAGAAACCTTGCAGTTGCGCACTCTCCTGTCAAAGTCGAAATAAGCCCTGATGAAGGCATTTGGACTCTTGCTGGCCCGAAGGTAGAAGTCGGTATTCAGATTCTCCGGATCGAAACCGAGCTGGAGAAAGTCGAACAAGTCCTTGTCCTTCTTAGAGAGTTGACTGCGAATCTGTTCCAGAACATCTTGGTAATCAAGCTCTCCTCTAAAAGAAGCGCTGATGTCGGGAAGAGATGCAATTATATATTCGTAATTATTCACCGAACAAAAGTTTTTTAGTTACAGGACGCAGATACTCACAGATCAGAGCATCGAAGGTCTGATCGCTAAGGCTGATGAAATAGCTTCCGTCCTTAGGCCCTATGCAGAAACCGCCTTGAATCTTCTTGGAGAATTCGGCAGAAATTTCTGAGCCGAGTTCTTTGCCGAGTTCCTGTTTTATCCAGCCTTCCAGAGCCTTCTGCAGTTTTTCGGGCAGGATGACTTTCAGATCGCAGCTCTCCTGGGTAGAGAACTTTTTAGCAACTTCCAGAATCAACTCTTTAAGAATTTTCTCATCTGAGAGTTGGTCTTTGACTGCTTGATCCACAGCGGAGTGGAGAAGCAGATCCTCTATATCCTTTTTTGTAGCCTGAAGGGCTTGCTGGGAAGCCATCTTGACATCTGATGCGGCTTTATGGCTCAAATCTTGAGCCTGAGCCTGAGCTTGGGCGATGATGGCGGCAGCCTTTTCCTCGGCCTGGGCGATGATCTGAGCGCTTTGCTCCCTGGCCTCAGCGAGGTATTTGTCGCCTTCTTCTTTTCCTTTTGACAGACCTTCCTGATAGAGCCTGTCTGTGAGTTCTTGTAATTTGTTTTGCATAAATATCTTATAATTATATTTTTACGATAAAAAACCTAATAATATGCCTGCAGCTACGGCAGATCCTATCACTCCGGCCACATTCGGTGCCATGGCGTGCATCAGAAGATGGTTCCCTGGATCAGCTTCCAGACCTACAGTTTCAGAGACCCTCGCTGAGTCTGGTACGGCAGATACTCCGGCGTTACCGATGAGAGGATTGATCTTATTGCCTTCCTTGCAGAACAAGTTCATGAATTTTGCAAATAGCACACCACAAGTGGTAGCAATAATGAACGATAATAGGCCCAAAAGGAAAATCTTTATACTTTTTCCGCTTAAAAATACATTGGCTTGTGTGGAAGCACCTACTGTGAGTCCTATAAGGGTGGTGACCACATCTATCAGCGGACCGCTTGCAGTCTGGGCCAGTCTGCGGGTTACTCCTGATTCCTTTAGGAGATTTCCGAAGAAGAGCATTCCCAGTAGAGGAATGGCTGAAGGGACGATGAAAGCAGTACAGATGAAGCCTATGATAGGGAAGAGAATCTTCTCCTTCTGGCTGACCTGGCGAGGCTCCTTCA
>JBJEBS010000057.1:0-9780 GCA_051870275.1 Candidatus Cryptobacteroides sp.
ACGCCGCACCTTCACAATCCTACACCTTTGTTGCACTGTTCACTTGAATCGGGGTCTCTTAAGATGAGTGCATCAATTAAAATAGTTTGTTTGATTTTAGGTCTTCTTGCAGGATTAAACTCCTGCAAGAAGTCTGATTCAGGATGGACACCGGACAATCTCGGACAAGACAAGATAGATGTGGATGTGGACGGTAAGATTCACACCTACAAGGCTCCTATGTACTGGTCTGTCTATGAATACTGCAGGGAAGCGGAAAAGAATACCAATTCCAAGATAGACATGACCGAAAGCGAGTGGAAGAAAAACATCGCCTGGGTATCGGAAAACCTGCTCCCATACGGATACGATATGATAGTGACCGATGGCTTTATGGCCATGTGGAGTGATAATTCCGAAGAATCCAAAGGTTATATGACCCATTATGGAGAGACCAAACTCACGGATCTGGTCCAATGGTGCAAAGAAAAGGGACTGAAGCTCGGAGTATATGACAACCCGCTCTGGATTCACGGAGACGACAGCAAATTCATAGAGGGTACTGGCAAAACTTTCGGTTCCCTAAGGTATAATAGCAGCGACAAGGTTCTCTACCCTCAAAGTTCGGACTCCTTCCCTTGGGCAGTTCCTAGCCACAGTGGCTGCAAAGAATTCATAGACGGCTTCTTCAAATACTATAAGAACCTGGGAGTGGAGTACATCCGTATGGACTTCATGTGCCTTTTCGAGACGGGTGACGGAGCCGGCGGAATGCCCGGAAGAGGATATGGCAGGGATGAGTACGAATTGGCCTTGAATTATATCTGCGAATCCGCACAGAGGTACGGGGTGTTCACTTCGATAGTGATGCCGAACCTGAAGGATATGGGCAGCCTGGAGCTGAGCAAATGCAATGAATTCCGGTTCAGCGCAGATACCTTCGACGGAGGCTGGGGACACGTGTCGGATTGGGTCAGAGGTGAATTCAGACCTGGAACTTGGCCTACTACACATAATATCTTCGACGGATACATAGTGTGGTCGCAGTACACCGGCAAAGATACCGCGATTCCGGACGGAGACTTCATCAGGCTGAACACCATGGAAAGCCAGTATGAATGTATGAGCGAGATCAGTCTGCACCTGATGGCTGGAGGTCCGCTGCAGGCTTCCGACAGACCGGAGTTAATAGATGCGAAAGGATGGACCTGGATCTATCAGAACGAAGAGATGCTTGCCTTGAACAAGGAGCATTTCATAGGAAAGCCGCTGAGCACAGATATCAATGACAGCAGATCCTGCATCTGGTATGGTCAGAAGAAAGACGGCAGCTATGTAGTTGCACTCTTCAACAGAGACGATGAGAAGGATATGTATGTGAATTTCACCGATCTCGGCATTAAAGAAGAGATGAAGATCCGTGACCTCTGGTCTCATCAGGACGAGGGCAGCGGCAGAGAAATCAAAGCCAGAATACCTCGGCACGGCGTGAAAGTAGTACAGCTAACAAGTATGTAATCAAATGAAAATAAATAAATTAGTTATTATAGTGTTCAGTATTCTCCTGAGTTTAAATCTCCTTGCTCAGGAGAATCAATTTAAAGAGATTTTCTCTCCGGACGGAAATCTTCAGCTAAAAGTCTATACCTCCCAGGGGCGCCCTAGCTATGAACTGAGTTACAAGGGAAAAAGCGTGCTGGAGACTTCCAAACTGGGTTTTGACCTGCGTTGGGAGAGAGGTTATAAGGAGGGAATGAGCCTAGTGAGTGCCGAACAGAACAGCGTGGACGAGATCTGGTATCCAGTATGGGGAGAATACGCCCAGGTGAGAAACCACTATAACGAACTGCTGACCAGATTCGAGCAGGAAGGAAGCAGAAGGGTGCTTCTGATAAGATTCCGCCTTTTCAACGACGGACTGGGATTCCGCTACGAATTCCCAGAACAGCCTACCCTACATATCTTCCAGGTCAGCGAGGAACTCACTGAATTCAATCTCGCCCATGACTATACTGCCTTCTGTATGCCTGGAGACTACGACACTAATGAGTTCACCTATACCACTGCAAGGATATCCGAGTTAAGGGAGGAACTGGTGAACCAGTCCCTGGCCCATAAGGGTTACGAGGCCAAATCCCAGGGCGATCTGGTCATCCAAACCCCAGTGATGCTGCGTGGAGATAACGGTCTCTATGTGAACATTCACGAGGCTGCACTGATAGACTATCCTGCCATGGAACTGAATGTTGATGAGAATAACTTCGTCTTCTCTTCAAACCTGGTTCCTAACAAGAACGGGGAGAAAGCCTTCAAGATGGCCCCTTGCAACACTCCTTGGAGAACAGTGATAGTAAGCGACAAGGCCACTGACATACTTGCCAGCCGACTTATCTATAACCTCAACGATCCTTGTAAGATAGAGGACACTTCCTGGATACATCCTGTCAAATATGTAGGGGTATGGTGGGAATATTTCGTAGGAATTGGCAAGACTTGGAATTACAGCTGGTATCGCAGTGCAGTCCCGGGAGTTACCGACTACAATACTCTGGAACCTACCGGAAAACACGGAGCTACCACTGAGAATGTGAAGAAATACATAGACTTCGCCGCTGAGAACGGCTTCGGCGGAGTGCTGGTGGAAGGCTGGAACGAGGGCTGGGAAGATTGGTCTTCCTATGGAAGGGAGAGACTTTTCCGCTTCGACAGGGCCTATCCGGATTTCGACGTGGAGGAACTGCACAAGTATGCTTCAGAGCGTGGAGTGAAACTCATAATGCATCACGAGACCGGCTCGAATGCCGCAGATTACGAAAGGCAGCTCGACAAAGCCTTCGATTTTATGAACGAGCACGGCTACGATGCCGTCAAGACCGGTTATGTAGGAGGAATCGTTCCGAGAAGCGAGTATCACGCCAGCCAATGGATGGTGAGCCACTATACCTATGTGGCACAGAAAGCTGCGGAAAAGCACATTATGGTAAACAGCCACGAGGCCGTAAGGCCTACAGGGGTGAGCAGGACTTGGCCTAACTGGATGGCCCAGGAATCGGCACGAGGCACAGAGTTCGAGTCCATGGGCGGGAATCCCGCAGACCATACGACCATTCTGCCATTCACCCGCCTGATGGGAGGCCCTATGGATTACACCCCAGGCATCTTTGAGACCAGAATGTCCTATTACGAAGGGGGTTACAAACCTGACCAGTGGGCCAGAACCACACTTGCCAGACAGCTTGCACTCTACCTGACCATGTACTCCCCTATCCAGATGGCCTGTGACCTGCCAGAGAATTACAAGAGATTCCCTGACGCCTTCCAGTTCATCAAGGACGTACCGGTGGATTGGGAAGACAGCCGATATCTGGAGGCCGAACCTGGAGATTATATCACAGTAGCCAGGAAGGCCAAGGACTGCGAGGATTGGTATGTGGGCTGCACAGCCGACGAGAACGGCCACATCTCCACGCTGAAGCTGGATTTCCTGAGCCCTGGTGCGCTGTACGAGGCCACCATCTATGCCGACGCTCCGGACGCCCATTATCAGGCCAATCCTCAAGCCTACCTTATCAAGACCTGTCTGCTCAGTTCGAAGGACCAGCTCAAAATTAAAGCTGCGCCTGGCGGCGGCTATGCCATCCGCTTCAAAGCCATAGAGGGAAAGGCTGGCAAGAAGGCTAAGAGTGTAAAAATTAATATGTAAGATAGTTTTTATTATATTTGTGGAATGAAACACAGATTTATAACACTAAGCATTCTGGCTGCATGTGCCAGCCTTATGCTGTCTTGTAAACAGGATAAGATAGAACCTGTAGTAGATGATCCGAATGCCCATTACGAGTTCAGCTTCAAAGTAAGCGCTGACGAGAACATCTCCATATATCCCCAGTGGAAAGCCGGAGAGATTGCGGGCTTGGCAAGAGAAGGCGAAGTCGGCTCCATCAAGAGCGATGCTTTGGCTGAGGAAAAGTTCAGCGGAGACGAAGCATCTTTTGGCTTCAAGGAGAAAAAGGGTAAATACCATTTCTTCTACCCTCATAGCACCGGTTCATCCTTTGACAATTACGAATTCAAGGTCAAATTTGAGCAGCACATCTCCATAGTGGGTATGCTTCCTACGGAAGTGGCCCTGGTGGGTAATGCAGATATGGAATTCAGCAAGGATGCTACAGAGAGTTCCTGTACTTACACCAATGTGGCTGCATATCTCGCGGTTCAGGTCTATGGCGTAGAGGGAGAGGTCATAAAGAGCCTGACTCTTATAAGTGACAAGAGGCTTTCCGGAATGTTCCACGTTAACAACAAGGCCGAGCTTCTCGAAGAGGAAGAATTGGAAGCCACTTCTGTCACCCTGGTGCTTGATACCGAATACAGCACTTCAGAAAGCATTCAGAGTGCCGGTAAACTTTACGCTATGGTGATTCCTGAAGCCCCCGTGACTAAGGTGGAGGTGACTACTGACAAGAATCTCTATATCTTTACTGTTGAAGAGCCTGTAAGCGTGGCTTCCGGCCAGATCGGTAGCCTGGAGGTGAAGATCGAAGCCGAACAAGGCGGCGAAGGTGGTGAAGGCGGTGACGAAGGTGGCGAAGGTGGCGAAGGTGGAGAAGGTGGAGAAGGCGGCGAAGGTGGCGAAGGTGGCGAAGGTGGCGAAGGTGGAGAAGGCGGCGAAGGTGGAGAAGGCGGAGAAGGCGGAGAAGGCGGCGAAGGTGGCGAAGGTGGTGAAGGTGGTGAAGGTGGTGACATTGAAGAGCCGAAAATACCTGAAGCACTATACCTTGTGGGTGATGCCACTGTAGCCGGCTGGAACTGCTGGGAGCCGGTGGAACTCAGCAAGAACGGGAATGTCTTCAGTGTCGAGACCTATCTGGACAGTTCGGAAGAACTCGAAGGCTTCAAATTCATTACGACGATTGGCAGCTTTGACTACTGCGTCGTGAATGCCGGAGACAATAGAAGCATCAGCTATAAGGAATTCCCTCAGGGAGAAGATGACCTCAAATTCACTGCTCCGCACTTCGGACTATATCTCCTGGAAGTGGACTTTAACAGCAAACTCCTGACTCTCACCGAGAGAGCACCATATCTGGTAAGTGATTTCACGAACTATCATTTCGGCGGCGATACCGAGCCTCTTCAGCTGAAAGCTACAGGCAAAGCTGGAGAATTCAAGGCCAGCAGAGTCTTCATCTGGAACAAATCTTACGAAGAAAACGGAGAGACCAAATACTGCACTAACGAATTCAAGTTCGCCTTCAAAAAGGCTGACGGAGAAGATATCGACTACAGCTTCAGCATTCAACCTGACAATGACAGGAACTACGAGATCGCGATGGGTGAAGAGTACTACGAGAACGGCAACTCTAAAAAGGATGTCTTGAAGAAGAGCATTTCCGCCAGAGTCATAGGCTCATCCGGCAGTCTCGACCACTCTAACGGCTGGGTGGACTACAAGTGGATGGTAAAGGGCTCCTATAACCATAAGTACTACGATATCAGCTTGAATCTCAACGATATGACCATGAGCATAGAGCTGAGCCAGGGACAGGATTTCTACCTCGTGGGCATCAATTGCCTCTGGAGCAGCGAAGCCCCTAAGGCCAGCGCCGTGAACGGAGTGGCCACCTGGACGGTAGATGTAGATGTGAACACCGAAGGCTGGGACGGCACTTTCAAAATCTGCGGAGTTAATACCACAGAAGATTTCTGGAACGGAGAGTGGTACAATGCCCAGCTTGACAATTCTAGCGCCTGGTGGTGGGTAGAAAGCACCTACGGACTTGAGACTCCTGTGCTCTTCGAGAATGTAGGTGGATATGAGCGCAAGTGGAAGATGACAGAATCCGGCAACTACACTTTCGTCTTCGATTCCAAGAACCTGACCCTTAAAGTGAGCAAGAACTCCTAATATTTATTCCTATAGTTTTTCTATGCCCGTACAGCCTGCCTGTGCGGGCATTTTGTATTTTATCGGAAAAATTATAACTTTCGGACTTTAATGCCAATTTTTATGAAAACCCGTCGTCTTCTCCCTATCCTTCTGCTATTGAGCAGCTGCCTGAGCGCTTCCGCACAAGTCTATATGGTGGACTATTGCAAACCTACAGAATCGAACAGATACCGCGCTTTCACCACGAAAAGCGAAGAGAAATTAGACTTGGCCTCAAAAATGATAGGCAGCGGATTCTCGCTAAAAACAGGTAAAAACGGACTTATCGCCGAAGATGGCACTGGATACGCCGTATTCAATCTGAAGAACTCCTACGACAAAATCAGTTTCATAATAGCCCCACTTGGCTCCAGCCAGAGTTTCAATGAATTCGGGAGCGACGTGATAGTCACCATAAAGGCTGACGGGAAGAGGATTTTCGATGAAGTCATACAGTCCTGGAACGCCCCTCGCGAAGTGGTCCTCGACCTCAAAGGAGCTAAAGAATTGCGCTTTGAGCTGCCTCGTGGCTCTATCGACGTGGGTTTCGGCAAGGTTAAACTCTGGAAGTCCACGGAGACTTACACTCCTTCTCTGAGTCAAAGTCTTCCGAAGGGCAAACTCATACTGCCAGAAGGTCTGCAACCATACCTGCTGCCTAATAACAGCACCATCTGCACCATAGGAAAGACCAAAGTGCAGAATGCAAAGAATGTCGAGAATGCCACCGTGAACAAGCACAAATACAACTCCGGATTGATGTTCGCTACCAATCAGCAAATTATCGGCAAATACTGTGGATACACTTATTTCTGGATAGATAAGAAATACGACAAACTCTCCTTCATAGTAGGAGCACAGGACAGCAAGAGTTCGAAGGCGAGCGGCTGGATCAGTGTCCTTGCTGACGGAAAGATCATATTCGAGAAACTCATAAAGCAAGGAGACTTGGCAGAAAGAGTGGTTCTGGATATAGCCGGCGCTAATGTGATTTCCTTCCATAGCGAGCTCAGAGACTGTGCTTTCCTGGGTGGAATGAATATAGTGGTAGCAGATATAGCTGCCTACAGGAAAGGCGATAGCAACGTCCCTCAGGCCGGACTTCTGGATTATAGTGCCCAGGAACTCTCCAAACTGCCGGACATCTGCAAGATGTGCTCTAACATAACACCTTACTCCTATGGCGGTGTGGGAGACATCAAGAACCTGTATTTCTCTGGAGAATCTTCCCACTACACATTCTCCATGGGTGGAGAGAAGTTCGACGAAGGATTCATCCTCGCTACCGGCAACACCCTCTTCGGGGATAACATCAATTCCTTTGTCACCTTCGATCTTGGTGGCCAATTCGACTATATCTCCTTCAAGGCAGGAAGCCTAAGCAAGAACAATGTCCTGGACGACGACTTCCTCCAGGTTTACGCAGATGAGGAGTTGGTACTCGATGCCAGGGTCTATTCGACTTGGCCTACAGTATATTTCGAAGTTCCTGTCAAGAAATGCCGCAAACTGACCTTCGCAAAGCCAGGCAACGGTAAGGACAAGCAGCTCTACACCGGCATCGGGGATGTCATTCTGTACAGAGGCAAGCCAGTAGAGAATGATCTTTTCGAACATCCTAAGCCTGACTGCCCTGCCGAGGTGGACCTCATAGATCTCTGCGGAAAGCCTTACCTGCATTATGTGGGCAGATACCTCAGCGACCTGACCAATTTCTCCATAGCTGACTGCTTTATGGACGGAAGCACCCAGAAGAGGTATTTCCAGATGCCGGATGGCTCGAAGATATACAAGGGTCTGATGCTGGAGAGCAATATCCCTCTGGGTTTGGAGAATGTGAACCTGACCGATGCCGTCTATATGTTCTTCCTCGGAGCCGGTTCTGCCATCAGTTCCAGCGCAGTGTCCGCCGCCACGGGCATTACTGCGGGCATCAGCGGTATCTCCGGAAGTATGGCGATAAAGCATCTGGTGAACAGTGGCGGCGGCCAAGCCTCAGTGGCGGCCTTCAACATCTTCGGGGAATACCAGAGCATCACTTTCACCATAGCCTGCAAGAGTCCATACATAGATCCTGTGGACGAGATGTTCACAGGTAAAAAAGTGCGGAAGGAGACTTTCGACATCTTCGCCGATATGAATCTTGTAGGCCAATTCGAACTTTCCAGCGATATGCAGCCACTGACCGTCACGGTGCCTTTGTACGGAGCCACACAGCTGATGTTCTGGCTTGAGTGCGGAGAGGTACGCTCTAGCCAATACGTCCTCTACGACCTGAAGCTCAGCAAGAAAGCCTGTGCTCCTGTGATTACTCCTGACACTAAGAAGGAAGGTGGAGATGGTGCTGGGATCAGTTCTGGCGGGGCAGGTATCAGTTCTGATGGTGGCTATAAGGTGGAATCTTCTATAGAGAGGGCTGAGAGGGAGAAAAAGGAAAAGAAGGAGGCGGAAAAAGCTGCGAAGAAGGAGGCGAAGAAAAAGAAGACTGTGAAGAAGGAAGCTGAACGGGTAGAATGGGATCTGAACGGCTATAGCGGGGATGAGTCTGTGGATCTTTTCCTGAAGGATGTAAGCTCGGTGTGGAAGGCCCAGGGAGAATTGATGAAGAAGATGGGGCCTGCCAGATACAGCTTGAATGAAACTTGGCTTAAGGCCAAGGACGGCTCCGTGTATAAGTGTGTGAGTTTCGTGGATGCGAAGGGGCAGAAATTGAGTACGACGGATCTGCAGAGCGAGATTCTGGCTTTGATAGAGGAAGTTAAGGGGATTCAGTTTAACATCGGTCTTGCGAGGGTGGCTTTACCTGGGGCTACTCTATCGGTGGCAGGGCTTCCGACCCTCGAGAAAATCAGTCATTTCGGGAAGTATATTAAGAAGGGTAATACTGTGCTGAATCAGTGCTCGAAGGATTTGGAGCAAGTGTTGGAGGTAAAGAATCAGGAGTTGGAGGCGATCCAATACTACATACAGAATGCGGTGGATGTGGGTTCTTACAAGAGTACCGCGAGGACTATGCTCCTTCTCCCCCAGGCCGGAGAGCCTGTTCCAGAGATGATGCAAAGCCTCGAGAATTATAATTTCAAGTAGCAACAACTCATAGGGCCGTGCCGGCAGCTCCCGAGGTGGTCGCGTGTTCCGGAGAGGACTGCCGCGCACTTTTAGAATCAGAAATGTGACATCCGACACAAGCCAGTTGCATCATACTTTGTCAATATGTATTTCTTCGGATGCTTACGTATTATTGGATCGGGGTAGAAAAAAAACCGCAGACCCTAAGGCCTGCGGTAAATTATAAATATATCAATGATGTTTACTACTATCATAAGTATAGTAATGACAACCATCTTTCTTTACCCAATTATCACCGTCATAAGTCCACAAATTCTTCGTCTGTATTCCATCGTTATTATTTAAAATAAAATTGAAATTCCTATCTACGAAATCATCAATTGGATAATACTTATAAGTATATACTTCATGAGTTTTCAAAGTAGCACCAGGCCAACTGCCTAAAGGAGAAAAAGACTCTGAATCATAGAAAATATACAGATAAGTTCCCCAATCTGGACAATTACAAACTATGAAACTTCCTGGAATATCTGCAGGTAAAGTAAATGTGAAATCATCAGAAAGAATCTGAGTCTGATTCTTTGTCTGAATTGCTGCATTATTGTTAAGAATATACTTTATTTCAGCTTTATAATACTCCTTAGGGAAGGTGACGGTGTTGCCCTCAACCAAGGTTCCTGGCCAATCACCGAAAATCTTATTATCCGCTGCATCCCAAGCATAGATATAAAGATTATCCCAGTTATTCTGGGACACTTGCAAACTTCCGTGGCATAATGTGACATAAACATATACTTGAAGGT
>JBJEBS010000058.1:0-9720 GCA_051870275.1 Candidatus Cryptobacteroides sp.
ACATTAAGAGATTTGTGCTGCTTGCAAACTTTTCTTTCCCACGCACATTTCTCTTAGTTTTGCAAAACCCTCATAATATCTATTCACAATGCCATCAGGATAGTCCCGACGCAGATCAAAATGCAGCCTATCACCGCCTTCACACTCAAAGTCTCATGCAGAAAGATAAGGGCCAGCACTACGGTAAAGACGATGCTCAACTTATCCATCGGCACTACCTTCGAAACTTGGCCTAGCTGAAGAGCTCGGTAATAGCAGAGCCAGGAAAGCCCCGTCGCCAGGCCAGAAAGAATGAGGAAAAGCCAGCTTCGCGGCTCGATAGTGCGTATCCCCTGCTGTCCATGAGTCAGGAAGACCATTCCCCAGGCCAATAATACTACGACCACAGTGCGTATAGCCGTAGCCAGATTGCTGTCCACGCCGTCTATTCCGACCTTGGCCAATATCGACGTGAGCGCTGCGAAAACTGCAGACAAGAGGGCAAATACGAGCCACATCGCACTAGAAGAGCTTGAGGTTCCCGAATTCGGCTTTAAGTTCCCCATTTTCAATCTTATGGACTATCTCCACCACCTTGTCGTTACAAGGGGTAGGCACCTTATACTTGCGCCCATACTCGCAGACCACCCCGTTGATGGCATCCACCTCGGTCTTCTTCCCGTGCTCTATGTCCTGAAGCATGCTGGCCTTAAGCAGAGCGTGCTTCTTGATAGCGAGAGGAATGATAGCATAAGAAATAGCCTTCTTCACAGGACCGTGATAATCAAGTAGTTTCACTATATCCTTACCCTGAACAGGCTCTATCTTGATGCCGGCTGCAGCACACACGTCTATACACTCCTTGATAATGGCCTGAACTATCTTTCTGGAAGCCTTGTCAGAGGCAGCCTCCCCGAAGGTACTTCCCAAGACAGTACTCATACCTGAGAAAGCCGAATTGATAAGAAGTTTGCTCCATCTCGAACCGATGAAATTCTCATCCACCTCCACAGGTCCCATCTTCTCCAGCAGGACTTTCACATCCTCGAAATGATGGCCGCGAGTCTTGGAGATACTACCCAATGAAAAAGTAAGGGAATCAGGCTCGCTTGTCAACTCGCAGACCCCTGGCCCCTGCATAGTGGCACCCCAGGCCACAGTACAGCCAAGCACCCTGTCCTCTCCCACTATCTGGGCTATCTTATATTCAGGAAGTCCATTCTGGAGGGTAACGATAACACCGTCATCCTCCAGATAGTCTTTAAGGAAAGTTACCACCTCCTCATTAAACTGCTGCTTGGTGAGCAGGATGATGATATCATACTTCCCCTCCATCTGATCAGGAGTAAACGCTTTCACCTTCTGGGTGAAATTCAGAGTACCGATAACCTTGGCCCCATCACGGCGCAGAGCCTCCACATGGGACTTGTTACGGTTAATCAGATCGATATCAGTGCCACTCTTGCTGATAAAGGCACCGAGAATGGTTCCGAGGGAACCTGCTCCATAAATTGCAGCTCTCATAATATTATTTTCTCCTTTTTCTTTTACGGGAATTCTTAGAATGCGATTTCATAACGAAATACACGATGGCGGCCAGAAGCACTACTCCTATCACCACGAAAGTGAAGGTATTGGTCTGGCTGCCCTTGACAGTCTGCCACATGGCCAGAAGCCTCTCCGTATCCTCTCCCCAGTCATGCTCCAAGGCACATCTCTCGATCACTGCCTTGTCAGGATAAAGAATAGGATCCACCCTTACTGCAGAAGCTTCCGGACCGAAGAAATAAGAAAGGTCAATAGGCTCCAGGCTCTCGTCTATCTGAGACTCGAGCACCTCAGGGGCGGCATTGGAAGCCACATAACCGGTCTCCTCCATGTTACGGATGGCGATGTCAGGCCTGCACATGAAGTTGATGAAGAAGGTAGCGGCCTTGGTATTCTTAGCATACTTCGGAATTACCCAGCCGTCGAACCAGACAGTGGAACCCTCCTCTGGAACTACATAGTCCAATTCTACACCCACTGCGGCAGCCTCCTCTATGGCCCATACTGCATCTCCGCTCCAGTTCAGAGATACCCAGGCCCTGTTCTTGGTCATCTGTTCCTTGCCCAGGTCAGCCTCCCAGCCGTAAACCCCGCTCTTACACTGCAGCAGATAATCCCTCACGAGGGCGATGCTCTCATCTGATGAATCGTACATCAGATCCTGAAGCGTAGTCTCTCCACAGGCGAGTTCTTTCTGTTTCAAATAGATAAGTATAGGCCCATAGACATCACGCGGAGCATCCTTGATAAGAATCTTGCCGGCGAACTTAGGATTACGGATGACATCCCAGGTGGAAGCCTCCTCCCTGCTGACAAAAGCTGTGTTGTAGATGATACCGGTGGTTCCCCACATATAAGCTACGGAATAGTCGTTGGCATCTATCTTAGGATTAATGCTGCGGAACATCTGCTCTATGTAAGGAGAACGGTTCTCAGTAATATAATTAGGAGTGTCTCCCAGCACATCCATGTCCAAAGGCAGCAGAAGTCCGCTGTTCAGCATCCTCTCGATGATATAGTCGGAAGGGCAGACCAGGTCGTAGTCCTCGTGCCCCTTCTCTATCTTGGAGAGCATGGCTTCGTTCACGTCGAAGGTCATATACACGACCTCCACTTCTTCTCCTGTCTGCTCCTTATACCAGGCCTCGAACTCCTCTATCACCCCTTCGGCGATATAGTCGGACCAGTTATAAACTTTCAAAATCTCCTTTCTGTCCTTGGCGGAAAGGCTCAGGGCCTGCATAGCCAGAAAGAGGCAGGCCAATGTTCTTAATATCTTTTTCATTTCAAACTATTCTGTTTTTTACTTGCTTTCACGGCACGCACATTCACTATAAGAAGCACCACCAGAAGCAAAAGGAAAATAATGGTCATCATAGGTTTAAGTTCTGGAGTGAGACCACCCTTACGCACATCGGCATAGATGAATGTAGAGAGGGTATCTATTCCAGAAGAACCTGAAGTAAAATACGTTACAGCAAAATCATCCAAACTCATGGTAAAGGCCAGGATGAAGCCCGAAATCATCCCCGTCTTCAGCTGCGGAAGGATTACCTTCAGCAGGGCCTGAAGAGGATTGGCCCCCAAATCCAGAGCAGCATCGTAGATGTTAGGGTTCATCTGAGTGAGCTTTGGCATAACATTCAAGACCACATAAGGTGTGCAGAATGTTATGTGAGACAGGATAATGGTCGTGTAGCCCTTGCTCACGCCCAGAAAGACGAAGAGCAGGAAAAGCGAAACTCCCGTGATGATGTCCGGATTCAGCATTGGCACATTATTCAAGAACTGGATGCGCTTCTTCCAGCGCCCCTTCATGTTGAAAATGCCTATGGCGGCAAGGGTGCCCAGAATGGTGGATGCCACTGAAGCCACCAAAGCTATCAGCAAGGTGTTCTTCAGAGCAGTCAGCAAGGCAGCAGAGCCGGATGTGGCACCGCTGAAGAGGGACTTGTACAGATCCAGTGTGAAACCTGTCCAGTTACCCAGGGACTTGGCCTCGGTAAAGGAGAACACGGCTATGAAGATGATGGGCGCATAGAGCACCGCCAGCACAAGCCAGAGATAGGCTTGGGAAATTACTTTCTTAGCTTTCATTCTTTCCCCCAGGTATTAAGGTGGATACTCCTATGATGATAAGCATCACCAGAGAAAGGGCCGCGCCCTGATTCCACATCAAGTTATTGAAATTCTCCTGAATGATAGTGCCGAAGAGCTGTATAGTATTGTTAGTCAATATCTCCGATATGGCGAAGGTAGAGACTGTAGGCATAAACACCATCATCACCCCGCTCATGACCCCTGGCATGGACAAAGGAAGAGTCACCTTGAAGAAGACCTTCACCGGACTCGCCCCCAGATCCTGAGCCGCCTCTATGTAACTGCGATCCATCTTAGAGAGTACAGTATAGATAGGGTATATCATGAAAGGCAGATAGTCGTAAGCCATACCGAAAAGCAGAGTCCCCTTACCCAGTCCTATACCCAGCGCGGTGAATATCTCAGCGGTGGCTATGGTACGCATAAGAGCGTTGATCCACATAGGCAGGATGAAGAGCACCGCTGTCACCGCGGAACGGTTAAGACACTTGTCTGCAAGTATATAGGCTACAGGATAACCTACAAGTATGCAGATGATGGTATTCTCCAAAGCCACTTCCAGCGACACCAGGAACGGGTTCACTATCTTCGGATCCGTAAAGAAGGCCGCGATGTTCGAAAGGGTAAAATGACCCGCCGAATCCCGAAGGGCATACAGCGCTATCAAAAGCAGCGGCAGCACCACGAATAGCAGCAGAAAGATTGAATAGGGTAAAGCCCAATACGCTTTTTTGTTAACAGTCATCTCCCTCATGCTTTAGTAATCCGCAAGTCCTCTGGCAGTATCTTGATACCCACCAGGTCGTTACGGTCCCAAACATCATTCGTATCCACAAAGAGGGTATATCCCCTGTCAGTCTTGACCTCCAGGTGATAGTGGTCTCCCTTATAGAGGATGTTCCTCACGTGAGCCTGGGCATCGGCATCCTCACTGTCATCCAGCAGGTCCACCTTGTCGAAAGCTACTTCCACCCTCAACTTGTCTCCCTTCTGGAAATCCTTTACATCACAGTCGAACTCTTCATCCAGCATCAGGATGCTGGAATCTGAAAGAACCTCAGCCTCGAAGCTGTTACAAAGTCTCTGCTTGTGCATCACCTGAATGTCGGAAGGCTTGATGATAAGGCCCACACGGCTTCCAGGTTCGAAAGCATTATAATCCTGGATTACAAGTTCATAACCCTTGTCCGAATCCACGAACATCTCGTAATGCACACCCTTGAAGGTGCAGGATTTCACCACAGCAGTAAACTGAGCAGCCTCGGTATTGTTCATAATATAAATATCCTCCGGCCTGACTACCACATCCACCTGCTCGTTCTCCGCGAATCCCTCATCCACACAATCGAATTCATGTCCCGCGAAGACCACCTTCCTGTCACAAGGCATCACGCCGTCCAGAATATTCGAATCCCCGATAAAATCCGCCACGAAGGCATTCTGAGGCTCATTATAGATATCGGTAGGAGTTCCTATCTGCTGAATCCGCCCGTCATTGAGCACCACTATCGTGTCCGACAGGGTCAGCGCTTCCTCCTGATCGTGAGTAACATATATGAATGTTATGCCAAGTTTCTTGTGCATCTCCTTAAGTTCTATCTGCATGTCCTTGCGCATCTTCAGATCCAATGCGCTCAACGGCTCATCCAGGAGCAGCACCTTAGGCCTGTTCACAATAGCCCTGGCTATGGCAATTCTCTGCTGCTGACCACCGGACAGGGAATCCACATCCCTGTCTTCATAGTCAGTCATAGACACCAGCTTAAGCACCTTCTCCACCCTGTTGTTAATCTCCTCCACAGGGAGTTTCTGCAGTTTCAGACCGAATGCCACATTATCATAGACATCCAGATGAGGGAAAAGCGCATAACGCTGGAATACTGTATTCAAGGGGCGTTTGTGAGGAGGCAGTTCGGAGATATCCTTTCCCTCCAGAGTAATCACTCCCTCGTCAGGGCTGAGAAATCCTGCAATCAGTCTTAACAAAGTGGTTTTCCCACAGCCCGAAGGTCCAAGGAAAGTGATGAATTCGCCCTTCTTTATGTATAAATTGATGTCCTGAAGCACTTTCTTATCTCCAAAAGAATGAGAGATATGCTCCAGATTTATGATTATATCTTTTTGCTCCATCCTTTGCTAAAGGTATAGCTAAGTCCAACACTGAAAGTAAGGTATTTGTCTTTTTCTCCTGCCAATTCCGCATAATTGAAAGCTCCCAGCAGGTGAATTCTCAGATTCTCCAGCGGGTAATAATGCAAGGCAAGTCCGCCGCGGGTGCAGAAGGCCTCCTTCGAGTAAGTCTCCTCCCCCAAATTCACGAGAAATTCAAAGCCGTCTAATCCGAAATAATTGAAATTGACATTACTGCTATGTCCGGACGTAAACTCATCTTCGAAAAGTTTGTTCGTAAAATCGCAGGTAATGCTTAATTTCTCTCCTTCATAACGGGTTCCTCCAGACAAAACTCCTATCGGCTTGGCATCAGCTCTGTTATAAAGGTTATAGGCGAGCATAGCTCCGAAACCATCCCCTTCAGCTTTCGCTCTGAATCCGAGGTTATACATCCCGCTTGTAAAAGGATGCTCCCCATAAGGAGAAGTGAGCAGGCCCGTCTCCAGGGTCAAGACTTCCATAGGCTGCCAGGCCAGGGAAAAACCCCACTGATAGGCAGGCAGATTATTCCAGGTATTGGATGCAAAAGGATAATGAATGTCAAAATCGTATTCATCCATTTCATAGGTTCCCCAAAGGACTACCATCTTTCCGAAATTCAATGCAAAATCTCCTGAGCTATAGGTCAGATAAGCCCAGTCCAGCCAATTCACGTCGTCAGAGCGGAAAGTGTTCCCATAGAGGGACGCAGGATCGCTGCTAAGCCAGTGATTGGCGATGCTGTAAGAAAAATGTTCGGAGAAAGACCCGTCCAACAGGGTGTAGAGAGAAGAGTTGCCAAGCGGATCCCCATGGAGGTATTCACCCCTGGCGACAACAGTAAGCTCGGCAGATCCCCCACCGAGTTCGTCAGCCTCTTGCGAGTGCGCAAGGAAGCAGAGCAGCATCGACGCTGCGGTAACGAGTAATTTTTTCATTCTCAAGTACCATAAAATAAGTTTTGGTCCAACTTCTGATTGCGATGCAAAAATAGAAAAAATATTTAAAAAGTGTACGTCAGGGAAAAACTTGCAGGACTAAATGCCAAACTTATTTTGTCCGATGCCAATTTCCCCAGATGTGCACATGCCACGCCTATCACTGCGCCTGCCGCCACATCCCACCACCAGTGCCTCTGGTGCGCCACCCGCATCACTCCAGTAAACAGAGCCCCCGTGTAGAATACCCCTCCCCACAGATTGCCATATTCCAGGCGAATCATCTCCGCTCCCGCAAAAGTCGCTGCGGTATGTCCGGAAGGAAATGAATTCCAAGCACTTCCGTCTGGTCTTCGCTCATCGACAGTCCATTTCAAAGGGTAAACCACCAAAGACTGGGCCGCATAAACGCAGGCTGTATTCAACAGCCGATAGGAAAAATCATGTTCAGACTCTGCCCCGAGAGCACCGGCCACGAGCATAAAGACTGCCGGAGTGTACTGCAGATAGGTCTCGGGATACTGGTACTCATTAACCTTGGCCTTTAGTCCAAAGCAGAGAAAGAAAATCATAGGAAGAGTCAGACAGCTGACCCGACAGAACAAAGAAAGCCTACTTTTCATAAAAATAACTGATACTATCCTTGAATCTCGGGGCCCTCAGGTCTTTCTCGGAACGGATCATCTTCTCTGGATCGATCTTCCAGTCTATGCCCAGGTCAGGATCGAGCGCATCCAAAGAGCCCTCAGAATGAGGATCGTAATAATTGTCACACTTATAGATAAAATCAGCCCTGTCACTCAGCACACAGAAGCCGTGGGCAAATCCTCGTGGAAGAAACAACGAGAGTCCGTTCTCTTCCGACAACTCATAGGCCGCCCAGGCCCCGAAAGACGGACTGCCTGCCCTCAGGTCCACTGCCACATCCAGCACCTTGCCCCTCAAGACCCTGATGAGTTTCGCCTGGGCGGCAGCTCCTTTCTGGAAATGCAGACCACGGAGCACCCCATAGCAGGAACTGCTCTGGTTATCCTGTACGAAATCCACATCCAGGCCTGTCACCTGCTTGAAATTTCTTCTGTTAAAAGCCTCGAAAAAATAGCCCCTTGAATCCCTGTGAATTTCGTTCTCCAGTAGGAGAATTCCATCCAACTCATTGCTTATCAGCTTCATACTCTTCTATACATTTTTTAAGGGAATCCCTCCAGTAAGGGATCTCTATAGAAAAAGTCTCCTTTATCAAAGTCTTGTCCAGCACAGAATAAGAAGGTCTTCGGGCAGCGTTCGGAAAATCCTCGTCCTTGATAGCCACCACCTTGGCAGGCCGACCGCTGAGCTCTTTAATCGCCTGAGCGAAATCATACCAGCTCGCCACGCCCTCATCCGTATAATGATAGATACCGGTCTTATCCAGCATCCCCTGCTCTATAATATGCATTATGACATATGCCAAGTCCCCTGCGTAAGTAGGGCTCCCCACCGAATCGCAGACCACCCTCACATCCTTGCTTCCCGAAAGCATATTCAGCATGGTCTTCACGAAGTTCCGACCATGAATGGAATACAGCCAGGCTGTCCTTATTATTATATATCTGCATCCGGAACGCGTGATACTTCTCTCCCCCGCGAGCTTGGTACTGCCATAGACATTACATGGCTCGGCCAAGTCGCATTCTTTATAAGGAGTGGAGTGTTTTGTTCCGCAGAAGATATAATCCGTAGATATATGGATAAGCAGGGCCTTGGTCTCGAAGGCCACCTCTGCCAAGTTCTGTGCAGCATAGTGGTTTAGAAGATCTGCCATCTGCACATCAGCCTCAGCCCTGTCCACAGCCGTGTATGCAGCACAATTGATAAAAATATCTATCTTCTCGCTCTGGGCTATAAGCCTGAGAGCATCCTTGTTCGTAATATCCAGATACACGGTTTCCTGCCCAGGGAGTTCATTCACATCACTGAATATGAAATGATGGGCGCTACCCTTGCTGGAGCGCCTCAACTCCATTCCGAGCTGCCCGTTAGCACCTGTCACTAAAATGTTCATACTCTTAATCAATTCGAACCTGCAAGTTATAAATTAATTAATAAATATGAAAATAATTTAGTATTTGCTAAATTTGAGTTTTTACTGAAACCATGGTTTCAGAACATGATTGGACAGATGGAAAATAGCAGAATAATACTTAGGCCGTGGAAGGATTCTGATGCACCGGCTCTATACAAATACGCTTCAGACCCTGATGTAGGACCAAGGGCAGGATGGTACCCACATACAAGTGTAGAAGAGAGTCTGACGATTATCCGTACCGTATTCAACGATGCCAGCAAGACTTGGGCAATTGTACTAAAGGAGACGGGAGAGCCCATAGGTGCCATGGGATACGGCCCATCCTGCGAATGTAATCTGCCTGCCAGAGAAGGCGAGCCCACCATAGGCTATTGGGTAGGTAAAAAATATTGGAACTGTGGCATCTGCACGGAAGCTCTCAGGCTAATGATCGAGCATATTCGTGAAACGACAGAGATAAGTTCCCTTATCAGTGGACATTTCATCGACAACCCCGCCTCTGGTCGGGTAATGGAAAAATGTGGATTTGTCCCAACCGGAGAGACCGTGATAAACCCCGACCTGGGCTGCGACACTCCCATAAGAGTCTTACGCTTAATTCTTTAGATCAATTACCACTTAACCATAGACCAAGCCACCTCGCTGTGGCCGTTGCTGAACCTCATATTCGGTGAGTGATTCAGGCAAATTGCTTATGGTAGCCATCTTGAACAGGTAGTTGGTAAGTAATTTCGGGCTTTTGCTCACCGGAGGGACCTTGAAATGATGTTCGGATTGTATTCCGTACCGAATAAGGCTTTCTGTTATACCGAATAAGTTTTTATGCTGTACTGGATAAGACTTTCTTGAATACAGTGCGCGGCAGTCCTCTTCGGAACACACGCCACCCTCGGCATGTAAGAGGGGGAACCGCTTGCGGTGGGGTCGAACGAAGTG
>JBJEBS010000059.1:0-9510 GCA_051870275.1 Candidatus Cryptobacteroides sp.
GACTCCTCTATGTGCAGGTCCTTTGCGTAATCGCCTATCCCGAGCACTCCCGCCAGCGGACCCACGCCGGAATCGTGCCCGAAACGGAAGTCTGCACAATGCCCGTTCCCCGCGATGGCCTCCTCCGCGGTCCTGAGCATATCTTTGAGAATAGGAATGCCCACGCCCTTTTCGTTCACATCGCCCCCTTCTATGCTGTGCATGAACCAGACGAAATTCTGTATGTTATAGGCTCGGCCCATGTTCACCAGATCCTCTATAGGGAAGAGGGCCAATGGGTCGTGTCCTTCTGCGTGGTCGAGGGTGCGGGTGATCTGAGTGGCTTCGAAAAGCCGGTACTCAAGTTCATTGGCATCAAGTCCGCAAAGTTCTTCTACGGCAGAAGGCTCGGTGAAGAGCTGCTCCGGATGCAGCAGGGCGACATAGGCGCAGCGAAGGGAATCCTTGAGGAATTCCTGGCGCTCCCTGCAGGGGTTTTCAAGCCCGCTGGTGTTATGGCAGAGGACATCCCAGTAACGGTCGCCCGTGAGCATCGTTATCTGCAGATCTCCCTGACAGCCCTTGAGTGCGGCGTTGAAGTGGCCCATTGACTGAATGACGCGGTGCACGTTGGTGGAGATGCTGCTGACCTGTCGGCAATCCTTCTGATTGAATATCTCTGGACAGCGTTCGTAGAGTCTTCGTGCCACGCCCTGCTGCTCTTCTCCGCCGATTTCAGTGAGGGTTCCCGCCATTCCGCGGTGCCTTCCGGCGAGCCATTCCATCTCTGCTTTGAGAGCTAATCCGCTCTCTGTCAGCATATTATTCTCTGCCAATTTCTCCAGCCGCGGCAAGTTCTCCGTGTAGAATGCTTCACTGGTGTGATAGCGGCTCCCGTGCCTTCCATAGTGCGTGACATAGAAGGGCTTGTAGCCTTTCGGGGCCTTGGTGTCCTTAATTTCAGGAATGATGTAAGGGTGGTGAACTCCTGCTGTGATGTATAGATCTTTTTCGACATTTTCCTTAGTCAGCTGGGCTGATGCGCCTATACATAGTAACAGACCAAGGAGCAGAGAACTTAATTTTTTAAGCATTATTTGTGTTTTTTTATTACAATATTAGTGATTTTTTCTCGGTGATTGAAGATTTTTCGGGAATTGTTTTTAAATTGCGAAGTTTTTTGTAAAAATAGTACTAAACCAAAACTGAATTTTATGGGAAAGAAAAATATGCTGGTAGCTAATTTTCTGCTATCCTGTGCAGGCAGCATCCAGCTTGTAAAACTTAACAAAGCCAGCCGTAATCCTCAGTCGGCTGCGGCTAAAACACTCAGAAACATAATTAATTACGCTAAGGATACCGTTTACGGAAGAGAGCACGGCTTCTCTAAAATTCTGGAGGCCAAAACAGATGAAGAACTATTCAGACTCTGGCAGCAGAATGTGCCGGTAAACGATTATGAAGACCTTCGCCCTTATGTCGAGAGGCATAAAAATGGAGAGAAAGATGTTCTTTTCCCTGGGAAACCAGTGATGTATGCCACCACTTCTGGTTCTACTGCCGAGCCGAAATGGATTCCTATGACTCAGGAATATATGAAGATGGTATATAGCAAGATGACCCATCTCTGGTTATTCAATTTCATAAGAAACAGGCCGAAGGTTTATTCGGGGAAAGCCTTAAGCATAGTGGGAAAGGTCGTGGAAGGTTATGCGCCTGACGGAACCGTACACGGTTCCGTATCCGGAGTAACCCAGAGGGACTGCCCGAATTTTATGAAGGTGCTCTACAGCAATCCCCAGTGCGTGTATTCCATAACTGATTACAATTCCAGGTATTATGTTCTGATGCGTATGGGTATAGAGCAGGATGTCAGTATCATCATCACCGCGAACCCTTCCACCATCGTGGAGCTTCAGAATAATGTGAACGAGTATTTCGACGAGTATGTCACTGACATAGAGAACGGTACCATCTCCAAGAAACTCGACATAGCTCCGGAGATACGCGCAGAACTCGAGGCTTGCGTACATCCTAATCCTAAGAGAGCAGAAGAGCTAAGGCAGCTGAAGGCCAAGTACGGCACTGTGCTTCCAAAACATTATTGGCCTAACTTACAGGTACTTAATACTTGGAAATGCGGTAATACCGACAAATATATAGAGAAGTTCCAGGGCTCTCTTCCAGAGCATACCCTGCATATGGAGTTCGGCTATTTCGCTTCGGAGTGCCGTTTTGGTCTGGTGATGGACGATACCCTGAATACCGTGCTTTTCCCTCATTTCCACTACTATGAGTTCGTCAGGGAAGAGGATTTGGATAAGGAGAATCCTGAGTTCCTGCAGCTTTCCCAGCTCGAGGAAGGCAAGCGCTATTGCCCTTTCATTACCACGTGGGCGGGACTTTACCGTTATAATATGACAGATCTTCTCGAGGTGGGACCTAAGTATAAGAATTCACCTACGGTGCATCTCATTCAGAAGACTAAGGGCATAGTCTCCATGACAGGAGAGAAACTCTATGAGAAACAGTTCTGTGATGCGGTTCACAAAGTGGAGCAGGAGACTGGAGTTATGACCCGTTTCTTCGTGGGATTTGCCGACCAGGAGCGTTCTTCCTATGATTTTTATTGGGAATTTGCAGACAGAAGCACCACTCAGGCTCAGGCAGAAGAGTTTACTCGTAAGGTGGATGCTGCCCTTAAGGAGATCAACTGTGAGTACGGGGCCAAGAGAGACAGCCTTCGAATTAAAGATCCTGCCACCTACAGGCTTATCAAGGATTCTTTCGAGACTTTCAAGCAGAGATGTATAGACGAAGGAGCTCGTGACGGACAGTTCAAGCTCACCCTCCTGCTGCTCGACGAGTACCGTCACTCCAAGTTTAAGGAATTGGTGGTTAAGGACTAATACTGCAGGTAGAGCTTGAAGAAATCCCAGATGGCGGCGTAGTTGTCAAAGTCTGCCAGCGCCCAGCCGCTTTTCCTCCATATCCGTGCAGCATTGTGACCAGGGCCTTCCATGGGGCGATACTGTCTGGAACGAAGAGTCAGTACTCCCGGGTCATTCCGTCGTGTCGCATAGTGTGTTTCTGTAGGGGCTGGGCTTGGAGTATAAGGCTTGTCATCAATGTCAGAACACTGAGAAGCAAGGTTTTGAATTCCCGATGCAATTTACAACTCAAGTTTCGCCGAGAGTCTTGACTATATGCATAGTTTTTGCACTGTTGACAGTGGTGTAAAAAATAATGAAATGGCATCGAAAATTACTTTGAAGACTGACAAATCGTCAATAAAGAAAGGGGATAGCGTGATCGTTAGCTGGACCAGCGAATCCCCCGATTCTCTATACCTGATAGTAGAAGACGGAGATTCTGTTCAACGTTTCCCCGTAGCTGATTCGGGCAGCCGGCTCTGCTGGTCTAATAGGGCTACTAAAAATATGACATTCACACTCTTGGCTGTCACAGGCTCCAGAAAGGAGACGGCTAAGGCGAAGGTCAGAGTTAAGGCTCGTAATAAGGTTAAATTGAAAGAAAGGTGGCAGGCCGGCTGGGCTGTTTATAAGGCACAGTTAAGGTATAGTTGGGCGGCGATGAAGAATTGGCAGAAGGCTTTATGGATAGGGCTGTGGGTTTTGGCATTAGCCTTGCTGATAGTGGCGATAGTCAAATAGTGAGAGAACATGTTCTATATTATATCTATACTAATCCAAGTATTGTTACTTCGGCTGCTTATATCCTTTATAAGCAGTTTTTTTAGGGGAGACAGAAGGGCTCAGGGCGCTTATGGCGGGCAGAGCACTTATGGTGAAAGGAGCTACTCCGAAACGTCATTGGTATTGGCATATCAGACCTTGGGCGTAGCTCCGGATTCCACTGATGGGGAGGTGAAGTCGGCTTACAGACGCCTGGCCGTTCAATTCCACCCTGACAAGTTCGCTACGTCGAGCAGGGAAGTGCAGTTGAAGGCCGAGGAGCAGTTTAAAAAAATTAACGAGGCATATCAGCTTATTAAAAAGAAGAGGGGACTGGATTAAGCGGCGGCAAGTGCTTCTGGGTCAATGGCTTGGGAGATGTTGATGAGATAGTCCCCCATTCTCTCCAGTTCTGCTACGGCATCCAGGTAGAGGGTGCTGAAGGAGTATTCCTCTTCGGTGAGTTTGCTGTGCTCTATTCTCGAGTATTCTTCGTCCCTGAGACGGTCCCTAAGTTTATTTATAGCTATCTCGTCATCCAGGGCTCTGGATATGCTAAACTGTTTGGAATCAGAGGATTCTTCTATCGCCTTCAGGTTAGATGTCATAGTCTGGTAGGCATTCTCCAGAGCTGAGAGCATGGAAGAAAGTCCGATTTTCCTTTCCGGACTCAGTTCTCCTCCCAGTTGCTTTATTCTCTGCAGGATGCGGCTGATACATTCTCCGCTATCTCCCAGGCTTTCCAGCTCGGAATTGATTCTGTACAAGTCTTTTATGAGTTTGGCAGTATTTGCACTCACTTCTTCTTCCGTAAGATTCCCCAGGAAATTGGTCACTTCTTTCTCTATATTGTCGGAGATCTGCTCGTATTTGACCAGTTTTTCCCTATGCTGCTCGAAATCGCTGCTGGTCAGATTGCTTAAGGCATCTTTTATAATCTGCACCTCCTTGGAGGATATGATGGCGAAATGCGAGGTTTCCATCAGCGCCATTTTGGCCCCCAGTTCAGGCGTGGCCACAGGCCCTCCGCTGATATATACCAGGTGTTCCTCCAGTTTGTGAGAATTGGCTTTTTTGTCTGGCAGAATCTTGGTTACGAGCTGCTCGAGTTGAGGAACGAACCAGATCAGTAGCAATGTGTTGATGGTGTTGAACAGGGTGTGGAACATAGAAAGCCCCAGCAGCGGGTTAAACTCTCCGATCAGCCCTGTGACAGCCCTGTCCAGGGCTAAGAATGGTTTGAATAATGCCAATGCCCACACCACTCCGAAGACGTTGAATACGGTGTGCGTGAGCGCCGTCCTTTTCGCGTTTATATTGCCCATCGCTGCCGCGATGTTCGCAGTTATGGTCGTGCCAATATTTTCTCCCAGTACCATTGCTGCTCCCATTTCGAATGGAATCCAGCCTTCGTTGAGCATTATGAGGGTGATCGCCATTGTGGCGCTGGAGGATTGGAGTACGAGGGTGAGGATGGTTCCGATGAGCACGAAGATTAGGATGCTCCAGAAGCCCCAGTTGGTCCAATTGGCAATGAATGAAAGCACCTCTGGTGAACTCTTAAGGTCTGGTACTGAGGATTTTATCAAAGACAGTCCGAGGAAGAGCAGGGAGAAGCCGATGATGAATTCTCCGATGTTATGGTATTTGTCTTTCTTTAGCTGCAGCAGGATGAATCCCAGCAGAAAGAGTGGGATGGAGAGGACGGCGATGTCGAATTTGAAGCCCAGCAGGGAGATAATCCAGGCAGTGACGGTCGTGCCTATATTGGCCCCCATAATGACGCCTATGGCTTGCTTGAGGCTGAGCAGTCCCGCACTTACGAAGCTGACTACCAGCACGGTAGTGGCACTCGAAGACTGTATTATGGCCGTTATGCCGAATCCTGTGAGAACTCCTTTGAGGGGTTTTGAGGTCATGGCCCCGAGGAGGGCGCGGAGTTTGTTTCCTGCGGCTTTCTGAATTCCGGTGCTCATCATATTCATGCCATAAAGAAACATGGCCAAGGCACCGAGTAAAGTTAAGATCTGTGTTAACATTTTTCTTCGTTTTTCAGTCGCAAAGGTGAGATAAATCTCCCGTTCCGAAAAGATTTTGAGCTTTCGGAGTGTCGGAATTAACGAAGAATTGAACTGGCCTTAACAGTCTTGTAACAGCAGGGTCTCTCGGTAGTCGGCAGGGGATTGGTGGACTATTCTTTTGAAGAATTTGACGAAGTAGGAAGGGTCTTCGAAGCCCAGACGGAAACCTATCTCCTTTACGGAGAGAAGGGAGTAGCGGAGGAGGCGTTTGGCCTCGAGGATGATTCTCTGGTTAATGAGTTCCAATGGAGTGAAAGGGGAGCATTCGTTCACATAGAGGCTTAAGGTCTTGCTGCTCACATTCATAAGGGCAGCATAGTCCTTGACAGTATGCAGGCGGCAGTAGTTTTCCTCTATCAGTTTCTTGAATTTCAGAAAGGCTTGTTGAGATATCTTTACTGGGTTGAGATTAGGGTCGCACTCTTCTGTAGAACTTCTTTTGACTTTGATTACAAATAACTTGATGAGGGCCCTGAGGGCTTCCTTGTGATCTGTCTCCTTTCCTTTGGAGAGTTCTTCCTCTATAGCCTTGACTATAAGTTGAAGTTCTTCGAAGGCGCTTTTCGAGATAATGATATGGGGTTTTACCACGAAATCATCGAAGATCTCTGCGCAGACCTTGAGCACTATGCCTTTCTGATCGTGTCTCTGGTCGAAGGAGTGGATTTGGCCTGGAGATATGAAGAAGATGCTGCCGGCTGTGATCTGATACTGGCTGAAGTCGATATGATGTATGCCCTCACCTTCTTGAAACCAGATAATCTCGTAGAATCCGTGCAAGTGCATATTGTCTGTCTCCATGCCGTGTTGTTTTTCGAAGAATTCGGGCATGTGGTACAATTCGACTCCTACTCCTGAAGGATTGTCGCAGACCATGTCGTAACGGCAGTATATTTTCTTCAAATCTTCCATAGGGCAAAGATAGTTTATAGAATGGTAAAAATGAAACATTTGAATTTATTTAATCGGTAGCTGTAATGAATTTACCATTTGTTTTCCTGAATGCTCGTTTTTAAGTCGGGAAGGATATGTATATTTGCAATATAAAATTTAAAACTATTAATCATGAGAAGCATTACTAAATTAGATCTTCAGTACGCCCACCGTTTCTATGGATTCAAAGGTGAGGCTCAATATCTTCACGGACACACAGGCGTTCTTACCATCGAGGTTGAGGAGCCTGTCAATGAGGGAGTTAATATGGCATATCCTTGTAACGAGATTCAGAAAGTAGCTTGGGATGTGCTTAAGAATTTCGACCATGCTCTGGTACTCCGCGAGGACGATCCTCTTCTGCCAGCCATTCTCGAGGTTTACGAGAAGACCGGAATCAGGAACGGTACTCCTCAGAACACTATGAAGGGAGAGGCTTTCAAGACCGAGCTCTGCCAGGCTTATCCTGAATGCCGTCTGGTAGTTACCAAGGAGACTATGACAGTGGAAGGTATGATTAAGATTGTCTATGATCTTCTGAAAGACAAGCTTAATATCGTTAAACTTACTTTCACCAGTGGTGTGAACGCTGCCTCCCAGGAGTTCCCATCTCACACAAGTATCGACCGCTGTCCTCTCTGCGGAATCGCACTTGATGAAAACGGAGTTTGTCCAAAGTGTGGATATAAGAAAAAATAATTCTATATTTGCATTTGAAATGACGAGAATCAGCGCATATTGGTGGTGGTGCCCATACTTCTTTAACAAGTCGTAGGGGTTCACGCCTGTGTGCTATTGGATACACGGAGTTCAGCCGAATACGACTGAGCTCCGTTTTTTTGTGGAGATACTTAGCAAATATTGATATGAAAGAAAAAATTCCTTACAAGATTTACCTCCAGGAGGATGAAATCCCGACACAATGGTACAATGTCCGTGCAGATATGAAGAATAAGCCTGCACCGCTGCTTAATCCTGCTACCAAAAAGCCTCTTAAGGCTGAAGAATTGGAACCGATTTTCTGTAAAGAACTCGTGAAGCAGGAACTTGACGAAGATACTCGCTGGGTGGATATTCCATCGGAAGTACTTGATTTTTATAAGATGTATCGTCCTTCACCTCTTGTCAGGGCATATTTCCTTGAGAAAGCACTGGGTACTCCCGCTCACATTTATTACAAGTTCGAGGGCGGAAACACTTCCGGTTCGCACAAACTCAATTCTGCTATCGCTCAGGCTTATTATGCTAAGAAACAGGGGCTTAAGGGTGTGACGACTGAGACTGGAGCCGGACAATGGGGTACGGCCCTAAGTATGGCTTGTGCTTACTTTGGCTTGGATTGTCAGGTGTTTATGGTCAAATGTTCGTATGAGCAGAAGCCGTTCAGGCGGGAGGTGATGCGCACTTATGGCGCGAGGGTTAGCCCGTCGCCAAGTATGGACACGAAAATTGGCCTAAAAATACTTGAGGCCTTCCCTGGGACTACGGGCTCGCTGGGCTGTGCCATCTCTGAGGCGGTGGAGGCGGCTACGAGTCGGGAGGGCTATCGCTATGTGTTGGGTTCCGTACTGAACCAGGTGCTGCTGCATCAGACGGTGATCGGGCTGGAGACGCAGGCGGCTTTGAAGAAGTTCGATGTGCATCCGGATATCATAATCGGTTGTGCTGGAGGTGGTTCGAATCTCGGTGGCTTGGCTGCTCCGTTCATAGGCGAGATGTTGAGGGGAGAAGGGGATTACAGGATTATAGCTGTAGAGCCGGCGTCCTGCCCAAGTTTTACCCGCGGAAAGTTTGCATACGATTACTGCGATACGGGAAGGATATGTCCATTGGCCAAGATGTACACGCTTGGCAGTCAGTTTATTCCATCGGCCAATCATGCCGGCGGTCTGCGTTTCCATGGGATGAGCGGCATTCTCTCTCAGCTCTATCATGACGGGCTTTTCGAAGCGCGCGCGGTGGAGCAGACAGCTGTGTTTGAGGCGGCGGAGATGTTTGCGCGCACGGAGGGCATTCTGCCGGCACCAGAGAGCAGTCATGCCATCAGGGTGGCTATCGATGAGGCTTTGAAATGTAAGGAGTCGGGGGAGGGAAAGAATATCGTCTTTGGGCTTACCGGTACGGGTTATTTCGACCTGGTGGCTTATCAGCAGTATAATGACGGCACGATGTCGGATTATATCCCTACTGACGAGGATCTGGAGGCTGGCTTCGCTACACTTCCGGAAGTTGAATGATGGTGTTCAGATTATGGTTCGCGTTATTGAGGAGAGAGAACTTAATGGCATTGATGATGTAGTTTTTGAAATATGAATAATAAACAAAAATGGTTCAATGAAAAGATTTCGTGTGTATCGCCAGAAATACGAACTGAAGTTCAATTGTCCGCTGACATTATAGCACGAATAGATTCTATTCTAAAAGAAAAGAATATGAGTCAGCGTGACCTTGCCAGAATACTTGGCAAAAGCGAAGCTGTGGTCTCCAGATGGACAACTGGTTTTCCAAATCTTACCCTCCGTTCAATTGCAGAATTGTCAACAGCCCTAGGAGAACCCTTGATTCAGGTTTTAAAATAAATGCCGCTTTTAATATGTACTTATTTGTGACAGGAGGTAAGCGTTGTGAATTGCTTTCAGATTTTTTAACTTTGCTATTGAGATACAACACAATGTTATACCAATGAAGAACGTAAGTAGTTGTGAATTGCTTTCAGATTTTTTAACTTTGCTATTGAGATACAACCATCCGACATAAATTTGTCACGGTAGTAGCGTTGTGAATTGCTTTCAGATTTTTTAACTTTGCTATTGAGATACAAC
>JBJEBS010000060.1:0-39534 GCA_051870275.1 Candidatus Cryptobacteroides sp.
ATGCTGCCGAGACTCGCAGGAATGTGGACTCACCTCGAAAGGCAGAGAGGTGGTATGGGTACGCGTGGAGGTATGGGTGAGACCCAGATAGAGATAGACAGGCGTATAGTGAAAGAACGCATTTCCCGTCTGAAAGAGCAGTTGAAGAAAGTGGACAAGCAGATGGCCACACAAAGAAGCAATCGAGGAAATATGGTAAGATTGGCATTAGTGGGATATACTAATGTGGGTAAATCTACCATTATGAACCTGCTTTCTAAATCGGATGTGTTCGCGGAAAATAAACTTTTTGCCACCCTGGATACTACCGTCAGAAAGGTCGTAATCAAGAATGTACCCTTCCTTCTGAGCGATACCGTAGGATTTATAAGGAAACTCCCTACACAACTCATAGAGGCCTTTAAAAGTACCCTGGACGAGGTGAGGGAGGCTGATATACTTCTGCATGTAGTGGATATCTGTGCTCCGGATTTCGAAGAGCAGATGAGCATAGTCGAGAAGACCCTTAGCGACATAGGGGCTAAGGACAAGCCTGTGTATGTGATTTTCAATAAGGTGGACGCATATAGCTATGAACCTTATGACGAATTCTCACTGGAACCTAAAGCTAAGGAGAACAGGAGTCTGGAGGAACTTAAAAACAGCTGGATAGCCAGCGAGAAATCCCCTTGCATCTTCATCTCGGCGAAGAATAAGATCAATATAGAAAAACTCCGCAACGACCTTTATAAGATGGTTGCGGAGATTCATGCGGGAAGATATCCCTTTAATAATTTTCTCTGGTAGTATTAGTCAGAGAACTTGGCTTTAAGGAACTCCCTGTTAAGCCTTGCGATGTGATTAACCGTGATACCCTTAGGGCATTCGAGTTCACAGGCACGTGTGTTTGTACAGTTACCGAAGCCGAGTTCGTCCATCTTGACTACCATAGCCTTGGCCCTTCTCTTGGCCTCAGGACGACCCTGAGGAAGCAGGGCGAGTGAACTTACCCTGGCAGCCACGAAGAGCATGGCTGAACCGTTCTTACAGGTAGCCACACAAGCTCCACAACCTACACAGGCAGCAGCATCCATGCTCTCCTCAGCCTTGTCGTGAGGAATGAGCAGGGTGTTCGCATCCTGGGCGGAACCGGTGTTAACGGAGATGAAACCTCCGGCCTGAAGTATCTTGTCGAAAGCTCTGCGATCTACCACCAAGTCCTTAATAACTGGGAAGGCGGCGCTCCTGAAAGGCTCCACTGTGATGGTGGCTCCGTCCTTAAAGTGACGCATAAAGAGCTGACAGGTAGTCACGTGATCGTCCGGACCGTGAGCCCTTCCGTCGATATAGAGTGAACAAGCTCCACAGATACCCTCGCGGCAATCGTGGTCGAATGATACAGGACCGCTGCTCTGGCATCCTCTCTCAACAGCTACAGGGTCATTACCCTCTCTGATCAACTGCTCATTGAGGATATCCAACATCTCGAGGAAAGATGCATCTTCTTCAATACCGGCTATATGGTAAGTCTCGAAATGTCCTTTTGCCTTGGCGTTCTTCTGACGCCATATTTTAAGATTGAATTCCATCTCTTTAGTCTTTGTAATTTCTTGTTTTCACTTCTATAAATTCATACTTGAGAGCTTCGATGTGGCGCTCAGGCTCCTGAGCTTCTCCCTTCCACTCCCAAGCTGCTACATGCATGAAGTTCTTGTCGTCACGCTTGGCCTCGCCTTCTTCTGTCTGGCTTTCAACCCTGAAGTGACCACCGCAGGATTCCTTTCTCTCCAGGGCGTCACGAGCCATAAGTTTTCCGATTTCGAAGAAGTCTTCCAGGCGAAGAGCTTTCTCAAGTTCCTGGTTGAACTCGAACTGGCTTCCGGTAACTTTCACATTCTCATAGAAATACTTCTTGAGTTCTTCGATCTCGACGATAGCCTTTTTAAGACCTTCCTCATCGCGGGCCATTCCGACATACTCCCACATAATGTGTCCGAGTTGCTTGTGGATGGCATCCACAGGCTCTGTTCCGTTAATGGAGAAGAGTCTGTCGATTCTCTCCTGAACAGCCTTTTCAGCCTCTGCAAACTCAGGCCTATTGATATCAGTCTTAGGCTCAGCAAATTTCTTGGAAAGGTAGTCTCCTATAGTTACAGGCAGAATGAAGTAACCGTCGGCCAGACCCTGCATAAGGGCTGATGCACCGAGGCGGTTTCCACCGTGGTCGGAGAAGTTGGCCTCACCTATGGCATAAAGTCCAGGAATGGTGGTCTGCAGATCGTAATCTACCCAGATACCTCCCATAGTATAGTGGATGGCAGGATAGATCATCATAGGTTCTTCCCAAGGGGATGTCGCTGTAATCTTCTCGTACATATCGAAGAGGTTACCGTAGCGCTCTGCCACCTTCTGATGTCCCAGACGGGCGATAGCGTCGGAGAAATCCAGGAATACTGCCTTACCGGTCTCATTCACACCGAAACCGGCGTCGCATCTCTCCTTGGCTGCACGGGAAGCCACGTCACGAGGAACGAGGTTACCGAATGCAGGATAACGGCGCTCAAGATAGTAATCTCTGTCCTCTTCCGGAATCTGGGAGGCCTTAATCTCTTTCTTGCGGAGTTTCTCTACATCTTCCAGTTTCTTTGGAACCCAGATTCTACCGTCATTACGCAGAGACTCTGACATGAGGGTCAGTTTGCACTGCTGCTCTCCGTGTACAGGGATACAGGTAGGATGGATCTGAGCGAAGCAAGGATTGGCAAAATAAGCTCCCTTCTTCCAGCACTGAACTGCGGCAGAGCCGTTGCTGTTCATAGCATTGGTGGAGAGGAAATAAGCATTGCCGTAACCGCCGGTGGCTATAACCACTGCGTGGGCTCCGAACCTCTCGAGTTGACCTGTCACAAGGTTACGGGCTATGATACCCTTGGCCTCGCCGTTTACGAGCACCAGGTCGAGCATCTCGTAACGTGGATAACTCTTCACGGTGCCGGCTGCTATCTGGCGGTTCAAGGCGGCATAAGCGCCCAGAAGGAGCTGCTGACCGGTTTGGCCCCTGGCATAGAAAGTACGGCTTACCTGAACACCACCGAAAGAACGATTGGAAAGATATCCGCCGTACTCACGGGCGAATGGAACGCCCTGGGCAGCGCACTGGTCTATGATGGCGGCACTAACCTCAGCGAGGCGATAGACATTGGCCTCACGGGAACGGTAGTCTCCACCCTTGATGGTGTCATAGAACAGACGATAGATGGAATCGTTATCATTCTGATAGTTCTTGGCAGCATTGATACCACCCTGTGCGGCGATGGAGTGCGCGCGACGAGGTGAATCACTGATACAGAATACCTTGACATTATAGCCGAGCTCACCGAGAGTAGCAGCTGCGGAAGCGCCACCCAGACCGGTACCTACGACGATAATCTCAAGTTTTCTTTTGTTGTTAGGGCTGACAAGATGGATTTCTGACTTATGCTTGGTCCATTTCTCGGCCAATGGTCCGTCAGGAATTTTAGAATTAAGTTTATCTGCCATTGCTATATATAAATTATTAATATGTTTAAAACAAAAGTTCCCCCTCAGCGGCTGAAGCAGCTTTCTTTATACCCAGATGACTGTATGCCAAATCTGTAGCAATTCTACCTCTCTGCGTTCTCACTATGAAACCTTCCTTTATAAGGAAAGGCTCATACACTTCCTCGAAAGTTCCCTGGTCCTCCCCTATCGCCGTAGCTATAGTGTTAGCACCCACAGGTCCTCCCTTGAAGTTATTGATTATAGTACTGAGTATCCTGTTATCTATGGAGTCCAATCCCCTCTTGTCTATCTTCAACTTATCCAGGGCGTATCGGGCTATCTCTATGTCTATGTGACCGTCCCCCATCACCTGAGCGAAGTCCCTTACTCTTCGGAGCAAAGAGTTAGCGATACGTGGAGTTCCACGGCTTCTCATAGCTATCTCCTGAGCGGCTGAAGGCTCTATCTCTACCTTCAATATGGATGCACTCCTGCTGACAATCCTGGTCAAATCCTCCATATCGTAGTATTCCAGGGCACAAGTAATTCCGAAACGGGCCCTTAGAGGAGCCGTCAGCAGACCGCTTCTGGTAGTGGCGCCCACCAGAGTGAAAGGATTCAGGGCGATGCGCACGGAACGGGCGCCAGGCCCCTTGTCTATCATGATATCTATCACAAAATCCTCCATCGCGGAGTAAAGATATTCTTCCACCTCAGGGCTGAGTCTGTGAATTTCATCTATGAAGAGTACATCTCCGCTTTCGAGCGAGGTCAGAAGTCCTGCCAAATCCCCTGGTTTATCCAGAACCGGCCCCGAAGTGATTTTCAGGTTCACCCCCATCTCATTAGCTATAATATGGGCCAACGTAGTCTTTCCCAATCCCGGAGGCCCATGGAAAAGAGTATGGTCGAGGGACTCCCCTCTCAGTTTCGCCGCCTGGATATAGATATGCAGATTAGATACGATTTCCTTCTGACCTGTGAAATCTCCCAGGTCCTGAGGTCGGATAATTCCATCTAAATCCTTATCTTTGCTTTCGATGGCGCTATGAGGGTTAAAATCCGGCATTTTTCACCACTAAAAAATAAAATCATACAAATATAATTGATTTAATTTAATTTTTGTTGTTTTTGTTTAGGCTGTGGAAATGTGGATAACTTTCAATCGCTATTGAAATTCAGCTTTTTATAAAGGGAAATGATTTTGATAACTTGTGGATAAGTTGGGAATTTGATTGTGGAAAACTTTTCGAGAGAAGTTATGCACATAGTTTTGCACAGGTTTTCCACATAGTTTTGAACATATTTTATGGTAATCGAAAATAGGACTTCAAGTCTTCTGAAAAGCAGGATAAAATCCGGAGAGGAAGTATTCTGCCGTTCTCTGTTTTTCTCCGCCAGATGGTTCGTACTTAGTCAATGTGCAGATAAAGGCCTGCATTTGATACTGCTTCCTGATAAGGAAAGTGCAGAGTATTGTGCCACGGATTTGTATAATCTGATAGACCCCGACAAGGTCTTCTTTCTTCCCGATTCAGGCTCAGGAGTAGAGAGAAGCAATTACAAATCCACCCTCAACGTCCAGAGAACCACTGCCATCCAAAGCATACTGAATTACAGACAGGATGAACTCTGTGTATTGGTAACTTTTCCAGAAGCCCTCGACGAACTCATTCCCGCCACAAATTCCATCTCAGGCTTCCAGTTCGAAATCCATAAAGGAGACGAGATTTCTCACGAGAAGATAATAAAGATACTCTTCGATGTAGGTTTTGAAAGGGTGGACTTCGTCTCAGCTCCAGGCCAATTCGCCGTCAGAGGCAGCATCATAGATTTCTTCTCCTATTCTAACAACGAAGCCTACCGACTCTCTTTCTGGGGCGATGAGATAGAAAAGATACACATCTTCGACTGTAATACCCAACTCTCCAAATCCGAGTGCTCCAGCGCCTGGATAATGTCCGACATACTCTGCTCTGACAGTGAAGGCGGCCAGAATATCCTCCAGATACTTCCACGCGACAGCGTCATCTGGTTCGATTCCTTCGATATGTATAAGGACAGGGAGTTTTTGAATTTCACTTCTTCGTATGCCAATGTTTATCTGGAAGTACCTCTATCCAGAGCTAACGGCGTCACTCCCCTGCTTTTCCATATCCAACCCCAGCCGGTATTCAACAAGAATTTCGAGCTGCTATGCGCCGACATCAGAAGCCGGCTCGAACAGGGATACAAAGTAAATATCTTCTGCGAAAAACAATCCCAGGCAGACAGGATAGTCAGCATTCTCGAAGAGGAACTCTGTCCTTTGCCGGAATTCGTGATAGGAAAGAACATACATAAGGGATTCATAGACAGTGAAGACAAGATATGCTGCTATTCTGATCACGAGATCTTCGAGCGTTTCCACAGGGCTTTCCTTCGCCGTACAGTTGAAAAAAGCGAACAACTCACCGTAAATGACTTGGCATCTTTTAATATAGGAGATTACATAGTGCACATAGACCACGGAATAGGAGTGTTCGGGGGACTCGTGAGGATAAAGGACGATATGGGCCGCTTTAAAGAAGTGGTAAAACTCATCTACAAAGACGGCGATGTGGTCTTCGTGTCCGTGCACGGACTGCACAAGATATCCCGTTACCGCAGTAAGGACGGGGAAGTTCCGAAAGTTAACAAACTTGGCTCAAAGACTTGGCAGACACTTAAAAACAACACCAAGAGCAAGGTCAAGGACATAGCCAAGGATCTCATTCAACTCTATGCCAAGCGTCGTGCCTCCAAGGGTTTTGCCTTCTCTGCTGACTCTTACCTTCAGGATGAGTTGGAGTCTTCCTTTATGTATGAGGATACTCCGGACCAGGAGGAAGCCACCAAAGCCATGAAGCGGGATATGGAAGATACCCCGCCTATGGACAGGCTCATCTGTGGGGACGTGGGTTTCGGCAAGACTGAAGTGGCGATAAGAGGGGCCTTCAAGGCCGCAACGGACGGAAAGCAGGTGGCAGTGTTAGTGCCGACGACAATATTGGCATTACAACATTACAAGACCTTCGTAGGAAGGCTCGCGAATCTGCCTTGCAGGGTGGATTATGTCAGCCGGCTCAGAAGTGCCAAGGAGATATCTCAGATAAAGAAAGACCTGAAAGAAGGGCGGATAGATATCTTGATAGGGACACATAAGATTTTATCAAAAGAATTTGAATTCAAGGATTTGGGGCTGCTGATAATAGATGAGGAACAGAAGTTCGGAGTATCCGCCAAGGAAAAGTTGAGGCAACTTCAGTCCAATATAGATACCCTTACCCTTACTGCCACCCCTATTCCGAGAACCCTGCAGTTCTCTCTTATGGGAGCCAGGGACCTGAGTATCATATCTACTCCGCCTCCTAACAGGATACCGGTGCAGACAGAGATAATACTCTTTGAAGAAAAAGAGATAAAATCCATCCTGGAATACGAATTGAAAAGGGGAGGTCAGATATTTTTCCTACATAACAGGGTGGAACAACTCCCTGCCATAGAAGACATACTGCACCGTCTGGAACCGGATATGAGAATCTGCGTGGCTCACGGACAGATGCCACCTAAGGTCTTGGAAGACAAGATTCTGAGCTTTATGGAAGGGGAGTATGATCTGCTTCTGTGCACCACCATCATAGAGAATGGACTGGATATACCTAATGCCAATACCATCATAATCAACCAGGCCCAGAATTTCGGCTTGAGCGACCTTCACCAGCTTCGCGGAAGGGTGGGTAGAAGTAACAAGAAGGCTTTCTGTTACCTGATAGTGCCGCCTTTGAGTTCAGTGACCGAGGATGCGCGGAAGAGATTGAAGGCTATAGAAGAGTTTTCAGATCTGGGAAGCGGCTTTAACATAGCCATGCAGGATCTGGACATAAGGGGAGCCGGCAACCTGCTCGGGGCAGAGCAGAGTGGTTTCATTATGGATATGGGGTACGAGACTTATCAGAAGATACTTGCCGAAGCTATGGAGGAACTTGGCGTGGAGATAGGAAAGAGTATTCCTGCGAGCCGAAGAAAATTCGCTTCCGACTGCAGTATAGAGACAGACCAGCAGGCTCTGATTCCGGATGATTACATGGATATCACTGCCGAGAAGATAAGAATCTACAAACAACTCGACTCCTTCTCGGACGAAAGGGAGATAGACAGGCTACTTTCCCAGCTTCAAGACCGTTTCGGAGATTATCCTCAGCAGGTGGAAAATCTCTTCAATGTAGTAAAAATCAGAAATTTGGGTCAAAGTCTTGGCTTCGAGAAGATAATTATCAAGAACGGAATGCTGATTTGTTTCTTTATAGCGGATTCCAGTTCTCAGTATTATACGAGCGATGCCTTCGCTACACTTTTGAATAAGATTAATTCTTCCCAATTCACTCTTAAACAAAGCGAAGGAAGGCTGAAAATTATCACAAGAGGCATTCTTTCGACAGGAGCTGCGCTCGAAGCATTGAAGAAATTGCAATAATTTGTTAAATTTGCGGGCTTTATTATAATTTGTTATGTCGAATTTGTTGATTGAAATGGGTAACACAGCCTTGAAAGCGGTCTGGGCAGAAGGGGAAACCTTAGGCAGGACCATACGCTATCAGGGAGAGAAAGTTATAGAGTTCATTCAACATCTTACTGAAAAGGAAAAACCGGAAGTATTGGTCTTAGCTTCGGTGCGGGATATATCGATTCAGGATGAGAATGTCCTTAATTCTCTGTGTCATCAGCTGGTACTGATAGACAAGAACCATCCTGCTTTGCTTAGAGCCTATGGTCTTCCGGAGTATTTAAGCCCAGACAGGGCTGCAGGCATAATAGCAGCCCGAAAACTTTTCTCAGGAAAGGAATGTCTGCTATTTGATTTCGGGACTATACTTTCCATAGATTTCATAGAGGCTGACGGCTCTTATGGTGGGGGAAATGTATCCCTGGGATGCAGGACCAGATTCAAGGCCTTGAACCGTTACTCTAAAAATCTTCCTCTGGTAAATACCCCCAAGACGGTGGGTTATTTAGGAGGTACAACCGTATCTGGTATAGAGAACGGGGTAATTCTGGGCATAAAGTTTGAGGTGGACGCCTACATCGCTTCAAATCCCGACAGTGTAATCATCTTCACTGGAGGGGATGCCAATTTGTTTGTGCGCCATACCTCGAAGTCAGTTTTTGTGGTTAACAATCTCGTGCTGATGGGTTTGGCGGTAATATCGATGGATTATGAGAAAAACTGGAATTCTTAAATTGCTTTGCACTGCTCTGCTGCTTTCTGCAGGACTGTATGTGTCCAAAGCTGATGACAACGGCGCCTTTTCCGGCTATGCTCCTTATACCATATATGGGGTGGGAGATCTTTTCAGTGGAGGTTCGGCTTATAATATGACTATGGGAGGAGTGGGTATAGCTTCGCGTAACAACCGCTTCGTCAATTCCCTTAATCCGGCAGCCGTAACAGCGAGGGACTCTCTGGCATTCATGTCAGACTTCTCCCTTTATCAGAATAACAAAATCTTCCGTCAGGAATCTCAGTATGCCGTTAACAACCTGGTGAACATCAATGATATAATCATTTCGTTCCCGCTGTTTACCCATACGGCTATGATGCTGGGAATCAAGCCTTACAGTTCTACCGGATATGATTTTTCTCACTACGATGTGATTCCAGGGATGAAGGGCAATGTCTTGCACAATTATTCTGAACAGGGAAGCCTCTATCAGGTATTTGCCTCTTTTGGAGTGAATCTCTTTAATAACTTGAATCTGGGAGTGGAGTACATTCACTACACCGGTAATCTGAAGAAGAATTATACTCAGACTTTCAGCGATGCTGCGGCAATTGGCATAGACAAGACAGTGGAAAGCATTCTGAGTGCGAATACTTTTAAATTTGGCCTGCAATACGAGCAGCAGGTGGGCAAGAAACTCAAATTCGTGCTTGGAGCCACGTATAAGATGGATGCCAAGTTGAACGGCTATGTGAATACTACGGAGAAGAACGGAAGCATAGTGACCCGCAGTGTGTCGGATACATTGGCATACAGAAGCCAGCCGCTGCTGTTGGCTGCGGAGAAGGGAATAGGATTGGCCGTGGTGTATAACAGAAACTTCAGGGCGGAAGTGGATTACAGCCGCTCGAACTGGGTGGATGCCGGATTCGGCACTATGGGAGTCTTTACTCCTACGGCCGCAGAGAGCATAAGAGTGGGTTTCGAGTACATTCCTAAGCCTAATGACGTGCGGTATTATAGAAATATAATAGCTTACAGGGCAGGTGCTTACCTTAATAAGGAATACTACAGGGTGAACGGGCAGCCGGTATATGCCAGAGGTATTACCTTCGGAATTACCCTTCCGGTATTCCAGTGGTATAACGGCCTTACACTTGGATTTGAATTGGGGCAGAGAGGTTCTTTGCAGAATGGTATGATAAGGGAGACATACTTCAATTTCTCCTTGGGTATCAATCTCTTCGACATCTGGTTCCAGCAGTATAGATATGAATAAAATCAAGATTACGATATGAAAAAATTTTTGATCCTTATTGCGACTCTCGTGATGACCTTGGGCTCGACAAATGCCTTTGCCCAGGGTAAGTATGGCGCTGACAGCGCGAATTGTATCAAGTATCTTTCTTTCTACAAGGAGTATTTCAAGCAGAAAAGCTATGACGAGGCTCTCCCTAACTGGAGAGAGGCTTTCAAAAGGTGTCCTCCTACGGCTAACCAGAACATGCTTGTGGACGGTACCGTGCTTATGAGAAAGCTCATCAAGCAGAATGAGAAAAACCCTGTTTACAAGGCCAAGCTTGTGGATACCTTGATGCTTATTCACGATATTCGTATCCAGAACTATCCTAAATATGCAGTAACCGCCCGTAACAACAAGGGTCTGGATATGGCCCAATACATACAGAACGATCCGGAAAGACTTTACAAGGAGTACGGGGAGATAGTGAATGCTAATAAAGAGAAGACCAAGGCTTCCATCTTCCTTTTCTACTTCAATTCAGCCATCGAACTCTTCCAGATGAACAGCATAGACGAAGAGGAGATAATAGGGGTTTACGAGAACTGCGTAGATCTGCTTTCTCAGATCGAGGCCAAGGATGATGACGAAAAGGTTATGGTAGATGAGATCAAGGGCAAGGTGGAGGAACTTTTCGCTTCTAACAACATCGCAGACTGCGACAAACTTATCGAGCTTTACACGCCTAAGTTTGAGGCTGACCCTTCCAATACCGAACTGGCATCCAAGATAGTAAGGTTTATGTCCGCAGCTCAGGGTTGCACCGATAACGAACTGTTTATCAAGGCAGTAACCCGTCTGCATAATGACAACCCTACCCATGCTTCAGCCTATATGCTCTACAAACTTAACGCCTCCACCGGTAACACCAGTGCTGCCGTCAAGTTCCTGCAGGAAGCCATCGACAGGGAAGATTCTGACAGTGCACAGGATGCCGAGTATTACTACGAGCTCGCCGTTTACCACTACAAGTGCGGTAATTCAGCTTCTGCTGAGCAGGCTGCCAGGAAGGTCATCCCTGTAGCCTCTACTTCAGAACTCAAGGCCAAATCTTACATGCTTCTGGGAAGTATTTGGGGAGCAGTGCGTTGCGAGGGTAATGACATAGCGAAGCGTGCACCTTACTGGGTAGCAGTTGACTACTATGAGAAAGCCAAGGCTACCGACCCAAGTCTTGCAGCTGACGCTAACAAGAAGATAGCAGAGTACAAAAAATACTATCCTCTCACCGCTGATGCCTTTATGTTCGGTGTAAGTGATGGAGATTCTTACGAAGTATCTTGCGGAGCTTTCAAGGCAGTTACTACCGTAAGGACACAGAACTAGGGTGAATAAGATTATCAAATACCGTCTATTCAGGATTGCAGGCTTTTTACAGCTTGCAATCTTGTCCTTTTCTTGCTCCTCCGGACTTAAGGAGGCGGATGTATTGGATCTGGGCACCACACCGGTTCAGACGGTATGCGACATGTTCGCCGTCCAGACCAGGGACGGAGTGATTCTGCAGAGAATGGAGGCCGACAGGATGTTGAGGTTCTCTTCGGATTCACTTGATTACGAACTATTTCCGGATGGGCTTTACGTTTATGCCTATACGGAGGAGGGTCTTCTGGAGACCTATATCCGCGCCGATGAGGCTAAGCATGTAAATTCCGGCAAAAAGGCCAGTGGAGAGGTCTGGGAGGCTTATGGAAATGTGGTAATAAGCAATGTCATCAAAAAGGAGACTATGGAGACTGATACCATCTACTGGGACAGGAATAGGGAGGAGATATATACCGACTGTTATGTCAAGCTCTATTCCGAGGACGGAATGATGCAAGGCCAGGGGATGCGCTCGGACGACAGAGCCCGAAACGCCACCCTTCTTTCGGTCTTCGACAGTTTTGGAGTAACCCAGAAGGACAGTACCAAAGTTGCCATAGATTCGGTGAATTTCATCGGACCTTTGCTCAAATGATGAAATTTTATTATCTTCGCAACCCTTAAATAGTTTTGCAAGTTTTATGATCCCTTGCGGACTTTAGATAGAATAATTTAGGTTTCGCTTTTGCGAAACAACCTATGTACGGAGATGCTATAGCATCGACAAAGTCCTCGTCCTGAGGAAGAGGATTTAGGAGAAGGGTCAGATAAATAGAGAAATGTGCGTGGGATAAAGTTTCGCAAGCAGCACAAATCTCTTAATATTAAATAATTAGTAACTTGCGAAACTTGAATAGAATAAATTTAAAATGTATAGATAAATATGGCAGTACTTCAAAAAATGCGCGAAAAATTCGGTGTGCTGATTTCAGTCATCATCGCGCTTTCTCTTCTGTACTTCATTGCCCCTATGGACGATATCCTGAGGATGTTCGACAAGCCTCAGAATGTCGGAGAGATCGCAGGTACAGGAATTTCCTATGAGGATTATCAGGCAGAGGTGGCCAAGTTCACCACCATTAACGAGATCACGACTGGTTCTTCAGTGCAGAACGAGCAGACCCAGACTCAGATCCGTAATGCCGCTTGGCAGTCACTTCTGGACCGTTATATGTTCTTTAAGAATTGCGACAAGGCAGGTATCCGCGTATCGGATGCAGAGGTCGCAGCCCTTTTCGCTGGAGAGCACGTGTCCCCGATGATAGCCCAGAATCCTCTCTTCGCAGACGAGACCGGAGCTTTCTCTCCACAGAGAGTAAAGGAGATAGACGCTGCAGCCCAGAGCGATCCTAATCTCAAGGCTTACTGGGATTATCTTAAGAGCAGCCTTCGCACACAGCAGTATTACAGCAAGTATGCGGCTCTCTTTACTTCCAGCGCCCTTTATGCTCCTTCACAGATAGAGAGCATCGTAGCCGAGTCTAATCTTACCGCTGACATTCAGCTCGTAAGCATCCCTTACGGATACGAGAGGGACACCACAGTAGAGGTAAGCAGCAAGGAGATCAAGGACTACTACGAGAATCATAAGAAAGATTACAAACAGCAGGCTAACCGCGACATCGAATATGCTGTATTCGAGGTAAAGCCATCCCAGAAGGATATAGCTGAAGCTGCCGATGCAGTGGAGTCAGTAATCGACGAGTTCGCTACCACAGACAACCTCAAGTCCTTCCTTCTCAAATACTCCGACAGACCTCTCTCAGAGTATTGGTATCGTAAGGGTGAGCTCTCCACCATCAACTCCGAGATCGATGCTTTCGCATTCTCCGGAGCCAAGGGAGTATCCAAGATTTTTAATGACAAGAACAGCTATTACGCAGCCCGCGTAATCAAGTCGGCCAATATTCCTGATTCAGTATATGTAAAGCACATCCTGCTTCAGGGGGATGACGCCGCTCACAAGGCAGACAGCCTCTGCAAGGTGATAGCTAAGAAACCGGCTTCCTTCCAGGCTCTTGCAGCTGAGTTCTCAGCTGACCAGAACTCCCAGTACGACGGAGAGATCGGTAACATCGGATGGATGACCCAGACCTATATGATTCCTGGTCTTGAGAGTGTAATTACCGCCCAGGTAGGCAAGCCTTATGTAGTAAGGAGCCAGTACGGTACTCACGTGGTTCTGGTAAGCAAGACCACCAAGCCTATGCTCAAGAAGCAGGTGGCTATCCTCGAGAAGACCGCTGTGGCCAGCAAGGAGACCTACAGCAGCTATTATGCACAGGCTAACACCCTCGCTTCCCTCTCTGCAGGTACCTATGAGGGTTATGTGAAGGCAGTGGATTCTTTGGGAGTATATTCTCACCGCCTGAACAATGTCCTCGAGAGCACTTCTACTTATGGTGCCATCGATCACGCCAGAGAGGTAACCCGTTGGGTCTTTGATGCTAAGAAAGGCAAGACTTCCAATATCATTACAGTGGATAACAAGTATTTCTTCGTAGTAGCCCTCAAGGAAGTCCGCAAGGAAGGCTATAAGGATATCAAGGAAGTCGCTCCTGTTATTCAGAACACTCTCTACACTGAGAAGCGTAACGCTCATAAGACAGAGCAGATCGCCGCTCAGATAGCAGGATTGGGCAGCATAGAGGAAGTGGCAGCAGCCCTCTCTACAGAGCCAGTCAGCCGCAAGGACATCGCCTTCTCTCCTATGAGTGCTCCTGCAGTAGAGCCTGCAGTTCTCGGAGCCATCCTCAAGACTGAGACAGGTGCACTCAGCGCCCCTGTTCAGGGAGCCCGCGGAGTCTATGTCTTCCAACTCGAGCGCAAGGAGCCAGGTGCTTTCTTCACTGAAGACGACGCCCGTCTCTTCTCAAGCCAGAAGGCTCAGTACAGCAGTCAGATGATATTCCCTGTAATGCAGGAGGCTGCCGGAGTCGTGGATAATCGGGCACGATACTTTTAGTCAATAAGATATGAAAGAAAAGATTCAGAAAAAGTTCCTTTCTCTCTTCGGAGAGGGAGGAACTTTCTTCGCAAGTGCAGGTAGAATCAACCTCATAGGCGAACACACGGATTATAATGGAGGCTTTGTTTTCCCTGGGGCTATAGACAAGGGAATCATGGCTAAAATCAAACTGAACGGGACAGACCGTGTCCTGGTATTCTCTATAGATTACGACGAGATGGTGGAGTTCGGTTTGAGGGAGGAGGATGCTCCTTCCCAGGCTTGGGCGAGATATATCTTCGGAGTATGTCGCGAGACCATCAAGCGTGGTGGAAAAGTAGGAGGATTCAATGCCGTGTTCGCAGGAGATGTGCCTCTGGGCGCCGGTCTTTCCAGCTCAGCCGCTTTGGAGAGCTGTTTCGCCTACGCCTTGAACATTCTCTTTAAGAATGACATAGACAAATTTTCCCTCGCGGAGATAGGCCAGAGCACTGAGCATAACTATTGTGGGGTTAAGTGTGGTATCATGGACCAGTTTGCCTCCTGCTTCGGCAAGGCAGGCTGCTTGATAAGACTTAACTGCAAGACTCTGGAGTACAAGTACTTCCCATTCGATCCCGAGTCCCACGGTTATAAACTGGTACTCCTGGATTCCTGCATTCAGCACGAGCTCGCCAGTTCCGCTTACAACAGGCGCAGGGAATCCTGCGAAAGGGCTGCGGCAGCCATCTCCAAACGTCATCCCGAGGTGGAGTTCCTCTCGGATGCTAACAGGCTCTGGCTCGAAGAAGTAAGGGATGTAATCTCCGAGGAGGATTACCTTCGCGCAGAGTACGTGATAGGGGAGTTACAGAGGGTGCTGGATGTCTGCGACGCTCTGGAAAGGGAGGACTATCTCACCGTAGGCGAGATGATGTATCAGACCCATTTCGGACTCAGCCGCATCTACGAGGTTAGCTGTGAGGAGGTGGATTTCCTGAATCATCTGGCCAGAAAGATGGACGTGACCGGCTCCCGCATAATGGGCGGAGGCTTCGGCGGCTGCACCATCAACCTGGTAAAGAAGGAACTCTACGACGACTTCATCACCGAGGCCAAGCGTCAGTACAGCGAGAGGTTCGGACGCGAGCCTAAGGTGTACGATGTCATCATCTCCGACGGCGCCAGAGTGCTGCCGGAATAAAACTCTATACGCAGCGGGAGATGGTCGCTCAGACCGCCCAGATATCGAGGTCCTGAATTGGTCCTGAGAGGTTTAAGTCCTCCGTAATTCTTGTCCTCGGTCAGCAGAAAGCTCAGAAAGGCTATCTCGCAGCGCGCCTGTGCATTCTTCACCAGGCACCTGTCTATCTTCTCCCATCTGCCATTGAATTTGATGCTCCCTTCTCCGGAAGGGAGTATTTCTTTCAGGTATGCCAACTCCCTCGCGCCTTCCGCCCCTGCTTCTTCATTGAAGTCCCCCATAACGACCAGCGGTCTCTGAATTTCTGCCGCCACCGAATCTATCATCGCCAGGGCCCTCGCCCTGCGTCTTTGAGCCTGCCTGCTGCCGCCCCTTTTCGAAGGCAGGTGTACGACCATCACACTGAGCGAGTCGAAATCTACCCGCAGCAGGCTGCGGGTAGGCACTACCTCCCCATCCAGTGTGATGGGAATGCTTTCGCTTGAAAGGGGCGGCCCACCTCTATAGAGAAGTGCGCAGTCTATCCCCCTGTGGTCTGCAGATTCATAATGAACGTAGCGGTAGCCCTGCTTTTCGAGTACAGGACTATGCACTATAGCCTTCAGGCTCGCAGGAGAGTCTATCTCGCAAAGTCCCACTATGTCCGGTGCCCTGCCACAACTGTCCGATAGGCTCAGGATCACTTTCCCTATACCCTCGGCCTTGCGGTAGAAGCGGCTGGCAGTCCAGCTGCAGGAAGAGATTTCAGATGTAGAGTGATAGTCGAAGAAGTTCTCGACATTCCAGAAGACGATAATCGTCTGAAGAAGCATCATAGTCAGTTTCATAATAAACTCAAGTTTCGCAAGATAATAATTGTTTGTTATTTAAAAATTTGTGCGCTCTTGCTCAACTTTTAACCCCGCGCTCATTTCTATTTGTTTATCTGACCCCTCTCCTAAATCCTCTTCCTCAGGACGAGGACTTTGTCGATGCTATAGCATCTCCGTACAGAGGAGGTTTCGCAAGTGCGAAACTTCAGTAATTAATGCTAATATGAGGATAATTTTATAAATTTGCACGCTAATCAGAAAATAATTATGTCATTGAAGTGCGGAATAGTAGGGCTGCCTAACGTAGGCAAATCCACCTTGTTTAATTGTATAAGTTCAGGAAAGGCTCAGAGTGCCAATTTCCCATTTTGTACCATAGAGCCAAACCTCGGCTCCACCAATGTCCCAGACAAGCGTCTGGAGGTGCTTGGCGAGATCTGTAAGCCTCAACGCACCATCCCCGCCACGGTGGACATCGTGGATATAGCCGGACTCGTGAAAGGCGCCAGCCACGGAGAGGGACTTGGCAATCAATTCCTGGCCAATATCCGTGAATGTGATGCTATTCTGCACGTGCTGCGCTGCTTCGACGACGGGAACGTGGTGCACGTGGACGGCAGTGTGGATCCGGTAAGGGATAAGGAAGTGGTGGACACGGAGTTGCAGATAAAGGACCTGGAGACCGTGGAGGCCAGATTGGCCAAGACAGAAAAGGCCGGCAAGGCGGGGGATAAGGAAGCTGCCAAGCTCGCCGCTCTTCTGCATCGCTACCGTGAGGCTCTGCTGCAGGGAAGATCCTGCCGCAGTGTAGCGCTCAATAACGAGGAAGAGCAGGCATTGGCCCGAGACCTTTTTCTGCTGACTAACAAGCCGGTGCTCTATGTCTGCAATGTCGATGATGCTTCGGCCGTGAAGGGTAATTCCTATGTGGATGCAGTTAGGGAGGCGGTGAAGGATGAGAATGCGGAGATTCTGATTATCTCGGCCAGGACTGAGTCGGAGATAGCCGAGATGGAGGATTATGAAGACAGGCAGATGTTCCTGGAGGAGATGGGTCTGGAAGAGAGCGGGGTGGTAAGACTTATTCAGAGCGCCTATCATCTGCTCGGTCTGCAGACCTTTTTTACGGCTGGAAGTGACGAGTGCAGGGCCTGGACCATTCATAAGGGAGACAAAGCTCCTCGCGCCGCGGGAGTAATCCATACCGATTTCGAGAAGGGTTTCATCAGGGCAGAGGTTATCAAGTATGAGGATTTCGTTAATTTGAAGACCGAAGCTGCCTGTCGTGCTGCCGGAAAGATGGGAATAGAGGGTAAGGACTATGTGGTGCAGGACGGGGATATTATGCATTTCTTGTTTAATGTCTAATGGAAGTCAGGGCTAAAAAGGCTTTGGGCCAGCATTTTCTGACGGACCAGTCAGTGGCCCGAAGGATAGTGGATTCCCTTTCCGTCAGCGAGGAAGTCCCTGCAGTGCTGGAAGTGGGTCCAGGGATGGGAGTGCTGAGCCAATATCTGCTTGAAAGAAAGGATCTGAACCTGAAGCTGGTGGAGATAGACTCCGAGAGCGTGGTCTATTTAAGGGAGCATTTTCCGGCCGTGGTGGGAAAACTCCTGCAGGCAGACTATCTGAAACTGGATATGAGAAAGGTCTTCGAAGCTAGCTACAGGGTGATAGGGAACTTTCCTTATAACATCTCTTCGCAGATATTCTTCAAGATATTGGAAGACAAGGATCTGGTCCCTGAGGTGGTCTGTATGATACAGAAGGAGGTGGCAGACAGGATAGCTGAGCCGCCGGGGAGTAAGACCTACGGCATACTTTCCGTGCTTCTGCAGGCCTGGTACGACATAGAATACGTGTTAAGCGTGGGGCCTGGGGCATTCTGCCCGCCACCAAAGGTGCAGTCGGCAGTGATAAGGCTGAAAAGGAACGGAAGAAAAGAATTGGCCTGTGATGAAAAATTATTCAGACAGGTGGTGAAGACCGCCTTTAATCAGAGACGCAAGACCCTGAGGAATGCGCTGAAACCGCTGCTGAAGGAAGGTGTGGATACTTCCGACCCGATTTTCGAGCTGAGGGCGGAGAAACTCGGAGTGGAGGATTTCGTGAGATTGACGAAATTGATATCCGCAAGTGTTTGAGTTTTAGAGATTTTTTAGTAATATTGTAAAATTTAAATTTTTTAACTTATGAGACACATCGTTTCTCGCAGTCTTATGATTGCCCTTAGCATTTTAGCTATTTCTTCTTGCGGATCCAGCAAGAAAGCCGTTATTGGAGAGGATTCAGGTTATGGTAAAAAAATCGAGGCTTCAGAGAGCCTTATGTATGCTTTGGATGCACCTAAGGGAGTTCTTAGGGCCTTTGGTGAGGGTGTTGATACCGAGTATGGCTATGCTTTGAGATATGCAATGGCTCAGGCTCGTGACGAGATGGCCCGTATTCTTAAAACTCAGGTGGAGTCAGGCATCAGCCTTTACAGAAAGACCTATGCTGTAGGTAATACTACCAGAGAAGAGAGCAAGGTTAACAAGGATAAGATGGAAGAGAATGAAGACCTCATTACATCTATCTGTACAAGCTCAGTTTCAGGTGCCAAGGCTGTAAAGACTGATTCGTACATTAAAGAGAACGGCGAGTATACAGTTCATGTATGTGTAGAGATGGATACTGATGCAGTTATCAACAACCTGGATTATGACAAGATAGAGCAGCTTATCTCTGACGAGCAGAGACTTGAGATCGATTTCAATAAAGATCAGTTCAAAAAGCAGCTCAAAGCCGACATCGAAGCATATAAGAATAAAAGATAATTGATCATCTCGGATGAAGAAACTATTCCTTTTTCTGAGTTTAACATTAATAGGTATGTCTGGGCTTAATGCTCAGACATATCAGGATATTGTATCTAATCCTTCCAGGTATTACTTCGCAGAATCAAGCGGAAAGTCTCTGAAAGAAGCCGATAATTTGGCATTGGCGACTTTGTCAGAGCAGATAATGGTCCACGTGTCTTCAGCCATCACCCAGGTACATAAGAAGGAAGACGGGGGATATTCCGACGATAATACTTCTATCGTGCAGACTTATTCGAGTGCTTCTCTTCCCTTCTGTCGTAAGATAGTCTTGGAGAACGGTCCTAAGGTCTATAAGGTCCTTCGCTACATAGAGGTATCAGAACTGGAAAAGATGTTCAAGGAGAGGGAACATAAAGTCCTTTCCATGATAGATGTGGCTAAGAAGGCGGAGAAGGAATTGAAGATAGACCAGGCTCTGAAATATTATTATTGGGCCCTGTGTCTGTGCAGAACTCTGATCTATCCTTCTTCCCTCAAATGCAGGGATTTTAATGACTCGGAACAGATGGCTCTGGTCTGGCTTCCTTCTCACATTCAGGCCGTTATGGAGGCTGTGGATGTCAGTTTCGATGGTTTTCTGGATGAGGAGAAGACCGAAGGCCGCCTGAGGATATGCTATCAGGATCAGCCTGTGGCATCCTTGGATTATTGGTACCACGACGGCATGTCCTGGAGCTGCATCAATACTGCGAACAGCGGTTTAGGGGCTTTCGAGCTTCGTGCCGATGTAGAGGTGAGCAAGATACAGTTCAAGATAGAATATATCTATGAGAGCGAGGCAGTGATGGACGCCGAAGTTCAGCAGGTGCTTTCCCTTATCGATGCTCAGGCTTTCAAGGAGTCTTTCAAGGACGTGCCTTTGAAAAAGAAGTCCAAGTCTGCCTCGAAGCCTTCCGCTCCTAGGACTTCATCCCAGGCGGAGAAGGGGAATGGTACCCAGACTCACGGAGAGTATGCGGTGAAAAAGCCGGAACTGAATCAGCTTATTTCAGCCATTAAGCAGAAGGATTACGCCTCTGTTCAGGGACTCTTTACTGAAGAGGGCTACAGACAGTTTAATCAGCTTATCCGTTATGGTAATGCCAAGGTGCTCGCCGATCCTGTATTCAAGAGTATGCAGGTGGGGGATCTGGAGTATTACAGGAGCGTGCCTATGCAGTTCGCATTCTCTAATAATGAAAAGATTTTCATCGAGAACGTGGTCTTCTGTATGAATCAGGAGGGAAAGATAGATGGAATCAATTTTGCCCTCGAACAGAAGACTATAGATGACATCATCAGTAAGCAGGAATGGGATGATTATCGTAAAGCGGTGCTTATTAATTTTTTAGAGAGTTATAAGACCGCCTTTGCCCTGAAGCGTAAGGATTATCTGGAGTCTATCTTTTCTGATGACGCCCTTATCGTGGTGGGACAAATCGTTAAGTCGGTAGTAATAGAGAATCAGATTCAAGGCTCTGAACAGGTAGTGTACCATCGTTACACTAAGGAAGAGTACCTGAAGAACCTGGACAGGAGCTTCGCCAGTAAGGAATATATCAACATTAAGTTCGCTAATCTGGATATTATCAGAATGGGAAAAGGAGATGGGGATGTCTTCTGTGTTCAGATTAAACAGGACTATTTTTCTTCCAATTACGGAGATACAGGATATCTCTGTCTGCTTTTGGATTTGGGGGATCCGAAACGGCCTATCATACACGTCCGTACCTGGCAGCCTAAGCCAGATGAGGACTTTGGTCTTTTCGGCCCGGGAGATTTTTAATTAAACTTTTATGAGACGCTTGATCGCCCTTTTTGCTGCCCTTCTGTTATCCGTCAGCACCTTCGCCCAGACTGACTATTTCCAGAACAGAAGGAGGGAGTTCGCTTCCTTTGTGGAGAAGCGACAGAACGACTTCGCCCATTTCAGGGATAGTGTGAATCTCGAATATACTAAGTTTATGCGCTCGGCTTGGCAGAAGTTCCATCTTGAGGAAGCTCTGCCTGAGCCTGTAGAGGAACCTGTTCCTGTAATTGATTATGAGGCTGACCCTAAGCCTATAGAGTCTGAGCCTATTGAATTCGAAATAGAGCAGCCTCCGGTAGTTATCGAAGATCCGGAGCCTGTTCCTATTGAGCCAATGCCTGTGGTTAAGGATGATCCAGTGGACAGGATTTCCCTGGAATTCTATACTTCGGATTTGGCTTTCAGACTGCCTAAGCGTATGCCGGTTTTAAATGCGCACAATGAAGCGTCAGTGGCAGATATGTGGGATGAATTGGCCTCGGGATTAAACTGTACCCTCAGCGACCTTTTCGCGCACAGAAAAGAGCTTGCTCTCTGTGACTGGGCTTATCTGGAACTCTGTCAGGCGCTTGCAGGCAGGGTCTATGAAGATGAGAGCGAGGCGGCTGTGCTGGAAGCCTTCCTTATGGCACAGTCGGGATTCAAGGTAAGACTTGCCAGAGACAGTGCGGGAGATCTGCACTACCTTCTGGCTACTAACCGTCTGCTTTGCGGACATCGCTATTATTCTGTGGGCGGAGATAATTATTTCCTTCTTAATGAGGATATCTCGGAACTTTATATTTTCGATAAGGCTTTCTCTTCAGAGCAGGCTTTGCGTATGGAGATAGCTCAGGAGATGAAGTTGAAGGAGAATTCGGTGTCTTGTAAAGTATTGACAGCTGAGGCCAGTCCTGAGATGGTCTTGACAGTGTGTGTGAATAAGAACCTGATAGATTTCTATAACACCTATCCTTCGTCCATGAGGCCTTCCGATAGTGGAAGTAAGTGGCAGCTTTATGCTCAGACTCCTATATCTCAGGGAGTTAAGGATCAGTTGTATCCGGATTTACGAAGACAACTCTCTGGCAAGACCGAAGCTCAAGCTGCTAATCTGCTGCTGAATCTGGTCCAGACTGGCTTTGTCTATGGCTATGACTCAGAAATTTGGGGCTGTGGAGACAGGCCTTTCTTCGCGGAGGAGACTTTGTATTATCCATACAGCGACTGTGAAGACAGAGCTATTCTCTATTCCCATCTGATTCGGGATCTTTTGGACCTGGATGTGGTCCTGCTTTATTATCCGGGGCACCTGGCTACGGCTGTGTGCTTTAACGAGGAAGTGGAAGGGGATTATCTGGTCTATGAGGGGAAGCGCTATGTCGTATGTGACCCTACCTATATCCATGCCCCTGTGGGACTTACTATGAAAGACATGGATAATTCTTCAGCTAAAATAATTGTGCTTTGATATGCGGAAACTGGTCTTGTCTTTTCTGGCTTTGATTATCTCTTGTGTAACTTTCGCCCAACAGTTCAATATGGGCGTAGAGAAGCCTTTGACCCTTCAGGAGGATGATTTGGAACAAAAGGCCTATTCTAAGGTGAAGGATGGGAATGATAATCTTTGTGCCTTGATAAAGGTGAGACTTACCAACTCTTTGCCTAATCCTCTGATTCTCGAGGTGGGTGGCTTGGGAGTTACCAAGGCTGAGGAAAGACCGGACGGTGAGTATTGGTTTTTCGTACCGTATCAAGTGAAGAATCTGGAGTTCAGGAGTAAAGGTTATGCCCCTATGCCTAAGATACCTGTGAATCTGAAGGAGGGCTGTGTCTATACCATCACTCTTAGAGTTGATGCTTCGACCAGTGTAGTTACTACGGTTCAGGAATCTACCAATTATCTGAAGATATTGATTAATCCTGCTGATGCCCAGATTAAGATAGGCCGTAGCAAGACCTATGAGATGGGATATCAGATAGTGGATGCTGAAGGCTGGTTTTCTTCAGAATTAGATTATGGTACCTGGTATTATCAGATAGAGCATGATTTATACAAGACTTATTCCGGTAGTATTAATCTTGATTCTCAAACTCAGGCATTAAGCGTGAAGCTGGAGCCTAACTATTCCACTCTTGGAATCAGTTCAAATCCTTCCGGTGCTGTGGTTTATCTGGATAACAAGAAGTTAGGAGGGACTCCGTACTCTTCTTCCGACAAGATCAAGAAGGGGAAGTATCGCCTGACGATTATGAAGACCAATTATTATTCTCTGGATACTCTGATTAGCATCAACGGGGATGGCCGCCGTCAGGATTTTAATTTTTCCCTTCGCCCTCAGTTCGGTTTCGTGAGTATAAGTTGTCAGGATAGGGATGCTGAGCTCTGGATAGATAAGAAAATGGTGGGCAAGGGTTCTTGGCAGGGAGATCTGAGCAGCCAGCGCAGTCACGTGGTGGAGGCTCGAAAAGCCGGTCATCAGTCTCAGAGTATCTCTCTGGTGGTAAAGGAAGGCGGTACAGTGAACAAGACTGTGGGGGCTCCTGTGCCGCTATACGGCACTCTTAACGTGGACACGAATCCGAAGAACTGTAAGGTCTATATAGATGGGAATCTTGTGGGTAATTCTCCTTTGAAGCAGAGGCTCCTTGTGGGAGAGCACAAGGTAAAGCTCGAAAGGGAGGGCTACAGGTCCATCTCCGAGACAGTCAATATAGAGCACAATAAGACATTGGCCTTTAAGAAAACACTGGAGAAGGGAGAGGTGTATGCTCCGGTTACGATTCATTCGGTGAGTGGGGCGAAACTCTACTGTGATGGTAATTATCTGGGAAACCAGTCCTGGTCTGGAAAACTCACCGTAGGCTCTCACAAACTCACTGCTGTGAAGGACAAGTGTAAGGACAGCGCGCTCGACGTGGAGGTGTTGGAGAAGAGCAGCACACAGGTTTTTTCCATCCCTGCGCCTGCCCCTCTCACTGGTTCTCTTAGCATCTCTGGAGTTCAGGGAGCGAAGGCCAATATTAAAGATACGGAGGGCTCTTATCAGACCAGTGTGACCCTGCCGTATTCGGTAAATGCTTTCCCTATAGGTACTTATTCTGCTTATGCTACCAAGTCAGGCTATTACGACAGCGATGTGCAGTATTTCAATGTGGAGGAGGGGCGTCCTACCAGGGTATTTTTGAATCAGAAGAGGATATCAAAGCTTAAGAAGTGGGTTTCGGCTAAGCAGTATTATGCCCCTTCCGTATGGGAATTGATAGGGGGATGGGACTTTGATTCGGGATTTATGTATGGTTTATCCTACACCTATCTTCCTAAGCGAATCGGTGCTTATGCTTCTTATTTGAGAACTACCTATGCGGATAATTGCTTTATGGTGGGACCGGCGTTGAGGTTGTCGAATTGGCCTGACAATATCGATTTTCAGTTATATGGCGGAGTGGGCTGGGATTTTCATAGTGGATATGAGAACAAGATGGTGTACGACCTGGGTCTGAGGATGAATTTCGACGATGAGAAATCCTGGTCGCATAGCAGCATCTCCGCCGGCTGTGCTTATATAGATGAATCATTTTATCCTTATGTGGGTTTGTCTCTGGGCTATCCTTGGATCTTGTTCGGGGAGACAGATAGAGAGTACTGTGCAGTATTTTCTGATCTATATTTAGGGATAGGAGAAGGGGATTGTCTGAGTGTGGGTTTAAATACCGCTTGGGTTCCGACTCATCTGGGGGCTTACGCCAATATCATGTATGATACTTACGGCTACTTCTATTATGGCGGCGGTTTGGTTTGGAGACTTTCGAGTACTGTTGGTTGGGATTTCCAGTTATATGGGGGTCTGCTTGCCGGAAATGGTGGTGCTGTTGATTTAGGTTGTCGTTTTGGTTTGGCGGAGAGTGGATTCAGTTATCTGGATTTTCTGTTTGGTGTTACGATCGCGGATATTACATATATAAACATTGGTTTTTCTATCGCTTTAGCGGCTATGGCTTTTGCGTATATGTATTAGTAATTTAAGTTTCGCAAACAGTACAAATCTCTTAATGTTAAATAATTAGTTAATTGCGAAATTTGAGTTAGTAATTCAGTGGAATACTTATGAAAATAAGATTTATAACTCTTCTAAGTGGGATTATATTGGGCGCTTTCTGCTTCGCCCAGCAGTTTAATATGGGTGTGGAGAAGCCTTTAACCCTTCAGGAGAATGACCTGGAGCAGAAGGCTTATTCTAAGGTGAAGGATGGGAATGACAATCTCTGTGCCTTGATTAAGGTGCGGCTTTCTAATTCCCTGCCTAATCCTTTGATTCTGGAGGTAGGTGGTCTGGGAGTTACCAAGGCTGAGGAGAGACCTGACGGAGAGTACTGGTTCTTCGTGCCTTATCAAGTGAAGAACCTGGAGTTTAAGTGTAAGGGTTATAAACCTATGCCTAAGATTCCTGTGAATCTGAAAGAGGGTTGTGTCTATGCCATGACCCTTAGGGTGGATGCCTCCACGGATATAGTGACTAATGTGGTGGCCTCTACCAACTATCTGAAGATGAACATAGAGCCTTCAGATGCGATGCTCCGAATAGGTAAGACGAAGAATTATGAGTTGGGCTACTTCCGTGTGGAAGCCGATGGCAGTTTCGCGAAAGAACTGGATTATGGAACTTGGCATTATCATATAGAACACGAACTGTATAAGAGTTACGAAGGCAGTGTCGAGCTGGACGCGGATACGCCGGTGCAGAGGATAAGGCTTGAGCCGAATTTTTCCTATGTCAGCATTACTACTGAGCCGGAGGGTGTGGACGTGCTGATAGACAATAAGTTCGTGGGGAAGACACCATTGGCCTTGGATCAGAAATATAAGAAAGGTACTCATTCCCTGAAGCTGCTCAAAGACGAGTATTATTCTATGAGTCAGGACATTGTGCTGGACGGCAAGGGGGAGAGGCAGAGTTTTTCATACAGCCTTCGGGCGCAGTTCGGCGTGGCAGAGTGCGTCTGTGAGGATCCCGAAGCCGAGATATGGGTCGATAGGAAATACATGGGAATTGGCCGATGGAAAGGAAATCTGAACAGTAAGACCTCTCATACGCTGGAAGCCAGGAAAGCTGGGCATAAGTCTCAGAGTATCAGCTTTTCAGTCGTTGAAAACCAGACGGTTAAGGCTTCGGTCGGGGCTCCGGTTCCGCTTTACGCCCTGCTTGGCGTGGAGACCAGTCCGAATAATTGCGAGGTATATATAGACGGGGATTATAAGGGAAGTAGCCCGCTGAAGGCCAAGCTCCTGATAGGCTCGCATAAGATCAGGGTGATCAAGTCGGGCTTTGTAGCTCAGGAGGAGACGATAGAACTGGAACATAATCAGCAGCTTGTCTGCAAATACAGCATGAAGAAGGGCGATGTCTATGTGCCTGTCTCCGTCGTCGCTGGACAGGGCGTGAGTATCTATATAGATGGGGTGTATAAGGCGAATGAGACGTGGAGCGGCTCTCTGACGGAAGGGGAGCATGAGTTCAAGGCGGAGAAGTCTCGTCATGAGCCGGTGGTGCTTAAGAAGGATATACTTTCGAACAAAGGCAAAGTGACTGTGACCTTGCCGGAGTTGGAACTGCAGAAGGGTAGTGTTAATGTCAGTGCGAAGAAGGGGAGTATAATTTCGCTTGAATGTTCTGAAGACAGAGTTAAGTATAAGGGGGTAGGCTCTTGTTCGGGCGATTTTCCTGTCGGTTCTTATTCTTTGACTGCCACGCATCCTTCGTACAAGAATTATTCGCAGTCCTTTGTCCTTAAGGCCGGTGATGAACTGAACTTTAATCTGAAGCAGAAGCGCGATTACTCTGGTTTCATCCGCTCGCACAGGATTTTGCTCGAATATGCCTTCGTGCCTGACACGGATAGAAACTTCTTTGGTCTTGGCCTTTCCAGAACTACCAGCGGACTTGGCTATTATGCCGATTATCTGACCGATTTCAAGGAGGTCCAGTACTTCAATGCTGGTTTGAATCTTCACCTGTTATGGGGGATTTCTTTATACGGCGGTGCCGGAATGTATTTTCAGAAAGGCTATGAAGGCCAATTGATTTGGGATGCCGGTCTGCGTTTTCGCGGGCTTTCGGCTGGTGTCAGCTACCTGCCAGGCGGATATTGGGTTCCGAAGTTCGGGCTTGCTGTCCCTACTTTCGAAGAGTTAGAGGATAGTTATTTTTTCCGGCCTTTATGGGGTGATTATAATCCTTGGATAATAGATGCCTTTATCGGTCTATCGAAAGATGATATTCCGGATTGTTATTTCGGAGTAAAGGCCGCCTGGGTTCCGCGGCATTTCGGTCTGTACGCTTCTTATATGTATCAAATCAAAAGCGGCAGAGATAATCCAAATGTCTTGTCTGGAGGTCTTGTCTGGAGAATCTCTGACTCGGCTTTCTTTGATGTTCAGATATACGGAGGCTATAGTCTCATGCATGGAGCTTCTGGCTGGGATGTAGGCATTGAATTCACTTTTAGTGATGATATTCTTCCATCCTTCTTTTTCGGAGTCACACAGTCAGATTTGGGAACTATCTTTAATTTAGGAGGCGGAGTATCCTTCGGCGCCTATTAGAAAACAGGCCCTTAGACTATCAGCTTTGTGATGAAATAGCCGCCGACGGTGAGCCAGATAAAGAGAATTCCCGCCAGCAGGAAAGGTTTTACCCCAGCCTGTTTGAATTTGTCGAAACTCGTCTCTGCTCCCAGCGCTGTCATCGCCATGGTAAGCAGGAAAGTGTCGAAGCTGTTAATCCCTTGAGTAATCTTTGCCAGCCCCTCTTGAGGAATGAATGCCGCCCCCTGAAGCAGAGAATTGAGAATAATCACCAGCAGGAACAGAAAGGCGAACCAAGGCACCGAGATCTTTCCCTTACCTTCCTTTTTCCCTCTGCCAAGTATCACTCCCATTACCAGCAGCACTGGAGCAAGCAGCATCACTCTAATCATCTTGGTAATCGTGGCTATGTCCGCTACATTGCCACCTGCTGCATCTATGGCATTACCAGCTCCCACTACATGAGCCACTTCGTGCACCGTCGAGCCCAGATACACTGCCATCTGCTTGTCTGTTAATCCATCCAGCACTCCGCTACGATACAGGACAGGGTAGAGAAACATAGAGATCGTTCCGAAGATCACTACTGTGGACACAGCCACTGCTGTTTTATGAGCTTCGCATTTGACCACCGGCTCTGCTCCCAGCACTGCTGCAGCCCCACAGATGGCACTGCCTACAGAAGTCATCAGCGCAGTCTGACTGTCAGTCTTAAGCAGTTTCCCTGCCAATACTCCTATCCCTAAGGTTCCGCACACTATTATGACATCCACTGCTATGGCCGGCAGTCCTATCTCAAGCACTTGCTGGATGGTAAGGCGGAAGCCATACAGAATTACGCCGAGCCGCAGAATCTGCTTAGAGCAGAACTTCACTCCAGGCACCCAGGTCTGGGGAAGCAGAGGGCGAAGGGTATTGGCATAAATCATACCCAGGATGATGCCGACGATAAGCGGACTGAGCGAAAGCTTTTTAATAAAATCAAAGTCGGCGATATAGAAAGCCGAAAAGGAAAAGAGAACGATCAGCAGAACGCCGTGCAGGAAAGATTTTCTATCTGTCTTATTCATAGGGAATTATTAGTATTAAACAGGGTGACCAGTTGGCCACCCTGTTAGTTTTTTTATTCGTCCTCAGTATCCTGAGCAGCGTACTCTGCGAGGAGCTTAGTCTGGACGTCACCAGGAACAGGCTGGTAATCAGCAAACTCCATGGTGAAAGTAGCAGAACCTGAAGTCAGGGAGCTAAGTACTGTAGAGTAACGGTAGAGTTCTGCGAGAGGAACTCTGGCCTTCAGGATGGAGAATCCCTTGTCTGCACCCAGGTCACCGAGAATACCTCTACGGTTCTGAAGGTCAGACATCACGGCACCCTGATACTCTCCAGGAGTCATAATCTCCACATTGTAGATAGGCTCCAGAATCTTCGGACCGGCATTACGGAAAGCCTCCTTGAAGGCGTTACGTCCTGCGATGATGAAGGCGATTTCCTTAGAATCCACCGGATGCATCTTACCGTCGTAAACGAAGACCCTGATATCACGGGCATAAGAACCGGTAAGAGGACCCTCCACCATTCTCTCCTTGATACCCTTCAGAATAGCAGGCATAAAGCCAAGGTCGATGGCACCACCGACTACACAGTTATAGAACTCGAGTTTTCCTCCCCACTCCAGATCCACGACTTCGGAAGTCTTCACATTCAGCTGAGTCTCCTTGCCGTCGATGTTGAACTTGGTCTTCAACTCACCTTCTGCAGGACAAACGAGCAGGTGAACTTCGCCGAACTGACCGGCACCACCACTCTGCTTCTTATGTCTGTACTGGGCATTGGCCACCTTGGTAATGGTCTCACGATAAGGCACTTTCGGAGCAAAGAGCTCGACATCCAGGCCAAACTCATTGTTAATACGCCATTTGACCATATTGATATGCTGCTCACCGTTACCGCTGAGGATGGTCTGACGCAACTCCTTAGAGTATTCTACCACTACGGTAGGATCCTGGTTGGAGATCTTCTTAAGAGCATCGCCGAGTTTCTGCTCATCCTGCTGAACCTTGGCCTTGATGGCACAGCGGTACTTAGGAGCAGGGAAGACGATCTTGTCATAGCAGATACCTGATCCAGGAGCAGAAAGAGTAGTATTGGCCTTTCCGTTCTTAAGCTTCACGGCGCAGCCGAAATCTCCGGCATGCAGGCTCTGTACAGGCTCTCTCTTGTTACCTGCTACGGCATAGATGTTAGAGAATTTCTCCTTGTTAAAGCTCTTAGGATCCTCGTACTCGGAACCGGCAGTAACCACGCCTGACATAACCTTGAAATATGAAACCTCACCCACATGTGGTTCCACATCGTTCTGATATATAAATAAGGATGCCGGCTTGCTCTCATCTACATCTGGAGCTACAGATACATTCTTAGTGAACTCCAGCAGACGTTTTACGCCGATATCCTTCTTAGCACTCACGCACAAAATAGGGAAAACCTCCCTGTTCTTAATTCCGACAGACAGACCGCTACGGATCTCATCTTCGCTAAGGGTACCTTCCTCGAAGAATTTCTCCATAAGGGTGTCGTCGAACTCAGCAGCTTTCTCGATAAGCTCCTGACGGGCAAGCTCAGCCTGATCCTGCAACTCGGCAGGAATCTCCAAATCTTCACGGTGACCATTCTCATCCTTGAAATGATAGTACTTCATCGTGAGCACATCCACGAAACCGTCAAAGCCTGCACCTACTTTAGTAGGGAACTGGATAGGAATAATCTTATTCCCAAGTTCCTCTTTCAAAGAAGCGAGAGTCATATCCCAGTCGGCCTTGTCTCCGTCCAGCTGGTTTACGGCTATCACCAATGGAATGTTATAATTGTCAGCATGGCGAAGCAGACCTCTGGTCCCCACTTCCACGCCCTGCTGTGCATTAATCACGAGAATACCGTTCTCACACACCTTAAAGGCAGCAACGGCACCTCCGATAAAGTCGTCTGAACCAGGAGCATCGATGATATTGATCTTCTTGTTCATAAACTCTGCATAAAGCGGAGTGGCATAAATGGATCTCTGGTTAAGCTTTTCAAGTTCATTGTTATCAGAAACAGTGTTCTTATCTTCAACCGTTCCCCTTCTGTCGATAACTTTGCCCTCGAAAAGCATTGCTTCAGATAACGTGGTTTTACCCGACTTGGTCGCGCCAAGCAGCACCACGTTTCTAATGTCGTTTTTTGAATACTCTTTCATTCTATGTATTAGTTTTATGTGTGTCGAACTACAAATCTAAACTTTTTAAAGAACATATCCAAATATATCCCTTTATTTAAAGAATCCACAAAGCCAATCCTGATCCACCCTCACAAGTCCCTTGGCTGCAGTGCTCAACTCCGGCGTCCTCTCCATAATTCCCACTGCGTCCGAATAGACTCTCTGCCCTATCTCCAGCATCTGCATCTCCCCTTTTTCCGGATATGCCAATAATATCTCCCCATCAGATCCTTCCATCTTATAAAACCTTAGCTGCAGCTCCCTGCCCAGATCCTGTGCTGTCACGAACTTACAGATCTCCATCGCGATGTCATTCAGTCCCGCCTCAAAGATCTTCAGTTTCTCCACCAGATCCCCCACCGAAGACACCAGACGACAGGTGTATCCCTCCAGTCCTTCAGAGTTTAAGTCTCTGGAAGATAGGGCGATGAGCAGGTGTGCCGCAGGGTCGTGATATAGAAAGTCTTCATTATCCAGCTCTAGAGAGCCGCAGTAAGGACATTTATGCAAGAAAAAAGTACCATCCTGAATCTTCTCCTTCAATTCAGGATGCTCGGCCACATTCACCGAGCGGACTTGGCCGGAGTTAAACTCCTTCGAACATTTGCTACAAATCATAAGACATCTTCAATTCAAATATGGAACCCAGGGCCGTCCCGTAAGAATACTGCAGCCCGAGTTTAAAATCATAAGTAAGACAGAGCAGGTTACCCAGAACCACATTCAGCTGGGCTCCAGCCCTGTGTTCAGCCCTCACATTCTCCAGAATGTTATCGTAATAGCGATAGAAAGGAATGAATTCGAAATTCTTCACGTAAGTCAGTGGGGCCAGCGCCGCGCTGTCTAGATAAAGGAAAGGCATAGCGTACCTGACAGTCAGGGAGTTAAGTCCCTTCATCTGAGAGAAGTTATAGTTGAAAGCTATGCTGTGGGTGCTCTTTATGCCTGGCAGATAGCCATAGGCCGAGAGGAAAAACGACAGGCCCTTCATTTCCCCCAGATCATATTTCTGCACTCCGACTTCGGCTCCTATTCCCAGTCGTGGCAGGATGCAGGCCCGAGGCTGCGAAAGGATATCGTAAGCCCGAAGGGAGGCGCTCAGGATATTCTGGGAGGAATTGAATTCGTAGCTGCAGACAGGGATGATTCCACGGCTCCAGCCATTGGCCGAGAAATTTAAAGGAATATAGCTGCGCAGTCGGCCGAAATAGCCGCCGGTATAGAGGATAGCCTTGGCATCGAAGACAGGGTAAAGTCCGCGGTACGACAGATTCAGCTCAGTGGCCGGCACCCAGGAAGTGGTCGCCGTCCAAGCCCTGTAAGAGAGGCTGCCGTAGAAAGTGCTCAGGTCGTTCTGGAAAAAGAGCGTGCCGCCCAGACCCACATCGGAAGTGATGTTCTGCAAGCTGCCGGAAAGCAGCTCGTCGTAATCGATGTACAGCGGGGCCCAGGAGTGGATGCGAAGGGCATTTTTCAGCTTGGAATAGGGCTTCGCTGCGCTCAGGCAAGTGTCCGGCCTTTCATTTATCAGGCCAATCTCAAAGCGCCCTCTGAGCGAATCCGCCATAGGGTGTTCCGGCCTGAGGCTCCAGTCCACCTCTTTTATCGGAAGTCCGGCGATGTCCGAACGGCAGATATTTCTTCCATTAGGGGAAAGAATTGTAAAGAAAAGCTTGTCATCCAGAATGGTAAAATCCTTTCCTCCTTGGGCTAGATTGGTCATCTGCAATACTTTGCCAGTGGCAGGGTCAAATGTAAACAATTCGTTTACACTGAACTTGTCAGATGTAAAGTAAATCTTTCCATCTTGGGCGAAAAGATGGTTCAACTTGGCATTGGTCGGCTCCATGATCAGTTCGAAGTCTTTCTGGACCTCGGCCAGCGCCTGTCCATGCTCAGTTATCACGCTGGCATAGAGCCTTCCATCCATCCAAAGCACTTCCAGCGGCTGTACTCCCGCCGGCGCGAGGTAGCTCTCCGTAACGAGCAGGGTGCCTTTCGCGTCTCTTTTGTACACCAGAACCGCACTGCTGCCGTCCGACCTGTTCTCTACCACGGCCAATCTTTCTTCGCCATTCACTTCTCCTGCTGCCGGATTATAAAAGCGTCCGCCTTCAATCTCCCGTCTTACTCTTTTACCATCGTAAGAAAAAATGACGGAAGTGCTTAACATCTCGTATCTCTCGTCCGGCACGGAGTCGCTCCAGTATAGCCTGTCCTTTCCCGCGGCCAATTTCGATTCGGCTCCGCAGAGTGCTCCTAAGTGGGAGTCTCCGCTTTGTGGATCGAAGCTTACTATCCGAGAGTTCTTGTCCAGACCGCTTCGCTGGGCGTATAGCTTTGACTGCCAGACGCATAATCCTGAATAAGAAGTGTAGAATTCCTCGTTCTCAGTTATCTGTATATAGCTCTGGAAAGGGGCCCTGCGGGCAGTTTCCTGCACCCATTCCCACTGCAGTTCTGTAGAAAAATCCGAGAATCTTTTGCGGAAACTATTGTCGAAACTTTCGGTGTGGGGGCCGTTCCCGAGGGCTGCCGCACTCAGGTAAGAGACTTTGTAAAAATCAGGAGTATAGCGCCTGTTCGAACCGAACCTCCACCTGTCATAATCCCGGAGTTCCCCATTTTCGAAACTCACCCTGAAATACTCCATAAAATCTGCGCTCCTGCCCCTTCCGGCATCGCTCAGAGCCGTCTCCGCCACCACTGCATCTCCTTCCATAAAGGCGGAAGAAGACCAATACATGCTCCAAGGGCCAGCCAGAAGCTCTCCGAAGAGATTCTGTGTGAACGAGAAGGGTTTCTCGTAAAGGAAAGCCATCTGCGCTACGTGTCTGCCCTCGTGTATGGCCAGAAGTCTATGCCAATTCAGGGGTTCAGGGCTGTACATCGCGGGGGCGGTGTACATCTCCATACGGCTCGGGGTCCATACCACGAAGCCGTTCGAGACGGCACTGTAAGGGTGTAACACCACAGGAATCTGATACGGGATGCGGTCTGCGCCCAGGACCCTTCGGTATCTCTCCCATTCGCGGGCGTAGTTTAAGGCCAGAGAATCGCAGTTCTCGGGATAGATGAAACGGTAAGCCGGACTTTCAATCTGGCGCCACCTTAGGCTGGCAGGCTCATTCCCATATACCGCAAACTGGGCCTTCATGGGAAGGAGACTGCTTAAAACCAACACTATAGCTGCCAGCGTTTTCTTCATCCAAGTTCTTGAATAAGTTCAGAACAAACTTACATAAAAACTTTCATATTTTATTTATATTTGTTCCCGTTGGAATAGGATATTTATCATAATTTGATGAAGAGGGTCTTGTTCATATTATTGGGGCTTGTTATGAGCCTTTTTGCTTATTCATCTCCGGATAAGGTTCCGGTGGCAAGGATACGTGGTCTTGTATGTGAAGATCAACACAATTTCCCTGTAGCCGGTTGTGCTGTGCAGTTGTTTTATAAGCAGGATGGGCAGGAGGATTCTTTATATGTTTCGACGACAAAAGAGGGGGTATTCTTTTTTAATAATCTTGAGCTTCAACGAGTTAAGCTTAAAACATATTGCATGGGATATGAAGTTCAGGAAGCTGAATTCGATCTGGTCACAGGGGATAATGTGGTACTTTTTATTCTTAAGGAGAACGTGGAGGAATTGGAGAGTGCCATGATCACATCTCAAGTGGCATTGATGAAGAAGATTAAGGATACGACCATCATCAATACTCAGGCTATCAAGGCTATGAGTGGAGATATGTTAAGGGATGTGCTGGGACAGGTCCCTGGTTTTACTGTAACAGATCAAGCTGTTTATGTTAATGGGGAGAAAGTAGAAAGAACCTATGTGAATGGCCTTCTGGTTTTCGGAGATGATGCGATGAATGCCATAAACTCTTTAAAAGTTGAAGAGGTCACCCATATTAAGTCATATCAAGAGCAATCTGCTGTAGATAAGCATCGAGGCCTAATTAATTCTAAAAAAGAACAGGTTTTAAATATTATTACGAAAGAGGATTTTCTGTCTCTGGCACAGTATGGAATAGCCGCGGCTGCCGGTGCTGACGAAAGCGGTCAAGGGCGTTATGCCGCAGCGGCTGCTGTGGCTTATGATTCAGAAATATTGAATTTTAACTTTGGCTTATGGGGGCAGAATATCGCTTTGGATAACATAGATTTCAGTCATCCCGGTTCTATGTACTATGTTAATGAATTCCCTTCGAGGAAGCCATTGCAAGAATATTCAGAGACGAGTGAGATTAATGCGTTTTTTTCTAAAAAGTGGAAGAATCAATTGTACGGGAACAAGTTAAGTCTGTCTTATAGCTTCAAGAATAGATATTACCGGAGTGCTTCTGAAACTCTTACGGAGTATTTTGAGACAGAGGGAAGTCCCGAATTGATGCAGGCAGATTCAAGTTCCTTTAATCAATTGGGGAAAGAACATTTGATTAAGCTTAAACTTTCAATGCTGGATACCCCCTTAAAATCATTCAATCTAGATATTGACGGCAGTATCTCTGATAATAACAGTAATAAGCACGAAATCAGCACGAGGACATCTGGAGGAATACAGGATTATTCTCGTAATGAATCTTTCAGGGCTGATTGTAAGGATTGGAAAATTTTTGGATATTTGAACTGGACTAACAATGATGCGAAAAAGTGGAGGCCGGAGGCTAATGTATATCTAACTATCGGGAATAATTCTCAACTTTCCTGGACTATAGATACTATGGCGACTTCTTTTTTAAAAAGACAGTTGACCAGTGATGCTTATGGTAAAAGCCTATTTGCAGGAGGCTCTTTCGGCAGTTCAGTGTATTTATTGAACAATAAGACGCACACTTTAAGTCTAAATCTTTTGTCTAAACTGGAGTATTCCCACATAAAGGAACGGCAGATTTCCACGAACGAATGGGACTGTGTCCAGCCTGTTATGGATATAGCCAATTCATACGACCATACAAGAAATGACATGGTGGCAAGTGCTTTGGGGGTATTTGACTATGCTTCTGCCCAAGGGCTGAATGTTTCTGGTAATTTCTCTTTGAATAGTAAAAAACTTTTGAATACCGAGAGACTTCCTTCCGATTATTCAAATGACGCCATATTTCTTTATCCGGAGTATATACTGAAAGCTAAATACAAAGCTTTGTCTTTTTCTTCTTCCTTAAAGGCGCTGACACCTTCGGTAGAGCAGATAAGCAATCGAATTTGTGACACAAACCCTTTGGTGCTTACTGGAGGGAATCCGAACCTGAAACATTCTCTTATGCTTGATGGGGGACTGAGTTATGCCTCCGATATTAAATCTAAGAAAAGAGGTGTCGTTAAGAACTTGATATTAAGTCTTAATTCAGCGTGCAGGTTTAATCCCATCGTGAATAAGGTGACTTATTTCGATACAGATACGGTCTTGGAACAATGGGATGGGTATAAGGCACTGGCCGGTGCCATGCTATATAGCTATAGTAATGCTGCCAGGCCTTCGTGGAAAGTCGGGGCTGCGGGAGATTATGCGCTTTCCCTGAAGTATAATCGCTATAATCTTCGTTTTGGGGCTGCGGCGAACTATGCGCAAAACAGCCAATTTGCTGGCGATGTCCCAGTTTGGATGGAAGATATGTCATTTGCGGCCAATTATTCCTGTATCTATATGCCTTCAAGCCGATTTTATATAGTTGAAAAAACTAGTCTGTCATACCTTGTCAGCAATGATATGGCGGGTGAGAATTTGTCTTCCAGATTGGCCTTTATGAATGATCTGTATGTCAAGTGGGAAATTGTACCTCAGAAGATTAGGCTGGAATGTCAATACAAAATTACCGGATATGATTATCTCAGTGGGGCAGGTAATAATCATATCAATCATATCTTGAATGCTGAGTTGCAATTCCGTCCGATTAAGGGTTCTCCACTTAAGTTCTCCCTGCAGTTTATAGATATGCTGAATGCGGCCACTATGTATTCTACCGAGTTAAATCCCCTGTATATGACTCAGCGATGGGAGCCTACTTACGGCAGATACTTTCTAATTAACCTGCAATATATCTTCAGAAAACCAAATAAATACTCAATTATATGAAAAAGTTTATTACCATTATTTTCCTTTCGGTAGTATCAGGAACAAGTGCTTTTGCACAACGTATTATAGTATCAGGTATTGTCTCTGATATATATGGTACTATTCCTGAAATTGTGGTTTCAGAACGAGGTACGACTAATTATACTGTGACAGATTTGTCTGGGCAATATCAGATATCTTGTAGTCCTAACGCAACTTTAGTGTTTTCAGGACTTAGCTATAATACAAAAGCTGTTAGCGTAAATAATAGACAGAGAATAGACGTGCAACTTGCATTTAGTGACGACGTCATAATAATTACACCATTAGAAATTCAGAACATTGTTCCTGATAATAAACCACTTTGGCCACAAGCTAGCTATTCTGGTGCTCTGTGATAGTTAAGAGGCATACTTATATAAAGACTTTCATATTTTATTTATATTTGTCTTTAAGTTTCGTAAGCAGCACATCTTTTAATATTAGATAATTTATCACTTGCGAAATTTGAGTTAGATAATTAGTATCCGCGATATAATTATGAAACAGTACTTGGATCTTCTTCAGCGAATTATGGATGAAGGTGTGGTGAAGACCGACCGCACCGGGGTGGGTACCAAGAGTGTCTTCGGACATCAGATGAGATTTGACCTCTCGGAAGGCTTTCCTCTGCTGACCACTAAGAAAGTTCACCTTAAATCCATTATCTACGAGTTGCTTTGGTTTATCAGCGGCGACACCAATGTCCGTTATCTGCAGGAGCACGGGGTGAGCATCTGGGACGAGTGGGCCGATGCTGACGGGGAACTTGGCCCAGTGTATGGCAAGCAATGGCGGAGCTGGGAGGCTAGAGATGGCAGGGTCGTGGATCAATTGGCCCAGGTCGTGGATATGATTAAGAATCATCCGGATTCGCGCCGAATGCTGGTGTGCGCATGGAATCCTGGGGAGGTGGATAAGATGGCGCTGCCGCCTTGCCACTGCCTTTTCCAGTTCTACGTGGCCGAGGGACGTCTTTCATGCCAATTGTACCAGCGTAGTGCGGATACTTTCCTGGGAGTGCCTTTTAACATCGCATCTTATGCCCTGCTGACTATGATGATAGCCCAGGTCTGCGGCCTGCAGCCTGGAGAATTTATTCATACTACAGGAGACACGCATATCTATCTGAATCATTTCGAGCAGGTTAAGGAGCAGCTTTCGCGCAGTCCGCGGCCACTTCCTCGGATGCTTTTGAAGCCTGAGGTGAAGAGTATATTTGATTTCAAGTATGAGGATTTTACCCTTGAGGGCTATGATCCTTATCCTGCCATCAAGGCTCCTGTAGCTGTGTAAGTTTACAAAGAGAGCCGTGCGTGAGGAAGATGAGTTAGCAAGCAGCACAAATCTCTTGATATTAGGTAATTAGTAACTTGTGAAACTTGAGTGATTATGTTAAAGTGTATGATAGCGGCTGTGGCCGATAACCTGGGAATAGGAGTGAAGGGCGATTTGCCTTGGCATCTGAGTGAGGATTTGAAGTATTTTAAGGCTCAGACCAAGGGCTTCCCTGTGATTATGGGAAGGACTACTTATTTCTCTATCGGAAAGCCTCTGCCTGGGAGGAAGAATATAGTGCTGAATGCAGGAGGTGAACCTATCGAGGGAGTATGTTGTGTGCAGTCTTTCGCGGAGGCTTATGAGGAGGCGGCGAAGGGTGAGTCGCAGAAGTGTTTCGTTATAGGGGGAGCTTCGGTGTACAGGGCCGCTATAGACGAGATGGATTTGCTGTATATCACTCACGTGCACACGGAGGTGGAGGGAGCAGATGCTTTCTTTCCCGAAATTAAAGAAGAGAATTGGCATGTAGAGAGCTGCTCGCAGACATATACTGATCCGGAAAGCGGCTTCCGCTTCGAATTCGTCGTGTACCGCAGGAAATAGAGGAAGTGTCTTTTTCTTCTTGAGGGTTAATTATTCTTTTTGACATCGGACGGCTTGGCCGTTCGCACGATAGCCGCTTGCTAACGGATATACATCGCAATTTCGGAGGAATTTCAAACAATATGCGTATTTACCATTTGGTGTAACTGTCCAATAGTAAGCAATGTAACCGACATCCTCCAGTAATCCAGTAGCTCTGCTATAAGTACCAGAAGATGGATACCATATCATAGATTCAGAACCAAAGTCATAAGAAAAATTCATTCCAATACAAGTAATATTATAACTATGACTATAACGAGATGATGTATTTAAAGCCTTAGACCAAACTCCTTTATCTCCTCCATCAGGCACTCTCCAACCTGCTGGACAAGGATCATAAATTGTCTTTTTGGGTTGCCATCGTGTGTTTTCATTGTCAATTTGCCAATCATCATTACTAAAATTTTTAGAATTAGCAATAAATATCGTTGGATGTGATGTGGCATAAGCTATGGTGCCAGTATTCTTATTAGATATAACTGACTTAGGGAAAGAATTCGTCGCTTTGGCTTTTTTATTTGACTTTATAGAAGACGGACCAAAGAACGGGTCTTTTCGGCCCCACTGGTAAAGAAGGCCGAGGGCTCCTACATCGCCCGGGGTGGCAGAGGTGGCACCGAGGTTCCTGTCCATCATTATGCCGGCGTTGTTATAGTAAACCTGCTCTTCAGGCTGATCTGTCATCCAGATAT
>JBJEBS010000061.1:0-2544 GCA_051870275.1 Candidatus Cryptobacteroides sp.
GAAGAACTCTATGCCATCGTCAGAGCCCATATAGCACTCGATATACGAAATCTCGGTTCCGCTGCCGACTCCGTAGAGAGAAAGTCCGTTGGCTTCGTGCTCAGCATCAAGCTTATAACCTGTGTACTCGAGCCTTACATACTTCAAAGAGCCGGAGTTGTCATTCTCTACATTGCCTCCATAAACGGCATTTCCAATCTCGGAAGTAAGTGACTCCCCAGCCTTTGCGGCCTTGTTGGAGTGAGCCTTGCCACAAATGTGCAGTCCACCCCAGGCACCGGTAGTCTTGGCATCTGCAGTCAGAACAATAGGATTCGAAGCGGTTCCTACAGCATTGATCTTTGCACCCTGCTCGATGAGGATATAGTTTATCTCACCGTTATCGGCAGCGCTTACGGTCACACCGGGCTCAATAGTAAGTGTAGCGGGTGCTACCACCTGAAGACTTCCCACCAGTTTATATGTCTGGCCTTGTTTGAGGGTAAGGTCAGTGGTGATACGTCCTGAAATTTCATACTCATTTCCCTTTCCATCGTCATTGGGATTCTGCTTGTTGCAGGACACCAATCCTGCAAGAGTGGCTGCAAAGGCAGCGATAATAACAAACTTTTTCATTCTTTATTGATTTAAGAAAGCTTATATCTTCCAATTGATTCCTATAACGAATCCCGTTCCTTCCCTCCATCCTTCAATGTCCACAGTCTGCCCCGTACTGGGAATGTCCTGACGGAAGATGGTCCTGCTGTCGAGAATGTTCTTGAATCCGAAATTCAGGCTCCAGGCTTTTGCAAAAGACCATACGGCATTGAAATCAAGGCTGTGGAAAGGCATTTGGGTCACATCTCCCAGACCGGACAGACCTACGGAATGAATCCTGGGGCCCTGCAGGTTGTAAAGAAGTGCCAGAGACAGACTGGTGCCGTTTTTGAACTGGGGAGCATAGACAATATCTGCATTCACCAGATAGGGTGAAGCCCCCTGAAGCCCTCTTTCAGCATTGGTATAAACTCCTCCTTCAGGCAGTTTGACATTAGTATACATATATGTGGCATTGGCGCTGACGGTAAGGTCCTGTAGTATGTTCTTTCTGAACTCAGCCTCGATGCCGGCAGCAAGACCGTTCTCTGCATTTGAGAAAGAGTGCTCCGGGGCGCCGCCGGAATATCTCTGGATCCGCTCTATGGGCCTCTCCAGCCATTTGAAATACCCGGTAACGGACAGAAGGTCGGTGGAGGAGTCACTGAGATATTCCCACCGCAGATCGAAATTATAGTTATAGGAGTTCTGAAGGGCAGCGTTACCCCTGAGCATCACTCCTCCGTAACTCTCCTGATAAAGGAAGGGCGCCATTTCCACGAAAGAGGCCCTTGTGATAGTTCTGGAGGCAGAGAAGCGCAGGAACTGGCTGTCCTTGAGACGGTATTTGAGATTGAGGGCGAAGAAGGGGTCATAGGAATCCATAATCCTCGTGGTATTCTCCACGTCGTCATTATAGTCCACCCTGCAGCGTCCAGCCTCGAAACGCAGGCCCGCATTGATAAAGAAAGTGTCGTCGAAAGACTTGTCATACTCTGCGAAGAGGGCTCCCACAAGGTTCGAAGCGTCATATCTGTCGCGCAGGTTCTGCTTTCTCTGCATCGACACCCCTCCTTCCCTCTGGGCCTGAAATCCTATCAGGGACTCAATGTCCATCTCTATGTTCCGATCAAAAGAGGAAGTAAGAGAGCTGACATCGTACAGGAAGCGCGTAGTGCCGAAATAGCGGACCTTATCCTTGGCTGTAAGGCCGAAACGCAGCCGGGAACTGTCATCAATACTGTATGCAGCCTTCAGGTCTGCCGTATATTCGTTCTCGCGCAGCTTTCCGAAGTATCTGTAGGTCTCCAGATTGTTCGTAAAGAAGTGCAACATGCCGTCAGAGCCGTACTGGAAGAGCATCTGTCTTCTGTCGGGCTCGTCACTGGAAGTCAGGGATGCCGATGCGCCCAAGTCCAGATTCCAGCGACCCGCTTCGTGCCTTCCTGTAAGCTGGAAGTTCGACAGCATATATCTGTGGTCGGTCTGACTCTCGCCGAAAAGATCCCTGTCTTCGTAGTCGGTACCTTCGTTGACCATAAACGAGCGCGATGCATTTCTGGCGAAGAAGGCCGTGAAGGCCAGAAGGTCGGAAGTGCGAAGGGTCTGCACCATATTGAACAAAGCCGCAATGTCCTCATTCTGAGCGTAATCGTCGTAGTTAAAATTACTCTTGCGCTTTCCTGATCCTTCATAGGTGTTAAGGTAAGCGTCACGTATGATTCTCTCGGAGGATCTTGAACTTACATTGGCAGTTATGCTGAGTTTCTGGTCTCTGATGCTGAAGGTCTTTCCCCATCCTGCCGTGAGGTTGAGATTCGGAAGGGCCGTACGGCCTTTGACCGTGAAAGGAGTCTTGGGGAAGATATTCTTAGAGGCATTGTACGAGGGGAAATCGGAGTATGGCAGCGTTTCAGCCTGACTGTCAAGATTATAGGAAGACAGCAGCGAGGGAGAAACCATAGAGTA
>JBJEBS010000062.1:0-9278 GCA_051870275.1 Candidatus Cryptobacteroides sp.
CTGCCTTTTAGTTTTCTATGCGAATTAGATTATTCCAGACTCCATTCATAGACAGGCTTAACTTTTATTTTGTAGCCGTCCTGCTGGATTTCCTTGCTCTCATGGTCAGTCAGGAGCAACAGATTATCGCATTTGGTTTGCTTTGCCGCCAATAACAGACCGTTAATCTCACGTTTGCGGGTCCTGTCGGCGGAAATGTCATATGAGACCTGGATGCACTGCTCCACATTGTTCCCCTTGCACACAACAAAATCACATTCACCGGAACGGTCGTTCAGATAATAGACATCCCGGCCCTCCATCTTGCATCGGCGGATCAGATGTACCGCGACGATGGTCTCCAGCCGATGCCCCAGGTTCACTCCGGCAAACGCATTTTCCCGCTGGTCCATCATCGCCACATCCACTGCATAGACTTTTTCCTGTATAGTCCGCAGTTTGCTTTTCTGGGAGTACTTCTGAATGCCTATGAGCAGATAAGCCTGTTTGAGGTAATCTACATAGTTCTTTGCTGTGTGTTCAGATTTGAAATGGAATTGATTCGCCAAGTCCGTTGTGACGACGATAGCGGGTGACATATTCAGGAGGTGATGGGCCATTTGCTCAAAAGCCGCTTTGTAGACAATTTTGAAACGCTTCTCAATATCATTTTTGAGAATGTTCTCTACCAGCGTACTCACATAGCTCTTTTTGTCTTCAATGACCAGTAGCTCCGGAAAACCACCCTGTCTGAGGTATTCGTCGAAGGCAGCACGCCGGAAGCCTTCAGCCTTGGTGGTCCGCCTGTTGACATCCACTTCTTTCATTACACAGAACTCCTTGAAGGAGAAAGGATAGAGCGGAATCTCCTTATTGCGCCCGGTCAGGAAAGTTGCCAGGTCGCTGCTTAGCAGCTTGGCATTGGATCCCGTTATGATGATGTGCATTTTCTTCCTCAGGAGACGGTTCACGAACAGATGCCAGCCGTCCACGTTCTGAATCTCATCGAGCAGGAGGTAATTGAAATCGCCGTATATCTTGTAGAGAATCTCCAGCACGTCGTTCAACTGGTCAGCCTGAAGATTGATCATCCGCTCATCATCAAAATCAGCATAGGCATATTTTACTCCCTTCTTTTGCAACGCCTGGTAGCAGAGCGTTGACTTGCCACTTCGCCTTACTCCGATGACAGCCTGGGCCTGCGTGCTCATAAGGTCAATCTTATCCTCTTCTGGGCGATGGCACAAAGTTTCCTCCGCTCTTGCCTCCATCTCTTCCTGCTGGTCGGTGAGAATAAATTCCAATGTTCGCTTATCAATCATAACCATATCGTTAATATCAGGACAAAGATAAACAAAATTTCTTCAAAACGCGATATTTTACATAAAACCCGAAATTCAAAACGCGTTATTTTGCAAAAACCGTATGCGCTAAATGCGATAATCCTTACTCGATTTATCTGGCAGTGATATCAATGCCTGATTTACTTTTCGATAAGTTGGAAGAGGTCAAGGGCTGGATAGTAGGTGATAGTACCAGTCGGATTTCTGTCAGTAGCCTCTACGCCTATATCCAGAACCGTATAATCACCGGTCGTGAACTCCTGTGTGATAGTACCTGCTTCTGTTGTGGAATTGACTTTATTCCAAGTATCTACAGCATTATCCTTATATTTGAATACTGTGGTTGTATTGTACTCTTCAGTATCTGATAATGAGCCCCTGGACTTGTTATATTTAAAGATATAGGTGGTATTAGCCTTTACCTTTATGCCCTTGATATAAAGCCCTGAATTATCAGATGTGGCAGAAGTAGCAGGAAGTTTTACTGCTGCACCTTCAATCACTGTTCCGTAATAATTTGGATTATTAATCTTATTAGTGTTAGTTCCAGCAGCTATCGAAGCATTACCTGTAACGGAATAAGTGTAATTCGCCTTATCCGCCTCATCTGCAGTAGTCAGACCAGCCTTGCCATAAGAAGGAACACTTGCTGTAGCTACAGTATTTGCTCCGAAAGTCTCCGTAAATACTATGTTTATCGGTTCATAAGGAAGAGTCGCAGTATTATAGGTTCCGGCAGCGAACTTCGCCTCTGCCGAGAAAGTCTTGGTAAGCGTGGCTGTACCTGCAGAGCCAGTGACAGTAAGGCTGAGGGACTTGCCGGCAGGAATAGTAAACGGAGCCACTACCATATATAGATCCACACTTTCCCCATTTTCAACCGTCGTCTCGATAGGCTGATAATCAGGAGCTTCAGCAGTTCCGTTATTCTGAACTACCGACAAGGCACAGGTATAAGACTTGCTGCTTCCCATCTGAGTGGCATCCAGACTTGGATTCACTCCCTCTGCACCCCAATTCATAGTAAAAGAACCGGTAATATAGCTTTCCCCGGCAGAAGCATCAAGGCTAAGACCTGTAATGCTGGAAGCCTTGCCGGAATTATTGACTACAGTAAATTTCAGCAATGTCCCCACATGATGAAGTCCGACATTTGGCGCAGTACCATCTGAGACAGCCAAAGCCTTTCCTGCTATGATATCATTCCCAGCCACATGATTATTATTGTCGTAACCGACCTGCTTAGGAGCAAGTGCCACAGTATAGCCTTTGGTACCTCCAGGAGCAGATCCATACTGCATATAAGGATAGCAGACATACCAGTCATAAGAAGCGCACTCCGAAACGAGAGCCTTGTCATCGGCATCCTTGACAAATTTACCAGTCGCTGTCTCGCTGACAGTAAATTTACAATTGTCTGAATAGCTGTCACTTCCTGTCTCAGCATTGAATACCGTCAAGGCATCCCCTTCCGCCCAAGACACTTTAAAGTCACTTGACAGAATAGTTTTGGAAGAGCTCTCGTTAGCATACAGCACGACTTGGCTTTCCTCCTTCTCTGAAATATTTATCTCAGTTTTCTGACACGATACTGCAGCGACAAAAGCTGCCATAATCATAATATTAAAAGATCTTTTCATAATGTCACAATTTTAAAGTCCATTAAAACCAACTGATGTTTCCTTCCTCCCAGTCATCTGGACTGTTATAAGTTTCCGTCTGATTAGATAAACATAGCACTGCTTGAGGATGCAGTAGCAGAGATTGTATTTCAGGAGCCACATAAGCCTTCTTCTGAAATGATTCAAATGATTGTTTCTTTAACATAAGTATTTGTATTTTAATTAATTATTCAGCTCAAAATATAACATCATACCTCCTTCACTAGATGTGCCCACGGTCAGGATATAATTCCCTGGCTCAGTTCCCCAGCTCAGATCTTTCCGGCAGAAGGCCAGACTTTCCGCAGGAATCTCCAGTCTGACAGTCCTGCTCTCCCCTGCTTTTAAACTCACTCTTTCATAGGCCTTCAATTCCTTCATCGGACGAGTAGTGGAAGCACTCTTTCGACCGACATAAGCCTGCACCAACTCGCAGCCTTCCCTCTCGCCCGTATTTTTCACATCGACATAGAATACCAGAGAATCAGAAGCCCGAACTTCAGGAGTTTCCACCCTAAGATTACTCAATTCGAAAGTCGTATAAGACAGACCGAAGCCGAAAGGCAGAAGTGGAGTCGGAGACACATCCAGATAGGAAGAAGTATGCCCCATAACAGACTGAGGCATCTCTCTCGGGACCTTGTCCAGATTACCTTCCGTGCCCTTGGCTATATGGCTGGTATGTTTGTGATTGTAATAAACCGGTATCTGCCCCTCATTTCGAGGAAAAGTCACCGGCAGCTTTCCTGAAGGATTGGCCTTGCCCCACAAAAGATTATACGCGGCCTGTCCTCCCATGGTTCCAGGGTGCCACATATACAGGACAGCATCCGAAAGCTCCATTTCAGAAGCTATCACAAGAGGTCTTCCTGCCATAAACACCGTCACCAGAGGCTTTCCAGTAGAAGCCAGGGCTTCAAGCATTTCACTCTGCTGGCCTTGAAGATGAAGATTGGAAAGAGAATGGGCTTCTCCCGACATCATCTGCTCCTCCCCGACAAAAGCAATCAGCACATCAGCCTTCCTGGCCGCTTTCTTCAGCGCCTTAAACCCATCGGAGCTCTTATCTCTCGGATAGTCAAGAGAATTGGCATAAATAAGTTTGACATCTGGTGGCAGATTCCCTCGAATAGCCTCGACAGGAGTAATCGTATGTGCCTTATCCCCGTCAAGAGCCCAAGTTCCCATCTGGTCATAAGCCGCATCCGCCATAGGTCCTGTCACCAAAACAGTCTTAATCTTCTCATCCAAAGGCAGAATCCCCTCATTTTTAAGCAGCACGGAAGATTCCTCTGCCAGCCGGCAAGCTGTCTGAAGCAGCTCATCAGAATATATCACGCTCTCCGAAGTTTTGCGTGTATATGGTTTTTCTATTAGGCCAAGTTTAACCTTCAGTCTAAGCACACGCCTTACTGCTTCATCCAAAACTTCCATACTGACACTTCCCTCAGCCAGAAGTTCCTTAAGATGATTAAGATAGGAATAGGACATCATATCCATATCGCATCCAGCTTCCAGGCAGATCTTGGCAGCCTCCTTCTTATCCTTGGCCACCCCGTGAGGAATAAGCCCTCCGACAGAGCCCCAATCCGAGACGACCATCCCTGTAAATCCCCACTCATTCCGAAGGACTTCGCTCAGAAGCCAGCTGTTCCCTGTCGCAGGGACTCCGTCGTTATCATTGAAAGAAGACATAAAAGAAGCCACTCCAGCCTCGACACAAGCCTTAAATGGCGGGAAATAAGTATCGTACAAAGATCTTACAGGCACATAGGTGGTATTATAATCCCGACCACCTTCCGCCGCCCCATAGGCGACAAAATGCTTGGCACAGGCAGCCATCGAAAGTTCATCGCTCAAAGAATCTCCCTGATAACCCTTAACGACAGACACTGCCAGCCTGGACGCCAGATAAGGATCTTCCCCGAAACCTTCTGCGATCCTGCCCCACCTCGGATCCCTCGCTATATCCATCATCGGCGCGAAGGCCCATTTTATGCCAATTTCCGTAGCTTCCAGTGCCGTATTTCGTGCCGCACTGCGTATGAGAGCATCGTCAAAAGAGGCCGCTTGACCAAGCGGAATTGGCAGTATAGTTTTAAATCCATGAACGATATCCCTCGCGAAAAGAATTGGAATGCCAGAAGGGCTCTCCTCCACAGCTATCCTTTGCAGAGAATCGATAACGGAGGCATCAACTATATTCATAATAGAAGAAACTTGGCCTCTACGTATCATCTCACACACTTTTGTGAGATCAGTCCTGCCGTCTATCTGATGCAACTGTCCGATTTTATCGTCCAGACTCATTCTCGACATAAGCCCCTCTACCTTATCCTCCACATCTTCCTGAGCTGCAGAAGGGATAAAGGCAAAGCAGAAAACCAGTAAAAAAGCATATAAATATCTTTTCATAATCAAAGTTTTACAAATAAAACAGCATCGGCACGGGCCGTTCCGTCAGCCTCGCCTGCCAGAATAGACACACTTACCTCATCATTCTTACTGAAATGATACTCTCCCAAAGGCACCCAGGTGGTCGAAGTCTGACCTGAAATCAGGATTTCAGATCTCGGGATACTGATGAAATAACTTGTATCATTATATCTGATATTGACATCGAGGGTAGAAGAGAATTGCTTAGACACCGGCTGATAGGTGTACACAGCATAAGTACCGTCCGATGGAATATTGGTTCTGAAATCCACAGAGCCATCCGAAAAAGCATCCGCCCTGCAATATGACAAACCATATCCACCCCGTCCCTCAACTCTGCTCCAATCCCCGCTCATCATCACATGCGCATCATTATCGTCGATTAATATATCCGCCTGAGTTCCATCCATAAAAGGATTCTCATCCAGAACGACATTAATCTCTCGGCTATCGACATCCTGCAGGTCACAATTCCCCTTGTGTATGGCCTGGGCTACTGCAAGAGCTGAGACTTGGCCCAGAACCATAAAGACGGGCTCCATTCTTATAGAGCCATAAGCTATATGACTGGCAGAAAGACATACAGGAACAAGAAGGTTTGTGCAATCCTCCCTCTTCGGGGTAAGAGATCGGTAAGAAATCGGATATGGAAGGCCACCTCCCACCTCGACATTGCCCTCATTCTTAACCATAGGAACTCCGTCTTTAACGACCACCACCCTTTGACAATTATGAGAATCCATCTGATAAGCCGCCATGGCTATTCCGTCATAAGGACAGACAAGTCCCTGACAGTCAGCCTGTGTAGCCACATACTCCCCTATCATTCTACGGGACTCCCTGACATAAATCTGAGGTGTCCAATGGCCATTTTCCTCATACTCATCCTTAGGATAGCCCCACTGCAGCATCTTCTTTCGCAATATCTCCGGCACTCTCTCGTCATGACCTATGAAATAAAGCAGTCCCTTGGTATATGCTGTATGGGCCGCCAGAATCGAGTCTCTCTGCTCATAACTGGCCTCAGGATACAAATGATTCATCCCTATCATATCGGACGAGAAACCACCACGGTTATTGATATCTGTCTTACCGTTCGGCATCCTGCTCCAGATAAAATAATCATTCAGAGATTTCTTTTCCGGCTGGGCCTGCATTAGTCTGAGCAAAAGCTCGTACCTGGAAGGGTCATAATCTTCGGGCTCCTCGATAGGAATCATATTTTCAGGGACATCCGTAAGACATATACGGTAGTTATAAGCCTGCACCAAACTGTCTTCAGAACCTGTCTTAGCAAGTTCCCTGTCGGAGATACCCCACAGAAGTCCGCTTGCAGGATTTCCTGGCTCCACATAAGGATCTATGCCGTCAGGAAATTGATGGCCCGACATCATCTCCACTCCGTTCAAAGTCTCTCCATACCTTTCATTTCCTTCCCTGCCGACAAAATACTCCACATCACTCTGAGCCATCAGATCCCCTTCATATGAGGCATCTATATAATACCTGGCACTTATGAAAGATTTTTTCTCCGGCTTATCGGAGCGCTCCACCCATATCCGACGGATACGGCTTCCTTCTTTTTCGACCGATGCCAATCTATGCATACTCATTACCGTCAGTCCATCCACTTTCAGATACGAATGCATAATGCTGTCCGCTACCGAAGGTTCGAAGATGTATTGCTCGAGACAGCCGTAGTGTTCCCCCACTTTACGATAGAACTGCTTGGCCACCCCCTTGATAACCTGTTTGTTTCCTATATCCGTAAAACCCAGTCCTCCGGAAGTCATACCCCCGAAATGCTCCGTAGGTTCCACCAGGACCACTTTCAAACCGCTCTTTGCTGCAGAATATGCCGCTACGACACCGGACGAAGTACCACCATAGACACACAGGTCATAATCCCGAGTTGCGCATCCACTGACAAGTCCGACACTTACTGCAGCTATGGCTATCCTAATTAATAACTGTCTCATCACCTTCTACTCCCCCTTCAATGTTATATTGTCAAATCTAAGGTGAGCAGAACCGGAATCTTCAGTAAATCTGATCTGTATGCTCTCTGTTCCAGGCTGCACAGTGAAGTCAGCCCTGACATTGTCCGTAGTGCTGCTCTTGCATATCTCCGTCCAAGATTCTCCATCGAGGGAATACTCGACTTTGACTGATCCACCACACTGATCGAATGTAAGCGTAAGGTCAGTGCAACCGTGCAATTTGATTCCTGCGATGTTAAGCCAACCGTTGCCTGCCTTGCGTGCCCAGACATAAGTGCCGGATATGAGCTTCATCGTAGAATATGCATACTTGGAAAAACAGATCTGAGACCCGTCTGAAGTGTAATTTATGGAAGATTTATCCCCGTCATATACTGTGAGTCCCTCCTTGATTCCATCTGTAACTTCCGCATTGTCCCCATTATAAGAAGCTATGTTAGCAGGGGTAAACTGAGTTGCAGTGTTCCCGCTGATACCGCCTTCGGTGGTATCGAAGGCATTTGTTCCGGATATACTCATCTGGGTATCAAAAATTTCAGAATACAGTGCCTTAGGTTCTCCTTTCCTGACATGAAGTTTATAATCTGACGTACCGAAATTACCCTTGACATCGCTGGCTTCAAATACGAAGACGATATCCTTTCCTCCGTCTTCCGAAGCAGTGGTATAGACAAAATGATAAGCATCCTCTTTGTTGGAAGCAAATCCCTCTGTCTTGGTAAGGTCTATAATTTCCTCTCCATTCTTTAGTGTCCTTATCTTTGAGATGCTATAACCAGTAGTCACCTTCACATCGAACTCCACACTTTCACCCATAATTACCTCGGAAGGCAGTTCTTCCGGAAGAGAAAGAGTTACGGTCTCGGAAATCGAACGGACATACACGGGATAATCAATGCTATGCTTATAGCCGTCCACTCCCTCTGCCGTAAAGACAAAGTCTATGGACTGGCCTATCTGCTCTGCACTGAATATATAACCGAAAGAATAAAGTACCTCTTCTGTGGTAGCCTCATATGTCTTTTCAGACCCTTCGACGATTACTCCGTCAATAGATGTGTACACAGACTTCAGTCCTTCACTATAACTGACATTGAGATTATAATGTACATTATCTTCCGGATAAGCAAGCACAGGAGCTTCTCCGATCAAAGTCATGCTTAGACTTCCGTGAGCTGGTTTTACATCCACGACATTCTTTTCTTCACATCCGATTAGCGCAAGTGAGAAAAGACCCACCGATATTATTGCTATTTTTTTCATTGTCTATATCTTATTTCACACAGAATGGAATTACAGAAAGTGCAGCCTTCCTGTTCGTGTCCCTGACGAACACAAGAAGGCGGTAGTTTCCGGCCGCCTTGGGAGCCGTAAAAGTGATGGTCTGCAAAGTTTCATCCTCTATCAGGCCGCTGATTCCTTCAGGCAGGCTCCCGTCGGTGTCTGCACTTCCCTCCTGATATATCATCCACTTATATGAAAGTGAGGAGCCCCAAGGAGACGAAGCACTGACAGATGCCGTATTCTCGCTGGATGGACTGACCACTATGCTGTCATCTGCGATCTTCCCGTTCATGGCCATAGCAGTACGGTCAGCGATTACAGGTGCCAGTTTCTCCGGATATTTTCCCGTCCAGTATTTTTGGATCTCATCAACAGCTCCGAAAGTATTCCCGGATTTATCGAAAAGGCCATACCAGGTCAACACATCTCCATGATTCTGATAACCCCAGACAAAAGGGAAAGACCCTATGCAGCCCTTGTCCAGATTAGGAATAACCGCTTCCTCATATATCTCCCTATATTTCGGCTCACTTGCAAAGTTCCGGGTTTGCTATCCGTAGATTTTGCCGACCCGG